>NZ_QQWW01000003.1:0-382624 GCF_003950435.1 Sphingomonas sp. ABOLG
GGCCTTGGCAGGCGATTTTTTCAAGGAGTGTTGGGGCTTCATCTTCGTTCCTTCGTCACTACGACGAAGCCCCAACACTCCTTAATTCACAACCTCAAATCTGTGCCATTGGCGCTGACGGGGAACATCCCCGCTTTCGGCATTCCTCAACGAACTGAAGGAAACCCAGACGAACCAATTCGCGATGCAATGGCACAGGGCGAACCGATTGGTCGTTCTTGATGCGACCAAAATCCGTAAAGTCGATGAAGATATGCGGAATGGGAGCCAGCTTCACGTCACCCGGGCATAACTTACAGATTTCCTCCCGCCGGGCACCGGTATAGTAGAGGAGAAGTGGCACCCAATAGAACGCATCATGGACGATCGCATCTCCAGGCGTAACGCGTGCTCTCAAGACGGCTGCGCCAGTACCGCCACGATGAGGCTGCGAGCCCGTCCACGTCGGCATGGCGAAGAGCGCTGCCACATCGTCCTTGGAGGTTGCCGGACGTTCCGATCGAGCGCGCTTGCGCTTGGATACGATCGCGAACTGCTTGTCGAACGTGATGTCAGGCTTGCCCTTCTTGTTGGTAATGCCCCAGCGAACGATCGCGGCAAGGCTCGAAAGGTGTCGGTTCCGTGTCCGGTTTGACCGTTCGCCGGCAATAGGTTTGCCATCAGCCTTCTCCGCCGCCGCCTCCCCCGCTGCCACATGGTTGAGGATGCTTTTACGACTTTCGGCCCTCGTCATGTCGTACTGCTTGGGCACGAACCGGAGCTTTTTCATGAACGCGGTCAGGTCATCCTGATGATAAGCCCCCAGCTTCTTGCGACCGATCAGCAGTTCGAACAGGGCGATGGTACTGCGCGCCTGACGTCCCGATTTCCCATCCCATCGTTCATTGGCGACCAAGGCGGCGATCGCCGCCTCGATAAAGTCGCTGAAATACGCCCCCTGGTCGGCCGATGATCGGTCTACGGCCGTCGCGGTCGCACTGGCTTGAGCAGGCTCCGCGTAAGGCGATGCCGAAGCCGGCTCGATCGCGCCCCGCCGGCGTCGCTCGGCCTCAAGACAGGCGTCGCGATAGGCCGGATGGAGTGCCCGCTCGACCATGCGGCGCAGGCCATTATGCGGCTCGTATCCGAATTCGCGAAGGTAATGATCGACGAAGCGCCGTGAGATCGGCGGATTTCCCTCTTCGACGTGCGCGATCGCGACGCGCAGATTGGCGACCCGCTGCGCGTCCCAGCCCATCATCCGCCACGCCTGTTCCTCACCATCCAGCATTGCTGCATGGCCGCCGTTGCGGACGAGCCGGTCGTAATAATCGGCCCACGTTCGGTTGGCGCGCTCATGATCGACCGCATGATGCGGGTAAGCTCTTTGATCATCGCAGAACTGCGCCAGCTTCTCCGCGTACGCCTGCCTGGCCATTGCCTGGAGCTCGTCTTCGGTCGGGCGCGCGTCCGCCGCCCTTACGCGGTCCTCCACCATCCTTACCACCTCCCGCGTCGCGGCGGTCAGCGCGGCGCCTCTTTCCCGTGCCTCCTGCCGATCGGCCGTGCGCAGGGATAAACGTATATCAAGTTTCCGAGATGAGAACAAAGGGAGACAGCGCCGCCACCAGAAAATGGCGCCGCGCCGATAGACATGCTGGACCGAGGCCACAGAGCATCCGACCTTCCGGACAGACGATTGGCACAGTCGATGGCACAATCGTTCCGTCTCACAAGCAAGAAGCCAGCGAGATCAAGTCCTTAAGTGCAAATTGGCTGGGGCGGCAGGATTCGAACCTGCGAATGCCGGTACCAAAAACCGGTGCCTTACCACTTGGCGACGCCCCAGCAGAACGCGGGCGCCTATAACGGGCGCGCGCGAAGTGCAATGGCCTTAGGCGATCGGATGCAGCCAATTGTGCGGATCAGGCGCGCGGCCGCGCTGGATGGCGGTCAGGCTGTCGAGGAACCGCTGCGTAATCTGCCCCGTGCCGCCCGAGCCGATGGTGAACGCATAATCGGGCCCGGAGACCTGCCCGATCGGGGTCACGACGGCCGCGGTACCGCAGGCGAAGCTTTCGACCAGCCGCCCGCTGTCCGCATCCGCACGCCATTGATCGATCGAATACAGCTCCTCACGTACGGTGAGCCCCGCGTCACGGGCAAGCTGGAGAATCGAGTTGCGCGTGATGCCCGGCAGGATCGTTCCCGTCAGCGGCGGCGTCTGGATCGAGCCGTCGTCGAACACGAAGAAGATGTTCATGCCGCCCAGTTCCTCGATCCAGCGGCGTTCCGTCGCATCGAGGAACACCACCTGGTCGCATCCGCGGCGGATTGCCTCCTGCTGCGCGACGAGGCTGGTGGCGTAATTTCCGCCGCACTTGGCAGCGCCGGTGCCGCCAGGTGCGGCACGCGAATAATCATGGCTCACCCACAGCGAGATCGGCCGGACGCCGCCCTTCCAATAGGATCCGGCGGCCGACGCCAGCACCATGTACAGATACTCCCCGGCCGGCTTCACGCCCAGGAACACCTCGCTCGCGATCATGAACGGCCGCAGGTACAGCGACCCGCCCTCCACCGCCGGGAACCAGTCGGCATCGGTCTTTACCAACGCCTCGATCGAACCGATGAACAGATCGTCGGGCAGCTCGGGCATCGCCATGCGGCGGGCGGAATCGCGGAACCGCGCGGCATTGGCGGCGGGACGGAACAGCGCGAAGGACCCGTCATCATGACGATAGGCCTTCAGCCCTTCGAAGATCTCCTGCGCATAATGAAGCACCGCGGTTGCCGGATCGACCGACAGCGTGGTGCGTGCGGTGATCTTCGCATCATGCCACCCTTTCGCTTCGCTCCAGCGCACCACCGCCATATGATCGGTGAAGACGCGGCCAAACGCCGGGTCGCTGATCTGGGCGGTGCGTTCGGACGCCGGGATCGGCGAGGAATTGGGTTCAAAGGCGAATTGCGCAGGCGTCGGCACGGAAAAAAGCTCCTGGCAGGCGCAACAACCGCGCCGTTGACGGGGTTGCGGTCGGGTAGGCCCGATGGCAATGCCGGTCAACATGGCTGCCCCGACGTCCTCCGCCTCTCCGCTCTTCCTGCGCGAGCCTGAAATTCGCCGCGGTATCGAGCTGCTGTACTTCGGAAGCGCCCATATCACGCGGTCGATCGATCGCGGCCTGGCGCGTCACGGCCTCGGACGGGCGCACCATCGCGCGCTCTACTTCATCGCCCGGAAGCCCGACATGGCGGTCTCCGATCTGCTCGCGCTGCTGGGGATCACCAAACAGTCGCTCGGCCGCGTGCTGAGCGAATTGACCGAGCGTGGCTATGTCGAGGCGCGGCCTGGCGAGCGGGACCGCCGCCAACGACTCCTGCGCCTCACCAAGGAAGGTGAAGCGTTCGAGGCCGGGCTGTACGACGCGCTGCGCGAACGGCTCGCTGCCGCCTATCTGGAGGCTGGCCAGGGTGCCGTGGGCGGGTTCTGGGCGGTCCTGCAAGGGTTGATCCCCGAAGAAGAGCGTCCCCGGATCGACGCACTGCGCGGCTGAGCCGTCGCCCCGGCCGCCGAACAGCGGCCGGTGGATGTCGGCTCGTCAGATCAGCCGCGCGCCGCCGCGGCCAATTCCCGGTTCCGTTCGAAGCTCGCGCTCAGCGTCGCTTCCAGCAGGTGATTGAGCGCCGCGTCACGATCGAGGACATTGAGCCCCTCGCGCGTCGACCCGCCGGGACTCGCCACCCGATCGGCAAGCACCGCCGGGCTGACGTCCGCGCCCGCCGCCATCGCTGCTGACCCTTCGACTGTGGCGAGCGCGAGGCGCGCGGCCTGCTCGCGCGGCAGGCCCAGTCGCTCGCCCGCCGAGGCCAGCGCGTCGATGAACCGGAACACGAACCCCGGACCGCAACCCGAAAGGGCAGTGACCGCGTCAAAAAGCGCCTCGTCGGCGATCCATTCGACCTGACCGAGCGGACGGATCAGCGCCTCCGCGGTGTCTCGAACCGGCTGGTCGGTGAACGTCGCATGAAGCGCCGTCACTCCCTTGCCAATCGCCACCGGCAGGTTGGGCATGGCACGCACGATCGTGCCCGCCGCGATGCGCGCCGCCAGCGCCGATTCCTCAACGCCCGCCAGGATGGACAGGAGGATCGCGGGGCGGATGCTCGCGATCGACGGGGCGACCGAGTCCAGCAGCTGCGGCTTGACGGCGAGCACGATCACCTCCGGCGCAGACTCCTGCGGCGGCGCGGCGAGAATCCGTACCCCCGCCGGTACGTCAGGCGCGCCAGGATCGACAACGGTGATCGCGGATGGCGGCAAGCCCTGCGCGATCCAGCCGCGCAGCATCGCGCCACCCATGTTGCCGCAACCGATCAACCACAAGGAACTGGGAAGGCTCATGACCGGCTCAGGCCTCGCCCTGCGTTTCGATCAGCGCCGCCGCAATGGCGTCGCGCGGCGATTTCCCGCCCCACAGGACGAACTGGAACACCGGATAGAAGCGCTCGCATTCGTCGATCGCGGTTTCCACCAACACTTGCGCCGCGTTGAGCGACAGCGTCGCCTCCTCCTCGGTCTGATCGACCACCGCGGCATGGCGGTACAGCAGGATCCCGCTGGACGACCACATCTCGAAATGGCCCAGCCACAGCTGTTCATTGGCGAGGCCGATCGTCTCGTACACCGCTGCGCGCGCATGTTCCGCGACCTTCACGTCCGGAAACGCCAGGAACTGCAACACGCCATCTTCTTCGCGCCACAGGGCGCGAAGCTCATATTCGGTCCAGCTGCCCTTCACGCTCGCGCTGATCTCGTCGTCATGGCGGTCGTACGACCAGCCATGCGCCGAGAAATAGTTTTCGAGCATGTCCAGCGGGGCTTCGGGTTCGTGATCGTGATCGGCTTCGTCGAGCATCACCATCTTATCGCACGGGTTAGCCCCGCAACGCAAAGCACGCGCCGCAGACAGTTGTGGATAGATCAGCCGTTCTGGCGCGCTTCCAGTGCATCCAGTCGCGCGCGAAGCGCATCGGCCTCGTCACGTGCCGCAACCGCCATCGCCTTCACCGCCTCGAACTCGTCACGGCTGACGAAGTCCAGGCCGCCGATCCACTCGCGCGCTCGCTCCCGCGCGCCGGACTGCGCCTCGCGCCCTACACCCACCAACGTCCCGGCCGCGCCGTTCACCAATTTCGCCAGATCATCGAACAGCCGGTTTTCGGACTGCATGTGCCAAAGCCTTTCGGTAGAGAATCAACCAATGACTTGGGAGGTTCGGGCGCTCGGCACAAGGGTTTCCGCGTCGGGGTTGAGCTGATCGATCCGCCACGTCAGCACCGCGGCAAAGCTCAGCCACACCAGATAGGGGACCATCATCCACGCCGCCGCCTTGCGGATCCGGGCAAAGGCAACGGTGGTGGCGATCGCCAGCAGCAGCATCACCGTGATCACCAGCAACGCGGCGCCAACCCGATGCGCACCAAAGAACAGCGGAGTCCAGGCAAGGTTCAGCGCAAATTGAGCCGCGAACAGCCCCACCGCAGCCGCCCGTCGCCGTGCCCCGCGCGCGTTCAGGATCGCAGCAAGCGCAAGTCCGAGCAGAATATAGAGCGTCGTCCAGGCGACCGGGAACACCCAGCCCGGCGGCGTCACCGCCGGTTTCTCCAGCGCCTGATACCACAGGTTCTGATCACCCGAAGGGACACTGCGCCCCGACAGAAAGCCCAGCAGCATGATCAGCGGGACACATACGAGCGCCCATCGCACGAACGACATGCGCAACTGGCTCTTGGACGCTAATGCCCCCACATTTCCTCCGCGGCGTTTTGCGTCGCCTAACCATGGCCCGCAGCGATCGTAAACCGCGCACGATCATCATCAATCGCGCAAGTGCCTCAATTGCGGACAGCCGCGAGCAGGAACTCCACATTCCCTTCCGGCCCGGTGATCGGACTTTCGCTCACGCCTTCGACACGCCACCCCTGCGTTTCGAACCAGGCCGCCACCTCGTCGCAGACGCGCCGGTGAACGGTCGGGTCGCGCACCACGCCGCCCTTCCCCACTTCCTCGCGGCCCGCCTCGAACTGCGGCTTCACCAGCGTCAGCGCGCGGGCGGCGGGCTTGGCGAAGCGCAGCGACACCTCCAGCACCTTGGCAATGCCGATGAAGCTCGCGTCGCACACGATCAGGTCGACCGGCTCGGGAATATGTGCATCGGTCAGGATGCGCGCGCTGGTCTGTTCATGAACGATCACGCGCGGGTCCTGCCGCAGCTTCCAGGCAAGCTGGTTGGTGCCGCTGTCGACCGCATACACGCGCGCCGCACCGCGACTCAGCAGCACGTCGGTGAAGCCGCCGGTGGATGATCCCACATCGATGGCGACCGCGCCCGTCACGTCCCAGCCGAAATGGTCAAGCCCATGCGCCAGCTTGATGCCGCCGCGCGATACCCAGGGATGGTCCCGGCCGCGCACGTCGAGCGTCACATCCTCTGCGAAGCTTTGCCCCGGCTTCTCCACCTTGCGATCACCGACATAGACCAGCCCGGCCATGATCAGCGCCTGCGCACGGGTGCGCGATTCGGCGAGGCCGCGATCGACGAGCATCTGATCTACGCGAGACTTTGCCATGCCGGCCCTATCGCCCCCCGATCGCTTCGTCGCAAGCGCTGCTCGATCCGACCTTGTGGCGGAACTGAGTCATTGCCCATGGATTTGATAGGATATAGAAAGAGGTCGAGGTCGCGATGCCGGGCGTCCCCCTAGAGCACTGGCACCGCGGCCTCGCCCCGACGGACAGGAGCACCATCATGGGCCATTTTTCGTCCAGCATCGCGCGGCCGCCAACCGTCCTTACGGTTCCCGGCCTCGGCAATTCGGGTCCGGCGCATTGGCAGACTCTTTGGGAACAAGGCCGCCTCGACACGCACCGTGTCGATCTCGGCATGTGGGATACCCCGCATCGCAACGCCTGGGTGACGAAGCTCGACCAGGCAATCTCCAGCGCGCAGGCCCCCGTCATCCTGGTCGGGCATAGCCTGGGATGCCAGGCTATCGCCTGGTGGGCGTCGCTCAGCCCGCAACCCTATGGATGGCCAGTGGCGGGCGCCCTGCTCGTCGCGCCTGCCGACGTGGATCGCGAGGGCGCACCGGCGGAGCTGAACACCTTCGCCCCCGCACCCCGAATCCCCCTGCCCTTCCCCTCGATCCTGGTTGCGAGCACCGACGATCCCTGGGTCTCGATCGAGCGTGCGCACAGCCTGGCGGCGGATTGGGGCAGTTACTTCGTCGATGCTGGCGCACAAGGCCATCTCAACGCGGCCAGCGGACTTGGCTGGTGGCCCGAGGGTCAGGCCCTGCTCGACCGAGTGATAGAGGCCGCCGGCGGGCCGCATGGCGAAGTCAGGGCGCCCGGCGATGCCCGCGCGATCCTCGCCCGCCCGCATGATTACACTGCGCATGAGGCACGCAACTGAGGCAGATGGTCGAGGCCACCGGCCACGACGCGATCAGGAAGGTGGCAGCGCCTCGTCGCTTTCCTGTTCGGCGCGCAACGCCGCGATCCGCCGCGCTTCCTTCAGGCGGCGCCACAGCGCGAGATTGAAGCCCGCCATCGCCACCACCAATATGGCAGTGGCGAGGATGACCTTGGTCCAGCCGCTCACGCGCCCACAGCGGCGCCGGTTTCGTTCCAGCGCAGCGCCTTCAGCACGGTTCCGACGACCCCTTCGGCATCAAGCCCGGCCGCGGCATATTGCGCCTGCGGCGTATCCTGATCCTGGAAGACGTCCGGCAGGCGCAGCGTGCGCAGCTTCAGCCCGCCGTCGATCAGCCCCTCGTCGGATGCCATGGTCAGGACATGCGCGCCCAGCCCGCCGACCGATCCTTCCTCGATTGTCACGGCAACTTCGTGGCTGGACAGCAGGCGACGGATCATCGCCTCGTCCAGCGGCTTGGCAAAGCGAAGATCGGCGACCGTCGTCGACAGGCCCTTGGCCTCCAGCTGGTCCGCCGCCTTCAGCGCCTCGGCCAACCGGGTGCCGAGCGACAGGATCGCCACCGTCTTGCCCTCGCGCACGATGCGGCCCTTGCCGATCTCCAGCAGTTCGGGGGTCTCGGGCAGCGGCACGCCGGTGCCGTTGCCGCGCGGATATCGCACCGCGATCGGGCCGGAATCATGCTCGACACAGGTATGGACCATATGGACCAGCTCGGCCTCGTCCGCCGCAGCCATCACCACGAAATTGGGCAAGCTCGCCAGATAGGTGATGTCGAACGATCCGGCATGGGTCGCGCCATCGGCACCGACCAGCCCGGCACGGTCGATGGCAAAGCGAACCGGCAGGTTCTGGATCGCAACGTCATGGACCACCTGGTCATAGGCGCGCTGCAGGAACGTCGAATAGATCGCGCAGAACGGGCGCATGCCCTGCGCCGCAAGGCCAGCGGCGAAGGTCACGCCATGCTGTTCGGCTATGCCGACGTCGAACGCGCGGTCGGGATGGCGCTGCGCGAAGCGATCGACCCCAGTGCCCGACGGCATGGCCGCGGTGATCGCGCAGACCCGCGGGTCGCGATCCGCCTCATTGGCCAGCGCGTCGCCGAACACGTTCTGATAGGCCGGCGGCCCCGGCGGCGCCTTCGCCTGCGCGCCAGTCACCACGTCGAACTTCTGCACACCGTGATATTTGTCGGATGCCGCCTCGGCCGGGGCATAGCCCTTGCCCTTCTTCGTCACGACATGGACCAGGATCGGGCCTTCCTCCGCGTCGCGCACATTCTCGAGCACCGGGATGAGGTGTTCCAGATTATGCCCGTCGATCGGGCCGACGTAGTAAAAGCCCAGCTCCTCGAACAGCGTGCCGCCCATCGTCATGCCGCGGGCGAATTCGTCGGTCTTGCGCGCTGCATTGTGAAACGGCCGCGGCAGACGCCGCGCCAGCTTCTTCATCAACTCGCGCACCGACAGGAATTCGCGGCTGGAAACGATGCGCGACAAATAGGCCGACAGCCCGCCGACCGGCGGCGCGATCGACATGTCATTGTCGTTCAGGATCACGACCAGCCGGTTGCCTGCGGCCTCGGCGTTGTTCATCGCCTCATAGGCCATGCCGGCGGACATCGCGCCGTCGCCGATCACCGCGATCGCCTTGCCCGGCTGGTCGGCCAGCTTGTTGGCGATGGCAAAGCCAAGCGCGGCCGAGATCGAGGTGGAACTGTGCGCCGCGCCGAACGGATCGTATTCGCTCTCGCTGCGCTTGGTGAAGCCGGAAAGGCCGCCGCCCTGCCGCAGCGTGCGGATACGGTCACGCCGCCCGGTCAGGATCTTGTGCGGATAGCATTGGTGCCCGACGTCCCAGATCAGGCGGTCGCGCGGCGTATCGAACACATAGTGGATCGCGGTCGTCAGCTCGACCACGCCCAGCCCCGAACCAAGGTGCCCGCCCGTGGAGCCAACCGCGGAGATCGTCTCGGCCCGCAGTTCGTCGGCAAGTTGGCGAAGCTGTTCAGGGGCCAACTTTCGAAGGTCGGCCGGCGTCGAAACGGTATCGAGCAACGGCGTCTGAGGCAGATCGGTCATCGTGCGGCGCTTACCCCAGCGGTTGGATCGTGTCGAATGGTACGGATTCCTGCCACGTCGATCATCGGGCGGTACCGGCGCAGGCGGCGCAGCGGCCGCGCACCTCGATCACCGGGCGCACCGGTGAAAAGCCAGCGGCAGAGGCCGCGTCGCGGACCCCGCCGGTCAGGCGGTCATCGTCAAGATGAGTCGTCTGCCCGCACGAATCGCACACCAGGAAAATGCAGTCATGCAGGCAATCGGGGTGCGCATTGGCGACATAGGCGTTGGCGCTCTCCACCTTGCGGGCCAGGTTCGTTCCGACGAACAGATCCAGGATGCGGTACACGCTGTTGGCGGCAACGCGCCGCCCCTCCGCCTTGGAAACGGCGTCGGCGATATCATAGGCGCTCGCCGGCTTATCGAACCCGGCCAGCGCGCCAAACACGCTGGCGCGCATCGCGGTCCATTGCTCCCCGGCACGTTCCAACGTTGCCTGGGCTGCCTCGGCCAGGTCTGCACCCTGCGGTTCGTGATGATCGTGATGAGCATGCGCCATGATCTGGATTTAGGCAGGCGTGCACCGCGCAGCAAGCACGCGATACCGCCCGCGCCCTTGCGATGGTGACGCCGCCTGCCTCTCTCCCCTATGATCCGGCCTCGATCGGGAGAATGTTCATGGATCTTGGCCTGTCCGGCAAAACCGCCATCGTCTGCGCGTCCAGCCAAGGGCTGGGCTTCGCCTGCGCGCAGGAACTTGCCCGCGCCGGCTGCCGTCTCGTCATCAACGGCCGCGATGCCGATGCGGTCGAGCAAGCAGCCGCGAAGCTGCGGCAGGATGCCGGCGTGGAGGTGATCGCCATCGCCGGCGACATCGGTGATCCGGCGGTGCAGGCCGATCTGGTCGCCGCCGCCGGTCGGCCAGACATTCTCGTCAACAACAACGGCGGCCCGCCCCCGCGCGGTTTCCGCGATCTTGACGAGGCTGCGATCCACGCCGGGCTCGATGCCAATATGGTCACGCCCATCCGCCTCGTTCAACAGGTCGTCGACGGGATGATCGAACGGCGCTTCGGCCGCATCGTGTGCATCACCTCCGGGTCAGTGAAGGCGCCCGCCGGCGGCCTTGATCTTTCCAGCGGCGCGCGCATCGGGCTGACCGGCTTCCTCGCCGGCGTCGCGCGCGAAGTGGCGAGCGCCAATGTCACGATCAACTTCCTCCTCCCCGGCCTGTTCGCCACCCGCCGCTTGCCCGCCGTCATGAACTTCGCCGCCAGATCGCAGTCGATCGATGTCGAGACGGCAGAGGCGCGCAGCCGCGATCGCATCCCGGCCAAGAGGTTCGGCGATCCGGCCGAATTTGGCGCAGCCTGCGCCTTTTTATGCTCGGATCGCGCCGGCTTTATCACCGGGCAGAGCCTCCTGATCGATGGCGGCGCCTACCCGGGCGTGCTATAAAGTACAGCTTGTTTGCGCGCTGCGACATTTTCTTGCATGGCCGCGCGCCGAAAGGAAAATTGCCATGGCCTCCAATTGGGCCCCTCATAGCTGGACCTCTCACGAGGCTCGCCAAATCCCCGACTACCCCGATCAGTCCGCGCTGACCGCCGCGACCGATACGCTGCGCAGCTTCCCCCCGCTCGTCTTTGCCGGCGAAGCGCGCAATCTGACCGCTGAGCTCGCGCGTGTCGCGGCCGGCGACGCCTTCCTGCTGCAGGGCGGCGATTGCGCGGAAAGCTTCGCCGAGTTTCATCCCAACAACATCCGCGACACGTTCCGCGTCATCCTACAGATGGCGGTGGTCCTCACCTATGCCTCGAAGCTGCCGGTGGTGAAGCTCGGCCGCATGGCCGGCCAGTTTGCGAAGCCGCGCTCCGCCCCGACGGAAACGATCGATGGCGTCGAATTGCCCAGCTATCGCGGCGACAACGTCAACGACATCGGCTTCACCCCGGAATCTCGCACCCCTGATCCGAAGCGCATGGTGCAGGGCTATGCCCAGTCCGCCGCGACGCTGAACCTGCTGCGCGCCTTCGCGCAGGGCGGTTACGCCAATCTCGCGCAGGTGCATCGCTGGACACTGGATTACATGGGTCGCAGCCCGTGGGCGGCGAAATATGCCGAAACCGCCGATCGCATCGGCGAGGCGCTCGATTTCATGGCGGCGTGCGGCATCGATCCCGAAACCGTGCCCCAGCTCGCGCAGACAAGCTTCTACACCAGCCATGAGGCGCTGCTGCTTCCTTATGAGGAGGCGATGACCCGGCAGGATTCGCTAACCGGCGACTGGTACGATACGTCCGCGCACTTCCTGTGGATCGGCGATCGCACCCGGTTCGAGGGCTCGGCGCACGTCGAGTTCCTCCGCGGGATCGGCAATCCGATCGGCGTGAAGTGCGGACCGACGTTGGAGCCCGACGTGCTGCTGCGCCTGCTCGACACGCTCAATCCCGGCCGCATCCCCGGCCGCATGACGCTGATCACCCGCTACGGCCATGACAAGATCGAGGCGGCCTTCCCCAAGCTGCTGCGCGCCGTCACGCGCGAAGGGCATCCGGTGGTCTGGAGCTGCGATCCGATGCACGGCAACGTCGTGAAGGCAGCGAACGGCTACAAGACCCGCCCGTTCGAGCGGATCCTGGCCGAGGTCCGCGGCTTCTTCGCGGTTCACCGCGCAGAGGGGACGCACGCCGGCGGCATCCACGCCGAAATGACCGGGCAGAACGTCACCGAATGCACTGGCGGCGCCGTCGACGTCACCGAACAGACGCTGGCTGACCGCTACCACACGCATTGCGACCCGCGCCTCAACGCGGGGCAGAGCCTGGAGATGGCCTTCCTGCTCGCCGAAATGCTTAACGCGGAGATGGCGGAGCGCCGCAAGGCAGCCGCCTGAAATGAAAAAGGATGTCGCGGTGGGTTGACGACCCGCCGCGACCCCCGTAGAGGCGCCGCTCCCGCTTGCACGGCCCCTTCGTCTAGCGGTCTAGGACGTCGCCCTCTCACGGCGAAAACACGGGTTCGAGTCCCGTAGGGGTCACCACTTCGTCGCTAAGTCGCGGAGTTCGACGGAAAACGGCAAAAATCAATGCTTCATTAGGCGCCCGATGCTACGAAAGGGTGCTACGAATGGGGCGTAGAATGAGTCATTCACACAAGCGTGCAACCTCGCGAAACGCATGGTTCCGGATGGACGTCCCGAAGGACATTCGTCACCTTGCCGGCAAGACGTCGTGGCAGCACTCGCTTAGCACAGCCGAACCCAACCTTGCCGCACAGCGGCGCGCTGCTTGGAGCTCGCATTACAAGGGCGAGGTGATTCGGCTGCGAATGCTCTTGACGCAGCAAGCCCAGCAGTCCGCTGATGTGCTGGTCGATGAGGCTTTGAACAAGCTGGCCAGCTTTTCCCGATCGATGGATCTTGCGGTAGCCAGTGAATTGCAGAAACTAGCGTCGATCGTCCGGTCGTCGTGGAGCAACGCCCATGCCCAGGCCGTGGAACGGCAGCATCTCGGCGAAGTCTGGACGAGCCTGCTAGACCCGGAGCCACCGGAAATCCCGTCGATCGATGACGATGAGGAACGCAGGCGGTTTCAACTTCGCGCTGAAATCCTCGAAAGCAACGCTGCGACCAGCGGCATCGTCTATCAGGAACTCGCACGCGAGTTGCTGGCACGCGGCGTTTACGAGCCGCTCCACTTTGCCATCAGCTATCTGCCGTATTTGGTCCCGGCCATCGATCTGTCCACCAAGGCCAGCTATGACCGCATTGCGCACGCCTACCTGAGCCGATTGGCGGAGCACACGTTCGCATCTTGGCCGGTTGGTATCCGCGAAGCACTGCGCCCCGTTGTCATTCCGCCGACCACCAACTCACCCGTCCCAACTTCAACCGAGGCGTCGCCGGCACTTTTTGCAACGACCTCCGCCCTAGTCCCGAACAGCCATCACACGCTTTCGGAAGCTTTCGATCTCTGGCGCCGGCGCAAGCGGATTACGGGCAAGGATAAAACAGCCGACGAGTTCGCCAAGGCAATTGCACGTTTCGAGGAACTCAGCAGCACCAGCGCGATCGAAGCAATTACGCCCGCGATGGTGCGGACTTTCATCTCCTTGGTCGAGCAATTGCCGTTCCGCCCGAAGAAGGCTGTCAGCGCCTTGCCGCTCACTGAGCAGATCGCCCTGGCGCACGCGAAAGCCTTGCCAACGCTATCCCCGCCGACCGTGGGAAAGCAATTGACTGCGCTCCGAGCGATCTTGAGCGTGGCCAAAGACGCCGGGTGGATTTCCAGCAATCCGGCGCAAGGCATCTCGGTCGAGGGTGCGGCTTGGGAAGGTGACGAGCGCGATCACTTCTCTGACGAGGACATGCGCAGGATTTACGCCTCGCCATTGATGACCGACCCGGACGCCTGCGACGACACGATGTTCTGGGTCCTGTTCCTGGCACCGTTCCACGGATCGCGCCCAGGCGAACATTGCAAACTGAAACCCACCGAAATCGTTCAGGACGATGGCGAATGGGTCATGCGGTTCCGCCGCGATCGCCGGATCCGTCCTACCGCTGCTTCGACCAGCGAGACCCGCCCCCGACGGCAGAAGACGCGCAGCTCAGTTCGCGACGTCCCAATCCACTGGATCTTGTTGGAAGCAGGCTTCGCAGAATTCGCGCGCTTGCAGCGTGACTGTGTTGCAGAATGGCTGTTCGACGATCTCGAGGCTGACAAATACGGCGACCGCTACAAGTATCTGTCGCGCCGGATCAACGATGCTTTGCGCAAGCTCGGCATCCATGAACCGGACAAGTCGTTCTATTCGACCCGTCATACGATGAAGCGTGAAGGGCGGCGGCTCAAGATCGACAATCAAAGCCTCGACCAGCTTACCGGCCATGCTCCGGTATCGGTCGGTGGCCGTTACGGTCAAGGATCGCCGACTGAAACGTTGAAAGCCGATCTTGATCGCCTCGAATTCCGAAGCGTTCCGTGGGACGATGTCGTACTGTGTGCACATAAGCGGCTGCAGCGGTTTCGAATAATCAAGAAGCACAGCTAACTGCAATTCGTCACAAAGATGGGACGAATCCGACAAGCTTAGACGTCATTCGCCGATAATTGCATGCAAGAGCCATGTAGCAACCTGCACTTCGGCCAATCACCCCAGCCGACATCGATGACCCACAAGCGGCGGTTCAGATGAGCTTCGTCGCTTTCCCATGCCGGTCACTCATTCATCTCGGGTGAGGGCAGAGCTGACACCGCCATAGCTTGGCAGCCGGCTACTAACTGCGGCTCGTGAACGCTTCCTCCAGCATACCGAGCGCCGCGCGCACCGCTGGGTTGACCCGGCGGCTCTCTGGCTAGAGCGCAATGATATTATTTCGCTCCACCGCGAAGTCCTCTAGCACCGGGACCAGTTCTCCTCGCTTGACGTATGGCGCCGTGACGAAGGTAGCGCCCATGCCCATGCCGGCACGGCGGCGAGTATGGCAACAAGGGCATCGCTGACGTCCACGGTCAGCGTAGAGGGTGGAACGACCTCGACCACCTTGCCCCCGATCCGAAACGGCCAGCGTAGCGGCTGTCCCGTGCTCTGGTAACGAAGAGTAACTGTATCATGATTTGCGAGGTCGTCCGGGTGCGTCGGTACCCCGCGCTCGGCGAGGTAAGGCGAAGCAGCAGAGCTGCACCGGCGCCAGCTTGCGCGACAAGAGCCGCGAGTCCGCAAGGTCGCCGATACGAACGGCGATGTCGATGCCCTCGTCAACGATGTTCACGAAGCGGTCGCTCAGCCGCGGACCGATTGACAGCTTCGGGTATTGGCGACGGAACGCAGGGAGCGCCGGCGCGATCACACGCACCCCAATTGGCAGTGAGGCCGCGATCCGCAAACTGCCCGACGGCTCCGAACGCGTTGACGCCGCCACCTGCCCGATCTCCTCCGCGTCGCGCAGCAGCCGGACCGCTCGATCGTGGAGCTCGCGGCCTTCCGCAGTCACCGAGCTGCTTCTCAAGCCGCTGGACGCTCTTACTTACCGCCGAGGGCAAGATCGACAGCGTCTGCGCGGCGGCGGTGTAACTGCCCAGCGTCCGCACGCTTGAATTCCCGCAAATAGCTGCCGATACGCTTTAGCCGAACATATCCAGCGTCGACACACCGGCCGCAGAGCCGACCAGGCTGTAGACGTAATGATCGATCCCGGTCGCTTCGTCGCGCCAGATGCCGTCGAACTCGACCGCGGTAACCCGCTTGCCCGCCGCACCGGTGATATTCACCTGTCCGCCGCCGGTCAGGTCGAGCACCCGATTGCTGCCAAAGGTGATCACGTCATTGCTGTTGCTGTCGAACAGCGCGACATCGGTGACAAGGACGTCTTCGGACGAGAAATCGACGATGCGGTCGACGGTCTTCCTGACGGCGCGCGCGGTCGATGCACCATTGTCGGCTTGCGCAAAGAAGAAGGCGTCACTGCCTTCGCCGCCGCGCAGCGTGTCGGACCCGGCACCGCCGACGATCCAGTCATTGCCGCCAAGGCCCGACAGCATGTCGTTGCCCGCGCCGCCCAGCAGGGTGTCGTCGAGGACGGTGCCGGTGAGCGTGTTGTTGCCATCGTCGCCGGTAATCAGCGACCGGGCGATATAGCCCGGCGAGCCGGTTTCGGTGTTGCCCCCGCCATTGTCGATGCGGAACGCGCCATCCTGACCGGCAACCGCCAGGTTCGTCAGCAACACATTGTTCAGGCCATCGGCATTGTCGAAGGTCGCCAGCGCCGGTGCGCCGGTCGCCACGCCAAAGGCGACATTGGCCATGACGTCGCCGGCGGCGTTGAACAGGTTGATGGCGTCGCCGCCCGTGCTCAGGCCGATACCCGAACCGTCATAGCTGCCAAAGACAATGCCCTGCGGCGCCTGTCCGCCGAACCAGGTGTCGATGAAGGCGGCGCTGCCCTGTGCCAGATCGGCGGTATTGAGGAAGAGGACCGATTGCCCGGCCGCCACGCTGCCGACGCCGTTCAGCGCAACCGACGATGCGAAGCTGTTCGAACTGTCATCAACGCGCCAGCCAGCGACATCGACGGCGGCGTCCGAGAAATTGGTGATCTCGAACCAGTCGAACCCGACCGGGCTGTCGCCGCTGGCCCATGGTGCGACTTCGGTGATGCGGATCGCGGGGCCGGTGCCTTCATCGACGATGTCGTTGACGCCGAGCACGAAATCGACGCTGGCATCGGGCGTGCCGCCCACCGTCGGATCATCGACGGTGACGCTGACCGCGTAGCTTGCCCGGGTTTCGAAATCGAGGGTCGTGCCGGCCTTGAGATACAGGCCGGTCGCGTCGACTTCGAAAAAGGCCGCATCACTGCCGGTGAAGGCCAGCGCGTTACCACCCCGGCCATCGTCGGTAACCACGACATCGGCGAGCTTCACCCGTTCGATCGTGCCGCTATTCTCGTCGATCGTGGTGATTGCGTTGGCGAGCGTGATCGCGGTCGGCGCGGCATTATTGTCGTCGACCACGGTCTGGATCGTGCCGGGTGATCCGGTTTCGGTGCCGTCCGCGGTCACCACCTGATAGGCGCCGTTCACGCCGATGGTGCTGAGCTGGCTTACATTGCCGTTCAGTCCGGCCGAATTGTCGAAGGTGGCGAGCGATGGCAGCCCGGTGGACGCACCGAACACGACACTGGCGCGCAGGGTATTGCCAGCGTCGTACAGGTTGACCTGATCGCCGCCCGTGCTCAGGCCGATGCCCGAACCGTCATAGGTGCCGATCTCGATACCGGCGGGAAGCGTGCCGCCGAACCAGGTGTCGACAAACGCCTGAACCTCGCCAGCGCCGCCATTGACGAAGATCACGGACTCGCCGGCACCGATGCTGCCGACGCCGTTCAGCGCGACGGCGGCGATCGGCGACTGCGACGCGTCGTCGACCTTCCATCCCGCCAGGTCGATGGCAAGGCCGGTGGTGTTGGTGACTTCGAACCAGTCCGCGCCGACCGGGCTGTCGCCGCTGGCCCATGGTGCCACTTCGGACACGAACAGCCGGCCGACGGTGCCGGGCGATCCGATTTCGGTCACCGCGCCATTGGTTACGGCGGCGGCGCCGTTGGTGCCGGCTTCGCTCAGGGTCGTGATCTCGGCGTTGTTGACCGCGCCCGCGTTGTTGAACGTCGCATAGGGATTGTCGGCGGGCGAGGCGCCGAAGCTGACGCTCGCCTGCAATTCCCCGGTCGAATTGTACAGGTTGACCTGATCGCCGCCGGTGCTGAGGCCGACGCCGGAGCCGGTATAGGCGCCGAACTGTACGCCATCGGGCGCGGTGCCGCCGAACCAGTTGGCGATGAACGCCGCCTTGGTCGCTTCCAGATCGCTGGTTTCGAAGAAGATCACGGACTCGCCCGCACCGATCGAGGTGATCCCGGTCAGCGCGCGCGAATTGCCGAACTGCGCGGAGCTGTCGTCCATCCGCCAGCCCGTGACGTCGATCGCGGTGCGGCCGTTATTGGTGACTTCGAACCAGTCGGCGGCGACGGCGCTGTTGCCGCTGGACCACGGAGCGACCTCCGAGATGAACAGCGTCGGTGCCGTGGTTTCGTTGGCGATATCGGTGACGTCGAGCACATAGTCGACGCTGGCGTCCGGGGTGTCGCCGACGTTCGCGTCGTCGACCGATACGGTCACGTCGTACCCGGTCTTCGTCTCGTAATCGAGCACGGTGCCGGCCTTGAGATACAGGCCGGTCGAATCGACTTCGAACGACCCGGCGTCGGCGCCGGACAGGCTGAGCGTGTTCACCCCGATGCCGTCGTCGGCGATCACGATGTCGGCGACCTTGACGCGCGACGACGTGCCCGTGTTCTCCTCGATCGCCGTCAGCGCGTTGCCAAGCGTGATACCGGTCGGCGCGGCGTTGGGATAATCGGCGGGTGCATAGACCCACATCTGCGGGTGGTCGGCATCGCCGCCGCCATTTTCATTGACGATATAGATCAGTCCGTTGCGATCGACGGTGATGCCTTCATGCTGTTGATCGGCCACGCCCAGCGGGTTGCCGGCATCGGTCTGGATCAACAATTCGCCCAGGATGTTGCCGTCGCGATCGACCTTCAGGATCTTGCCCTCTTCCTGGCTGATGATCAGCAGATTGTCTTCTTCGGGCGTGCCGGCGAACGATGGAAGGTTCGAGAGCGCAAACACGTCCGCCACATCGGACAGGCCAAGCAGGGCGGGATCGAACAGGTTGGCCGAATTTGCGGTCGTAGCCGATCCGTTGCTGACGATGTTGGCACCAAAGTCGATCGTCGTCCGGAACACGCCGATCGGGCCGGATTCCTTGACGAAGATGAAGCCGCCGGTCAGCGGATCGAAGGTAAGCCCTTCCAGCCCGATAGTGTTCACGAACGTGCCGATGTTCGCGACCTGCGCGTCCGCGCGACCTTTCGTCGCGCCGGCCTCGTATGAGATCAGCACGGCATTGCGATCGCGCTCTTCGGTGAACACGAACTGGCCGCCGCCGATATAGGTGATGCCTTCGGGATCGTAGAACGCGGTCCCCTGCGGGCTGTCGCCGGCTCCCAGGGTCATCGTGCTGACCAAGGTGCCGGTCTTGCTGACTTCGGTAATCGACCGGCCGCCGTCGCCGATGATGAACAGGGTGTCGGTGTCCCAGTTATACGTCACGCCCGACGCTTCCTGCCCAAGGAGATTGCCGGCAGGGGCGGTCGTGCGGGTCGGCTCCGGCAGATCGTAGCGACCGACGCGGACGTAATTGGACAGATCCATCAGCTTATTCCCCATCAGCAGACAAGCATCTTCGCGGAAGGCTTCACAAGAAGCGCCCCGATCAATTCTGTGCGGCCATAGGGTATAGTTAAAACATAATAAAGATTAAATTGAATATTTATACCAAGCCAGGACAGCAAAATTGGCTAGAGTGCGCCATCCGTTTAGTTGAACGGCAAAATATAGATCGGTATAGTTTCAATTTAGTGACAACAAGACTTTAAAACAAAGTTGGTGATAAATATGGGGTGGCTGTGGATATGCGGGTGCCCCTTGCGTTTTACGATGTGGCCACCGGGCAAGTCGGGGTGTGATGGCGTTGCGGTCTTCGGGACAGGGTGGACCGGATGGTTGCGGCAAGGTGCGACGTAACCGCCCGAACCCAAAGATTAAGGTGCTGCTAACCGTGTCATTTAAATCGGCCCTAATCGCCGCGCCGGTACAGGTTTTCCAGACTTTCAGGGAACCGTCATGCCCGTTGATCCAGAAGTGTTGGCTAGCGTTTCGTTCTGTCCCGGCTACCTTGACGTGCGGGAATCCGAAACCGTCGGCGCCACGCCGGTACGGGATGCAGTTGCATGAGGGTACCGGCCTATAGCTTGCCCCGCACCGCCGATGCCGATGCTCGTGATATCGAACGCATGGTATTGGGACGACGCGGCGTGCTGCGGATCGGCGACCATCTGCCGCCGAGCGAAGTGTTGATCCTTGATCTGACCCGCGAGGGGTGCGGGATACAGGGCGATTGCAATGTCGGTCCGGGAATGCCGGTAGAGGTCGGCATTGCCAATGTGGGGCGCATCACAGCGACAGTATTATGGTGTGAACCAGGTCAATTCGGCTGCGTGTTTGATTGCCCGCTCCAGCCTGGTTCGGTGACGGCTGCGTTCGGTTCGCACAATGTCCTGCCATTTCCGTCCGGGGTGACGCCCCCGGTTTCGCCGGCTTCAACCGGCAAGCTGACGCCGCGTGTCCGCCTGCTCATACTTTTCGGAACGACGATATCGTGCTGGAGCGCGATTGGCGTGGCGTTCGCCATGCTCTGATACGGGCGGTTCCGCTGTTGCAAACGCACGGCACGCGGCTCGACTGCCGACCGTGAATTTTGCTCTTTTCCGGCGACTTTCGAGTGATCGGGAAAGTCCGGGCATCGAGCGACGAAAGCCGCGAATTTTTGTCCAGTCAACCGGGTTTGGGTGTCGAACGCCATTGGGTTCGACCAAGCGCATGCCACATGTTTCACGACGCCACCGAACGATCATAGCGACACTGGCGAACGTGTTTCGTTACCGCGCTATCTGCGACCTTTCCGAATATCCGAAAATGGCAGGCCAACGAATAAAGTGCGACCAGTCACGGCGATTGGGCGGCAAAGCCCTTACCCCGGTTCGTGCGTAATCGATCAGATTGCGCGGTGGAGAAGCCTTCATGATGGATCGGCCAAAATATGGCACGTGATATCGGGTTCGCAACCGGCCCGGCTTGTTTCACCAGCAATGTCCTGACAGGGGGCCACATATGATTCATGCCGCGCTGCGGAAAATTTGTTATCCTTTAACAGGCAGCGGTATAGCTATCAGCTACAGGCCGTGACCGGGGTGAATGACCAATATGGGCTTGGACGCGTTCCATAGTCGAGACAGGCGGCAGCAGGGGGAACGGGCGACGATTTCGGCTGCGGCGCTGCGGTATCGCGCATTTGGCGGTCTTCTGCTGGTTGACGCGCTGTGCCTCGTGCTGGGGTTCTCCGCTGCGGGATATGGACGCACCTTGATGCTCGGGGAAACCCGATGGGCACTGACCATCATCGCGCTGGTCCCGGTCTATTTCTTTACCGCCTTCGGTGCACGCGCCTACAACAGCGATTGCCTAAGGCGTCCCCGCCGTGCTGCATCGCGAGGGTGTAAGGCGTTGTTGCTGGCGGTGTGCACCGTCATTCTGGTCGCATTTGCCTTTCAGGCGAGCGAGGACCTCTCGCGAGGGGTGATACTGTTCGGTGCAGCCGCAACCTTCGTCCTCATAATAGGGGCACGGTACGGATACGTATCCAACCTGCGGCATTTCATCGGCGGCAATCCGTTCAATGTCATGCTATTACATGATACGATGTCGCCACTGCCGGCCGGCAAATTCTCGGCCACTGTGGCAATCCAGGATCGGTTCGATCCAGAGATACATGATCCGATCATGTACGACCGGCTTGCACGGATCATCGCCAGCGCCGACCGTGTCGTTATCGCCTGTGCACCGGAAAAACGGGTGGCGTGGGCCAGCGCGCTCAAAAGCACGAATGTACAAAGCGAGATATTCGTCCCTGAACTGGATCGGCTCGCACCGCTGGGTGTCTCGATACACGAGCATACCTCGACGGTCATCGTCGCGGTCGGCCCCCTTGGCTTGGCCGAACGCTTCATCAAGCGGGTGTTTGATGTTGCCGCGTCCGGTACCGCGGTACTGGTGCTGTTCCCGGTGCTGGTGCTGATCGCGTTGATGGTGAAACTGGACAGCCCCGGGCCAATCCTGTTCAAGCAGGTGCGGATCGGGTGCAGGAACGAAATGTTCCGCATCTGGAAATTTCGCAGCATGTTCGTTGAAGGCAGCGACGGCGCCGGTCACCGATCGGCGTCGCGGGAGGATGATCGCATCACCCGGGTAGGCCGCTTGATCCGCAAGACCAGTCTGGACGAACTCCCCCAGATCATAAACGTCCTCAAGGGGGACATGAGCATCGTCGGTCCGCGCCCCCATGCGCTGGGGTCACGTGCCGCTGAAAAGCTGTTCTGGGAAGTCGATGGCCGCTATTGGCAGCGCCATTCGGTCAAGCCTGGCCTGACCGGGCTTGCCCAGGTACGCGGCTATCGCGGCGCGACGCCGTTCGAGGACGACCTGCGCAACCGGCTTCAGGCCGATCTCGAATATCTAGAGCATTGGTCGATCTGGCGCGATATCAAGATCGTGCTGCTGACCTTCAAGGTGTTGCTGCACCGCAACGCATATTGATCAGGCGGGGATGCCGCAGGGCAGATCCCCCTACCCCCTCCACGATCAGGGAATCTTTTGAATGACGATCAAACCGGTACGCAAGGCCGTATTTCCCGTTGCCGGGCTGGGCACCCGTTTTCTGCCGGCGACCAAGGCGATGCCTAAGGAAATGCTGACGGTCGTCGACAAGCCGCTGATCCAATATGCGGTCGAGGAGGCGCTGGAAGCCGGCATCGAGCAGATCATCTTCGTCACCGGCCGCGGCAAGGGCGCGCTGGAGGATCATTTCGACATCTCGTTCGAACTCGAAGCGACGATGAAGGCTCGCGGTAAGTCGATGGCGGTGATCGAGGGCATCCGGCAAAAGCCCGGCTCACCGGTCTATGTCCGACAGCAGGAGCCACTGGGCCTTGGCCATGCAGTGTGGTGCGCGCGCGAAATCGTCGGCGACGAACCCTTCGCGGTGCTGTTGCCCGACGAACTGATGGTCGGCGGCTTCATGCGCCAGATGGTCGAGGCGTATGACAAGGTCGGCGGCAATGTCATCGGCGCGCTGGAAGTGCCCGACAGTGAAACCGATAAATACGGCATTATCTCCCCCGGCGCGACCGACGGCCCGCTGACCGAAGTCAAGGCGCTGGTCGAAAAGCCCAAGGGCAAGGCGCCGTCGAACCTGATGATTCCGGGCCGCTACATCCTGCAGCCCGAAGTCATGGCGATCCTCGACAGCCAGGAACCAGGTGCCGGCGGCGAAATCCAGCTGACCGACGCGATGGCCAAGCTGATCGGCACGCAGCCGTTCCACGGCTTCACCTTCGACGGCCAGCGTTACGATTGCGGCGACAAGGCAGGCTGGCTGACGGCCAACATCGCGCTTGGGCTGGCGCGCGACGACTTGAAGGGGCCGGTACAGGCGTTCATCGACGCACTGCCGCGCTGATCGAACGGGACCGCCGGGCGTCGTCAAACGCCCGGCGGACGCCGCGTTACATCCGCCACGCGACGTTGCGGACAAAGCGGGCAGGAACACCGGCGACCAATGCGCCGACGGCCACATCGCGCGTCACCACGGATCCCGCGGCAACTACCGCCCCCTCGCTGATCGTCACGCCCTTGACGATCGTGACATTGGCGCCGATCCATACATGGTCGCCGATCAGTACCGCCCCCTCGCGGCTGCGTGCGCCGGTCAGTTCGTGGTGATCGGTATCCATGATCGACACGCAACGTGCGATCGCCACGTCGTCGCCGATGCTGACAGTGTTGTGGCATTCGATATGAAAATCATCTGCGATATACCCGCTGCCCAGCGTAAGGCACCCGCGCGGGCCGATCCTGATGCTGCCGCCACGGTGCAGAACGAAATTGCCGTCCACTCGCAACCGACCGCCAGGGCGCACGACGAGCTCGGTCGGTTTTGCCACCTGCCCTTCCCATCGCTTTCCGATCGACAGGCGCCCCGACCCTTCGATCGCTTCAGAGGCGGCAACCAGATGCGCCTGCCGATAGATCAGGATCGACCGGCGGTATCGTGCGCGGGCCAGCAACGTGGCCATCGGTGCCAATGCCGTGATGCGGCGCAGAGCACTGGGCGATGGGACCAGCTTGTCGGAACTGTCGCTCATTCCGCCACCGAACTCCCTGTGCCTCAAACCGTGAGGCCGATGGTGCGTGGCAAATTTGGCCACGAATTCTTTGGCAGTCATACACCGAGGAATATTAATCCCCCGTTGCCATCGACCGTCGGATTATCGAGTGATGGTATCCTTCGGGCCATAAAAATCGCGATACCAGTCGGCGAATCGGCCAAGGCCTTCCTCGAGCATTACCCGCGGCTTGTAGCCGGTCAGCGCGTGCAGCTTCGACACATCGGCATAGGTGGCGGTGACGTCGCCGGGCTGCATCGGGCGCATGATCTTGACCGCGTCGCGGCCGATCGCGCGTTCGAGCGTCTCGATCATCTCCATCAGCCCGACGGGGCAGCTGTCGCCGATGTTGAGCAGGCGATTCTCATGCGCGGGCGGCGGATTGTCGAGGGCGCCGACGATGCCATCGACGATGTCGTCGATATAGGTGAAGTCGCGCGCCATGCGGCCTTCGCCATAGACTTCGATCGGGTCGCCGCGCAAAATCTTCTGGGTAAAGCCGAAATAGGCCATGTCGGGCCGGCCCCAGGGACCATAGACGGTAAAGAAGCGCAGCCCGGTCTGCGGCAGCGCATAGAGATGCGCATAGGACTGGCTCATCAGTTCGCAGGCGCGCTTGGTCGCGGCATAGAGCGAGACCGGCCGGTCGACGCGTTCGTCCTCGGTAAAGCCGGCGCCGCCCATCGGCTTGTCGCCATAGACCGAGCTGGACGAGGCATAGACCAGATGTTGGAACCCCGGCGCATGGCGACACGCCTCGAGGATCGAGAGATGCCCGTCGAGGTTCGAGCGTTGATAGGCAAAGGGGTTGTCGATGCTGTAGCGCACCCCCGCCTGTGCCGCCAGGTGGACGGCACGGGTGATGCCGTGTCGTCCGACCAGGTCGGCAATCCCCTGTGCATCGGCGATGTCCAGGCGCTCAAAGATGAATTCGCGCCGGCCGTTGAAGGTCGACAGCCGCGCATCCTTGAGCGCCGGGTCATAATAGTCGTTCAGGTTGTCGACGCCGATCACCGTCTCGCCGCGTTCGATCAGGCAGTGGGAGACGGCGTGGCCGATGAAACCTGCCGCCCCCGTGACGAGTATCGGCGTCGGCATCAGCGTCCCACCGCGTGATAAGTGAAGCCGGCCTTTTCGATCATGTCGCGCGGATAGATATTGCGCATGTCGACCATGACCGGCGCGCTGAGCAGCGACTTGACCCGATCAAGGTCGAGCGCGCGGAACGCATCCCATTCGGTGACGATCGCCACCGCGTCAGACCCTTCGAGCGCTTCGTACGGGCCGTCGCAATATACGACGTTGTCGAGCACCTTCTTGGCCTGTTCCGTGCCTTCGGGATCGAATGCACGGATAGTGGCGCCGGCATCCTGCAGCGTCTGGATCACGGCGATCGCCGGGCTGTCGCGCATATCGTCGGTATTGGGCTTGAAGGTCAGGCCCAGGACCGCGACGGTCTTGCCGCGCACGTCGCCGCCCATCGCGCTGATGACCTTGCGACCCATCGCCCGCTTGCGGTTGTCGTTCACTGCCACGACGGCCTCGACGATACGCTGCGGGGCGTCATGGTCCTGCGCGGTCTTGAGCAGCGCCAGCGTATCCTTGGGGAAGCACGACCCGCCATAGCCCGGTCCGGCATGCAGGAACTTCGATCCGATGCGGTTGTCCAGCCCGATGCCGCGCGCCACGTCCTGAACGTCGGCGCCCACCTTTTCGCAAAGGTCGGCGATTTCGTTGATGAACGTGATCTTGGTCGCAAGGAACGCGTTGCCGGCATATTTGGTCAGCTCGGCCGCACGGCGGCTCATCTCGATGACCAGCGAACGGTTGAGGGTCAGCGGGCGATAGATCTGGCGCATGACTTCCATCGCGCGTTCATCGTCGCCACCGACAACGACGCGGTCGGGCCGCTTGAAATCGTCGATCGCCGCACCTTCGCGCAGGAATTCGGGGTTCGATACGACCGCGAAATCGGCGTCCGGGTTGGCTTCGCGAACGATCCGCTCGACTTCGTCGCCGGTGCCCACGGGCACGGTCGACTTGTCGACGATCACCGTGAAGCCGGTGATCGCGCCGGCGATTTCCTTGGCAGCGGCATAGACATAGCTGAGATCGGCATGGCCATCGCCGCGTCGCGACGGCGTACCCACCGCGATGAAGATGGCTTCGGCATCCTTTACGCTGTCGCCAAGGTCGGTGCTGAAGCGCAGCCGGCCGGCCGCCACGTTGCGCGCGACAAGTTCGTCAAGGCCCGGCTCATAGATCGGCATGCGTCCGTCGAGCAGCGCGTCGATCTTGGACTGGTCCTTGTCGACGCAGATGACGTCATGCCCGAAATCCGCGAAGCACGCCCCGGACACCAGCCCGACATACCCTGATCCCACCATCCGGATGCGCATTCACAATCCCTTCGCTATAATATCTTGCAGCGCAGCACGCTTTAAACGCAGATGTTTGGCGCTTCCAGCGGCAAAATAACGCCCGTGCCGAACGGCAGCCGGATCGACTGTGCCGGTCCATACCATTCTTCCCTGCACAATATCCGCCATGTGGCCGAGTATTTTGGCACTCGGCATGGTAAACAACCACCGGGATGAGGCGGAACGGTTTAAGGCCGAATGTGCTAAAACGAGCCGGTTGGAACATCATGTACGATATGCCGACAGGCATCGCCGATTGAGTATCTGGACCCAATGGACCCTGCCCTCTATGTTGCGTCCCTACCGCATGGTGACCATGCTCCACGTCGGGACAGAGGGAACGGGCCGCGCGCAGGACAGGTATGTCAGGCTGGCGTTGAAGTCAGGATGTGCGGATACAAGATGAAATCGATCCATTCTGCAACATCGGATGCCCGGTGGCACGAATCTCGCTCTACGGTAGGCGCTGATCTGGCGGCAGCGGCGGGGTCTGGCCAGGTCAGGGCCGATGTGCCGCTGGCGACCCTGGGCCGCTGGCGGATCGGCGGTCCGGCCGATTTTGTCGTCACGCCGCGCGATGCTGCGTCGCTTGGTCGCGTGCTGGCGACGATCGACACACTGGGCGTGCCGCGCGTCATCATCGGCGACGGATCCAACCTGTTGTTCGACGATGACGGGTTTCGCGGCGTCGTCGTGCGGATCGGGCGCGCGCTGGACGGGTTCGTCGTGCACGACGACGGCGTCGTCGATGCCGGGGCCGGGCTGTGGGTGCCGACCTTCGTGCGAAGGGTGATCGATGCCGGCCTGTCGGGCGCGGTCCATGCCATCGGCATTCCCGGCACGCTGGGCGGACTGGTAACGATGAACGGCGGCAGCCAGCGGCGCGGGATCGGCGAGAATGTCGTCCATGTCGACGCCTTCGATCGCCACGGCCAGACGCATCGGCTTGACCATGCCGCGCTGGCCTACAGCTACCGCGCATCGCGGTTGCAGGCAGGCGATCTGGTCGTGACGTCGGTGCGGTTGCGCTTTGCCCCCGGCGACCGCGCGGCGATGCACCGCGAGGCGCGCTCGATCCTGCGCGCGCGCCGCGAAAAATTTCCGCGCGTCCGCGCCAATTGCGGGTCGGTGTTCGTCAGCGATCCCAAGCTTTACGACCTGATCGGTCCCCCCGGCATGGCGATCGAGCGCGCCGGACTGAAGGGCGAAGCGGTTGGTGGGGCGCAATTTTCGCCGGATCATGCAAATTTCATAGTCAATAATGGCAGTGCGCGCGCATCCGATGTGCTCGCGCTGATCCGCATTGCTCGCGACCGGGTGGCCGAATTGTCGGGCATCCGCATGGATGCCGAAGTCCGCCATCTGGCCCCCGACGGGACGATGCGCCCGGCCCATGAAGTCGCCGACCTGATCGATGTCGCCCGGTATCAAGGAAACTGAAATGAACGCGACCGCCATTGCCGCCCACGACACCACCCGGGCCGAGGATCGCGATCCCCACCGCATCCTGTCCGTGCGCCCGTCGCGCCTGGAGGGGATGGTCACCGTCAGCGGGGCGAAGAACAGCGTGCTGCGCCTGCTGGCGGCATCGCTGCTGACCAGCGAGCGCATCGTCCTAGACAATTACCCCGACGGCCTGCTCGACGCGCAGGTGCATGTCGGCATGCTGGAGGTGCTGGGCAAGCGCTGCACCGTCGATGCCGGCACGCTGACGATCGAAGAGGTCTCCACCCCGCCGGCCGAACTGGTGTGGGACGGGCGATCGATCCGCAACACGCTGCTGATCCTGGGCGCACTCGTCGCGCGGACCGGTGCCGGCAGCGTGCCCCTGCCCGGTGGCTGCGACCTTGGCGGTCGCGGATATGACCTGCACGAACTGGTGCTGACCCGGCTCGGCGCGCGCGTGTACGGCAAGGACGGCCGGTTGTACGCCGAAGCCCCCGACGGGTTGCGCGGCGCCG
Organism: Sphingomonas sp. ABOLG; assembly: GCF_003950435.1. Lineage (NCBI taxonomy): Bacteria > Pseudomonadati > Pseudomonadota > Alphaproteobacteria > Sphingomonadales > Sphingomonadaceae > Sphingomonas > Sphingomonas sp. ABOLG. The sequence continues at coordinate 28,333 of NZ_QQWW01000003.1, forward strand.
ACATCGTCCTGCCGCTGCGGTCCACCGGCGCGACCGAGAACGCGCTGATGGCGGCATCGCTGGCGCGCGGCACGACGCGGTTGTGGAATCCGCACATCCGGCCGGAAATTCTCGACCTGTGCGACTTCCTGCGCGCGATGGGCGCGACGATCACCGTGCATGGCCAGGAAAGCATCGAGATCACCGGCGCTGAAAACCTGAACGGGGTCAGCCGGCGGGTCATGCCCGACAATATGGAAGCGATGACTTGGCTGGTCGGATCGGTAATCACCGGCGGCGACGTCGAGATCTGCGACTTTCCGTTCGACGACCTGGAAGTGCCGCTGATCTTCCTGCGCGAGAGCGGCGCCAGGATCTTCCGCGAGGGATCGACCGCGATCGTGCGCTCGGGCCGCCCCTATCCGGTGGAAATCAGCACCGGGCCGTATCCGGGCATCAATTCCGACATGCAGCCGCTGTTCGCGGCACTGGGCGCGTGCGCGCATGGTGAATCGCGGATCGTCGACCTGCGCTTTGCCGGCCGCTATGCCTATCTGGAAGAATTCGCGAAGATGGGCGTCGAAAGCTTCGTGCGCGAAGGCACGGCGCATATCCACGGTACCCAGTCGCTGCGCGGCGCCGAAGTACGCGCCCTCGACCTGCGTGCGGGAGCGGCACTTGCGTTGCTGGGCCTGCGCGCCGATGGCGACACGCGGATCGCCGATTCATGGCAGATCGAACGCGGCTATGATAAATTTCTCGAAAAGGCGCGCGGGCTTAACGCCGGCATGACCTATTTCGATCAATAGGCCGGACGACGGGTTCGGGGGGATATAATGCAGGTTGAACAAAATCCGCTGCGGAATGCGCTGAGGGCGTGCCGGCGCCACTTCTGGGCGGTGGGGATCTTTTCGGGTCTCATCAACCTGCTGTACCTCGCCCCGTCGATCTTCATGCTGCAGGTCTATGACCGCGTGGTGCCGACGCGCGGCGTGCCGACGCTGCTGGTGCTGTCGCTGATCCTGGCGGTGACGCTGATCGTGTTCGCGCTGCTCGACACGGTGCGTATCCGGTTGCTGATGCGCGCCAGCATCCGCCTGGAGAAAATGGCGGCGTCCAACATCCTGCACCGCATCGTCGGCACCGGCGGTGCCAGCCCGGCGCAACGCGCGCAGGCGATGCGTGATTTCGACACGCTGCGCGGCACGTTGACCGGTCCGGCGATCATCGCCCTGTTCGATGCGCCGTGGGCGCCGATCTACATCATCATTTCGTGGCTGCTGCATCCGTGGATCGGCATGCTGGCGCTGATGAGCTCGCTGCTGCTGATCGCACTGGCGGTGGGCAGCGACTGGTCGATCAAGAAATCGGTCGCCGACGTCGCCAACCGCACCAGTCATGCGTACCGGTCGCAGGATTATTCGATCCAGGCTTCCGAAGTGGCGCGCGCGCTGGGCATGCGAGAGGCGGTGGTCGTGCGCCACCTGGCCGAACGCGCCGACCTTGCCCAACGTCAGTCCGACATCGCCGGCAGTTCCGGCAGCTTCCTGGCGGCGACCAAGTTCCTGCGGCTGTTCCTGCAATCCATGGCGCTGGCACTGGGCGCCTATCTGGCGATCAACCAGGAAATCTCGGCCGGTGCGATCTTTGCGGCGTCGCTGATCCTGGGCCGGGCGCTGCAACCGGTCGAGCAGATCCTGAACGCCATGAAGAACGTCATGGCCGCGCAGACCGCGTACAAGAATCTGGACCAGTTCTGTCACCTGCCCGACGTCACTGCCACGCGCACCACCCTGCCCGCGCCGCGCGGCCGGATCGAGGTGGAGGGCGTCACGGTACGCGTGCCGGGATCGGACCGGGTGCTGCTCGACAATCTGAGTTTCGTGATCGAACCGGGCAACATCGTCGCCCTGGTCGGGCCGAGCGGCGCCGGCAAGTCGACGCTGCTGCGTACGCTGGCGGGCGCGCTGGTACCTGACGAGGGCGAGGTCCGCGTCGACGGTGCGCGGCTGAACGACTGGAATCCCGACGAACTGGGCCGGCATGTCGGGTATATGCCACAGACTCCCACCCTGTTTCCGGCCAGCGTCCATGCCAACATCTCGCGCTTTCGCGCGCTGACCGAAGGGGGCGGCGAGGCGCTGGACAAGGAAGTGCTGGCCGCCGCCAAGCTGGCGGGCGCGCATGAGGTGATCCTGCGCTTCGAAAAGGGGTATGACACGCGGCTTGCCGTGCGCGAGGGTGGCGGCCTGTCGTCGGGTCAGCGGCAGCTGGTCGCGCTGGCACGGGCGCTGTTCGGATCGCCGGCGATCTTCTATCTCGACGAACCCAACGCCCATCTCGACATCAATGGCGAAACCCGGCTGATCGCGACGCTTCAGGAGCTGAAGGCCAGAGGCGCCACCGTGATCGTGTCCACGCACCGCACCGGCCTGCTCCAGGCGGTGGACAAGGTCATGCTGCTGCGCGATGGCGCGATCCAGGTATATGACGACCGGGCGAACGTGATACGACCCGCGCCCGCGGTCGAGGAAACCAAGGAACCCGGACAACTGGGTCCGCGCGGCAATACCGGCGAACAGCCGCGCGCGCAGGGAGGCAATTCGTGAGCGGAGAAATCGTCACGCGGCAGCAGGTCTTGGCGACCGCGCCGGCCAACAATCCCGAACTGGTCCTGGACGATTCGCCCAACCGGGCGTTGACGGTGGGCATTGTCATCGCAGTCCTGTTCTTTGTGGTCCTGATCGGATGGGCAGCGTTTGCTCGGCTCGATTCGGCGGCAGCCGGCGAGGGGCGCGTCACCGTGTCCGGCAACCGGCAGACGGTGCAGCACCGCGACGGTGGCATCATTGCGGCGATCGACGTCCGCGAAGGCATGGCGGTGAAAGGCGGTCAGGTGCTCATCCGCCTTGAGGGTGCGGAGGTCGAGGCGACCGAACGCGCCCTTGCCGCCAGCGTCATCGACCTTCAGGCACAGCGTGCTCGCCTGGAAGCGGAAATCCGGGGCGGCGCGATCCAGTGGCCGGCCAGTTTCGCGTCGGCGACCGGCGCCGACCGCGAACTGGTCGAACGCTCGATGCGGCTTCAGAATGCCCAGCGTTCCGCACGGCAGGGCGCACTGGCATCGAACCGCGCCGTCATCCGCCAGCAGGAGGCGGAAGCCGCGCAACAGGTCGGCGGCTATTCGGCGCAGGCGCGTGCCAGTCTTCAGCAGCGGCAGTCGTTGCAGGAACAGCTGGTCGCCACGCGCAAGCTGGCCGACGAGGGCTATGTCTCGCGCAATACCGTGCGTTCGCTCGAACGGTCGATCCAGCAGCTGGAAGGCGCCGATGCCGATTATGCGGCCCGTGCCGCCGCGGCGCGCGAACAGGCGGGACAGGCCCGCGAATCTGCGGTGTCGAGCACCCGCCGCTATACCGAGGATGCGGCAACCGCGCTGCGCGACACCCAGTTCCAGCTGAACGAGGTGATGCCGCGCTGGCTGGCGGCCAAGGAACAGCTGGAGCGGACCGTCATTCGGGCGCCGGTGTCGGGGCGGGTCGTCGACCTCAAGATCTATTCCCGCGGCGGTGTGGTCCAGGCGGGACAGCCGATCCTCGACATCGTGCCCGATGCCGCGCCGCTGGTCATCAAGGCGAATTTCGCCCCCGGCGACATCGATGGCGTGTATGAAGGCCGCACGGCCGAGGTGAAGTTCCTGTCACTGCACGAACGCGACCTGCCGATCCTGCTGGGATCGATCCGCAACGTGTCGGCCGACAGCTTGAGCGACGAGCAATCTGGACAGCGCTATTTCACTGCCGAGATTGTCGTGCCGCAGCGACAGATCGCCATGCTGCGTCAGGTTCGCGGGGCCGATCTGGGCATCCGCCCCGGCGTACCGGTCAGCGTGCTGGTGAAGCTTCGTCAGCGCACCGCGCTGCAGTATATGTTCGATCCGCTGATGGAGACGTTCCGCCGGTCGATGCACGAGCGTTGACCCGGCGATACGCCTGTCGGACAAACTGAAAGAACGGTAGGAATGGGCAGCCCGAACACGGGCGGTGGGGGGAATTAACCATGATGATGCGTTTCTGGCTGCTGGCAGGCGCGGTCGCGGCGCCGGTCACCGCGCAGGTGGTTCCGGTTGTGCCGGTGGCACCGGCACCTAGTCCCGCACAGGCGGTGACCGGGGTCACCGATACGCTTGCCCAGGCGCTGGTCGATGCCTATCGCAACAACCCGCAGCTGGATGCGCAGCGAGCGCAGCTCCGCTCTCTGGACGAGACGGTCATCCAGGCCAGCGCCCCCTATCGGTTGCAGTCCAGTGTCGTCGGCAGCGTGCGGTACCAGGAACAGGTCACGCGCGACGTGTTCTTCGACGAACTGGTCACCAACCGCGCGCGCAACAGTGGCGCGTCGCTGACCGCGTCGCAGATCCTGTTCAACGGAGGCCGTACCGCCGCACGGGTCTCGGCCGCGGAAGCCGGCGTGCTGTCGGGTCGCGAGCGGTTGCGCGAGGTCGAGAACTTCATCCTGTTCGAAGTTGTCGATTCCTATGTCTCGGTGTTGCGCGACCAGCGTCTGGTGGAAATCCAGCAGCGGTCGATCCAGTCGTACCAGCGACAGGTCGATCAGGCGCAGGCGCGCGAGCGCGGCGGTGACCTGACCCGGATCGACATTGCCCAGGCCCAAGCACAACTCGGCATCATCCGCACGCAGCTGGCCCAGGCCGAAACGAACCTGGAACGCAGCCGGGCGCGGTTCGCCGCAGTCGTCGGCCGTAATCCGGGCGCGCTGACCCCGCCGCCGCCGCTGCCCGGCATTCCGGGGTCGATCGACATGGCGTTTCGAGTTGCCGAAGCGGAAAGCCCGACATTGTGGCAGGCGATCCTGAACGAACGGTCCGGCCGCGCGCAGATCGCCGCCGAACGCGCCGAACGCAACCCGATCCTGTCGGCGGATGCGTCGATCGGAATCACCGATCCCAACGGCATCGGGTTCAACAACCTGCGCCGCGGTGCGTCGGCGGGCGCCACCCTTACCATCCCGCTGCTGACCGGTGGCGTGATCGATTCGCGTGTCCGCCAGGCGCTGGCGACGCAGCAGGCGCTGCAATTCACCGTCGAGGCAAGCCGGCGCGGGGTCCTGTCCCAGGTCCAGAATGCGTGGAACCAGTCGATCTCGTCGGCGGAACAGGTCGCGATCGGACAAGCAACCGTTGAAACGGCGGCCCAGGCGCTGGAAGGCGTGCGGCGCAGTTTCCAGGAAGGGTTCCGGTCGAATTTCGAGGTGATCGATTCCGAACAGCGCCTGTTGAACGCACAGGTCATCGTCGCGAATGCGGAATATCAGCGCTATGCCTCGCAGGCCAATCTGCTGACCTATCTGGGCCGGTTGCAGGCCGCGACGCTGAGCCCGGCGGTGGCAAGCTATGACATGGAAGCCAATCTGGAGCGGCGCAAGCGGCAGCAGATCGATCCGTTCCAGCCCTTTGTCGGGCCGATCGATCGCCTGGCGCGGGCGCCGGACGATCCGCGCGATGCGCCGGTCCTGCCCGAAACCCCGAACGCCATGTTGCGTACGCCGACGCCGCAGCCACCGGCCCGTCCGCTTGGCCGCGCGCTGCCGGTGACCCCTGCCCGGCCCGCGCTGCCCGATCAGAAGCAGCCGGCGCCGTCGCAGCTGCAATCGCCCGACTGACTCGGTATCCACACCGCCGGTCGGCGGCGGTGTGGATGACGCAGGCGGAGCCTGGCGCGCAGGAACTTTCCTACACGCGAACGATGTGAAACATACCGGGAACATCGATTCACGATGGTTCAGGAGGTTCCATGTCAGACCCGTTCGCACAGCATTCCGACAGCCCGACAGCGCCTGCCCGCAGGATGATGGCCGTCGTGCCGCATGACCAGCAGACGCTGCCACGCACGCCCAAGGCGCTGTATGTCGGCGATACCGGCGACGTGGTATTGCGGGCGGTGGACGACGATGCGGATGTCCGGTTCGCAAACGTGCCCGCAGGGACCATCCTGCCCGTCCGGATCAGCCATGTCCGGCTGACCGGTACGACCGCATCCGCGCTGGTCGCGTTTTGCTGATGCTGGGGTTCGCACTGGGGGGCCTTTCGCGGCCCCGGCCGCCGGTGGCTGTGGCCCCGGCGCCCGCGGTCCGGGCCGAGACCGCCGCCCTGCTGGCGCGGATGACGCCGCCGGCGCCGCCGCAGCGGGCAAGCGTGATCGACGCGCTGGTCGCGGCATCTGTCGATGCGGGGATATGGAGCCGGATCGACCGGTTGTTGCTGTTCGCCGCGCACAGCCCGCAGGCGGCGCTGCTCGACTGGAAAGGCGGTGGCGATGCCGGATTTGGCGGCGGCGCGCCGCGCCACATCGTCGATCGCGGCTATTGGGTGGACGGCCATGACGACTGGATCGATCCCGGCTTCGTGCCCGCCGCCGCGGTGCAGTTCCAGCGCAGCTCGGCGATGCTTGGCATATGGGGCCGCAAGTCCGACCGCAATCCGGCATCCCCGGTCGGGACGATCACCGGAACCACGATCTCGCTGAACCCGCGCGCCAGCAGCGATGTTAGCGCAGGCCGGCTGAACGGGAGTGCGGTGGTGACCGGCGGAACCGTCACCACCGGCTATGGCCTTGTCGTCGTCGACCGGCCGGGGTCGGGAACGCTGCGGCATTTCATCGATGGCGTGTTGAAGGGCGAGAACACCAACGCATCGGCATCGAACCCCGCGTCGGTCCAGGTCGGGATCGGACGGGCAAACGCCGTGGCGGTCGACGGGCAATTCTGTGCATTTGTCGCCGGGGACACGCTGACCGCCGCGCAGCACGCCGTCCTGCATCAGGCGGTGCGACGCTATATGGACGCACTGGGCGTAGCGCCCCTGCCCGCGGTGGTCGCGACCACGCGCGCGGTGACGGAGTGGTCGACGTTGCCCGACGGATCCGCCCCGATCGCCACCGAACGCGGCATGGCGGTCACCGGACTGGCCCGCGATCTGGCGGGCAGATGGTATGTCGACAACGGCCGGACGACACGACATCCGCTGCTGTTCACCCGGCTGTCCCCCGACCGCACCATGATAGAAGCCGAGTTCGACCTGACGCGCCTGGGGCTGTCCGCCGACATGGCCGAGCCATGCCAGGGGATCACGCTGGACCGGAGCGACAGGCATCTGTGGATGCTGGTCAAGCTGTCGGGACCGGACGGCGGGGCCAGTCACCTAGTCCGGTTCGACCCGGTGAGCGAGACGGTATCGGCACCCCCGATCGCGCTGGCCGGCACCGCCAACGGCGTCGCCCATGATCCCGTCGCCGATTGTCTATGGGTCGTGCACGATACCGGCGAACTGGTGGCGTATGACCGGTCCGGAACGATCAGGTCCGGCGGAACGCCCCTTCCCGCCAATGCCGACCAGTGTGTGATCGCCGACCGGCGATATGGCGACATCATGACCGGCGAACTGCTGGTGACTGCCGGCGCCAATGGTGCGGCGGGGACCATCCATCGCTGGGGACCATCCATCGCTATCGCCGGCTCGATTATGGCGGATGGGTCCTGGTCGCGGTCGATACGCTGGACGGTGCGGACGCGATCGAAGGCGTGTGGATCGACGATGACGGCATCTGGATCGGGAACGACGGCGCAACGCACACGGGAGCGCCGCAACTGAATCGCATCGGACACTTTCTGACTGATTCGTAACGCCCGGAAATTTCAAAAAGTTCCAGCGCCAACGGGGGGCAAGGGCCTGAAAATTGTTTCATATGGTCCGCCACCGCATGAACGAACCGTTTCATCGCGAGACATATGGCATTTGCGCGAATGGTAAACGAAGGGGTTTCCCCAGAAGGCAAGGTGGCGGAAGCAACTTGCGGGGGCACTTCGATATCAGTTCCACAAAAAGAGGCTTAATCGCCAAATAACTGTGTGAGTTGATATTTTCGGAACGACGCTGGTCCTATCAGGTCGTCGGGGGGAACTGTTGCATCGATCCGATGTGACTGCGCCCTGAACCAACGGGTGGGAATCTGACAATCTGGCGAGGGCACCATGGCGATCAAAAGTGCGACTGCAAATAACGAAGTTTTTCTCCAGGGCACGTTTCTTGGCATCGGCATCAACGCCGATGGGACGCTCGGCACCACCAAGGGCGCGCCAAAGGGATTGACGAGTGATGTCGATACCGGGTTGTACCGGGTCGGCATGATCGCCGATTTTGACGGGTTCGACACCGGCAAGAAGATGGTCCTGAACGACGTCCTGCTGCAAGGCCGGGCGATCGAAGGCTTCAACATCGGTTACAAGACCGGTGGCAGCACCTATGTGCAGAGCAACATGCTGCTGACCGGCTTTTCGGAAGTCGACGGCAAGCTGACCGATACGTCGAACAAGGCCGTCGCGTCGGCCACCTGGAACGGCAAGACCACCGAGAACCTGGGCATTTCCCAGAAAATCTCGCTGGCCGACGATGCCAAGTACATCCGTATCGACGTCACGCTGACCAACCAGTCGGGCGCGGCGATGACCGATCTGCGCTATATGCGCTCGTTCGATCCCGACCAGTCGGACAAATACGCCACCAAGAACACCATCGAAAGCCAGGGGAAAAACGGCGCGCTGGTATCGGCGTATGTCAATTCGACGAACCCGTTCTTCCTGTATTCCGACGACGATCGGGCGGTGGCGTCGTTCTATGGCTTCGTGAACTCCGATCCCTATGCCGCCGCAGCCTATGACAAGCCGCAGGCCGAAGGATATACGAAGACGATCGACCAGACGCTGAACCTGACCTTCGGGATCGGCACGCTGGGCGCCGGCCAGTCGACCACGATCACCATGTACATGGGCGTGACCGACAATCTGAAGGCGACGATCGCACAGATCAATGCGAACGCAGGCGACACCCCGACTGCCCCGCCGTCGCCGCCGCCGCCGCCGACCAACGACGCGCCCGACGCGGTGAACGACAGCTTCAAGCTGAAGCAGGACGGCAGCGTCAAGGGCAACGTCCTGGCGAATGACAAGGACGCCGATGGCGACGCGCTGAGCGCATTGCTGAAGTCCGGTCCGGCGCACGGCACGATCAGCTTCTCGGCCGATGGCGGGTTCGTATACACGCCCGACAAGGGCTTCAGCGGCACCGACAGCTTCGCCTATACCGCCTCGGACGGCAAGGCGACGGACTCGGCGACGGTCACGCTCAGTGTCGAAGCAGCGCCCGTACTGCCGCCGGTCGTGGTTCCACCGGTTGTGGTTCCGCCGGTCGTCACCGACCTGCTGGACCGCGTGGGCACGATCAACGGGTCGTCCTCGGCCAGCGAGGTCCTGAGCGGCAAGTCGGGTGCGAACACCTTCTATTTCGACGAAGGCGTGACCGGCAACGACCGCATCGTGAACTTCGAGAAGAACGACGTGCTCGTCCTTGAAAAGGCATTGTTCGACGCCAACAAGGATGGCCTGATCGCGCTGAGCGGCAACGTGCTGTCGATCGATGCGCCCAAGATCGGCGACATGTTGCGGATCGACGGCGTGAGCGCGCTGCGCTTCCTGGGCACCGACGATGCGGGCAATTCGGTCTATGCCGATGCCAGCGTCCGCCCACGCGGCGCCAAGGAAAGCACCCTGGCCGACAACGTCTTTGCCGGTGACAAGGGCGACAAGAAGAAGAACGTGTTCTTCTTCGACACCGACCTGGGCGCCGATCTGGGCAGCGACACCATCAACCTGTTCGGCAAGCGCGATCTGATCGCGACGACCACCAAGCTGACCGACGGCAATGACGACGGACTGATCGTCGGCAACAACGGCCTGTTCAGCCTCGGCGACGGGCTGGGCAGCATCGCGCTGAAGGGAACCAATGGCGCGGCGGTGTCGACGATCGAATATGACGGTTCGACCGTCCGCGGCGACGTGACCTATTATGTCTACTCGCTGGTCGGTTCGACCTCGACCGATGTGAGCGATCTTGGCTTCTAAAAATTTTCTAGTTCCGAAGATGCGCTAGTCGCATCTTCGAGTACGGCGTACGGCGTACGGCGCGCCCCGCCTTGGCAACAAGGTGGGGCGTTGTCGTTGCGCCGGAATAGCAGCAACAGCTATCACCAAGTGACAGGAGATGGCTCTGGCAAGCAGCAGTGCATGCTCGGCGCCGACAGGACTTGCTGCCGTGACCTGCCACAACCACAGGAAACACTTTGTTTCAGCAGTTATTGTGTTCGCTTTCTCGCGGATATATGTTATACACTACGAAACTCGTCTTATTGTGTGTGCACAGTCAATAGGATCGGGGATCCCTATGCTGGAGGTTTCAGACGACGTTGCTCGGCAATTTTACGAGCATCTGCACAATTCGCTTTCGACCAATGCCCGACTTGCTGCTGCGATGGATTTGCGCAGGCTGGAAAGCTGCATTTTGATGGCGCTCGGCGATCCCGAGTTGCAGCGCATGCGCAGGAGGAAGGCTACAATCGAGCGGTGTCGCATTATCGAACTGAGACCGCTCTAGCCAAGCGTCGGCGATGCCCATTGGGGCAGCTCTAGAGGTCGCGCCTGCCGTTGCGGCGTAATATCTCTTCAAGCACGCTCGGTTGCAGCGGATGTGCAAAATCAATGCCGGCTTCGCCGTCTGCGCGCCAGGCAACCCAACCTGTCACGCTGTCAAACCGCGGGAGCAGGACGTTGACGCAGGTGCCAACGGACGAGGGCGTCTCGGCCCGAATCCGACAGCCTCGATTGGAGATATCCAGAACCCAGCACCGGTTCCTGCCACCCGTAGGTAAGGTGACCGCCGCGTCCCAATCCACCAAGATCCGAATGGCCCTTCGCTCGTCGCACAATATCGGTGCGACATGGGGGTGCCACTGGGGATCAATCCTCATTCCAAGCGCATAGCGCGCTGATACTTAATAGTTAGTCTATATGCCGTTGTTCTGCATGGGAAGGTCAACAAAAGACAAGATTGGGCCACCCTTGCGGACAACGGTTGCGGCTCGGATGCTTGCGCCGCCGCGAACGCGGATCATCGCTTCGATAGCGGGATGTGCGGGCATGGATTATTTCGCCGAACGGACGAAAGAACCCTGCCCCTGTCGCAGGACAGGGTTCTTCCCCGGAAGGCTCAGGAAAGAGGAGGCAGAGCTGCGGTCGAGTTGGCCGTGCCGTAATAATAATAGTCCACGCCGTTGACCGTGTTCATGCCCAGATAGGTCAGGGCATCGACATTGAAATCGACCTGGCCGCCGGGGCCGGTCGACGGATCGCTGCCATCCGGGCCAGTGGCACCCGATGTGTCGAGCACTTCATTGGTGCTGAAGGTGATGATGCCGTTGCCGGTCTTGTCCCACAGCTTGCTGGTGGTGACGAACAGATCGTCGTCGCCGAAGCCGGTGACCGTGTCGCCGCCCAGGTTGAGACCCAGGCCATTGTCGTGCAGCAGCACCCGTGCGCCGCCGCTCATGTCGATGGTGTCGTCGCTGACGTCGCCTTCGAGAACGTTCGCTGCACCGAACTGGGTGTACAGGTTGAACAGCGTGTTGGCGTCGGCATAGACGTGCTGATCGCTGTTTTCTTTCGCGCCCAGGTAGCGGATGACGGTAAGATCGTCACCGCCTTCACCAACGAGCTGGAACTGGTCTGAACCCGCACGGCTGTTCCCGCCGCCGAACCGGTCGACGTCGAGCACGCCGTTGGGGCCAAAGGCAATGAAGCCATCATCGTTGCCGTCGAAGATCTTGCGTCCGACAAGAAGCGAGTCATCGCTTCCGAAGTTCAGGAAAGTGTCGTCGCCGCTCAAACCGTTTTCGACGACGAAGGCAACCGCGCCGCCGGCACCATCATAGGAGCCATCTGCATTGTCTGCTTCAACGAACACGTCAGATGCAGTCGATATCAGAACGCTATTGTCGCGGAAGGGCATGTCAGTCTCCTTGATCAAAGAATGATTATTCTTTTCCCGAAGAAACAGCGGGGTACGCCAAATAGATTATTAACTCTTAATTAGGGAAGAATCAAGTAATGGATAGGCGGGGTGCCGCAACAAATCCTCATCGACTTGAGGAATGCAGACGCATCAAGTGTTTGTAGAGTCGGCATATTTGTTTGACGCGCAGGTCTTATGCAAGCTGCGCGTTCTCCGGGTGATATCGTCACAGGTTAAGTGAGAGATCGTGACCGAGGCACAAACGCGCCGAGTCGCAGTGCGACCGATCGCTGGTCCCCTCAGACGGCTTCAGCTAGGATTCTAACGCGTCCGACCGCAGTGCGATGGATCGCCCGTGCGGGAAGGCCGACTGCGATACTGTCATCCGGGATATCGGATCGCACGACGGCATTGGCCCCCACATCGACGCGATCCCCTATGCGAATGTCGCCAATCAGCTTGGCGCCGGCATAAAGGACGACGTCATCGCCGATGCATGGGTAGTGACTGGCCTGGTAATCGCCCCGGCGCGCGCCGCCAATTGTGACCTGCTGGTATATCGTGCAGTTGCTGCCGATACGGGCACCGGCGCCGATCACGATCCCCGACCGGATGCGGAAGTTTCAGGCCGGGACCGATCCGGGCGCCGGATTGAACGAAACAGCCAAAATCGCGACGCAGGCGGCAATCGGCCCAGTTTCGCAGGCGGCGAAGGCGCGGGCGATCGAAATGTTGCGCCAGACGGATCAGCGCCACCGCGCGATGGCGCCCGCCATGGGCGTGGAGCATCCATAGTGCTCGCAGGACGTGATCGACCCGGCCCGGCCAAAGGCGTCGAATGCCAATGCCTGAAGCGGCGTGACATTGTACGACGGATTGCCCCTGGTCTGCTCACCTGTCGTCACGCCGCACCTCCATGCCGCCCCGCAGCATATGTACGCCGCCGCCATATTGCCGCCAAGCCCGTTCATGCCGGTTGCAAGCGCCGATCGCGTTGCCGGTCCGCAACGATCGGAAGCCGGGGACCATCGCAAGACGTAGCCACGGCGAACATCACGATATTTCAGCTTGGTAATATAATGTTAACATGTATGTTCTGACCGTGTCTGTAGGGCCGTGCCGCATGCCTGTGCTGTTGGTTGATTCTGCGATTGCTGCTGTTCAGGTTGTGCCTGCGCCGCTGTGGCGTGGCGTCACCACGATCGCATTGCAGTGCGACGGTGATCGCAACGGCCTTTGCGAGCAACTGGCCGACCGCGCGCGACGGGGGGCGCCCGTGCACATCGCTACCGCCCCGGAAGCGGCGACCACCGCCACGCTGCGGGTGACTGCGGCGTTCGGGCCGGCCGATGCGCCATTGTCGCTGACGCTGGCGGCCGATCGTCCGGTTCCGATGGATGATGCCCAGGGCACCCGGTTGCCGCGACGCTTCGTCGCGGCTGCCGGCGAAGCGGTGCCGCAGTTTTTCGATCGCGCACTTGATGCCGTCCTGCCGTGGCGAAGCCGACGGGGGCCGGGGCGCGTCATGCAGTTACCAAAAGGGGAAGTTTTGAGATGAGCGATCACGATAGCAACGAGCCGCACGTCGAACGCGATTGGCCGGGTGTCGGCGGCGAAACCCCCGAAAGCCTGTCGCTGGATCCGTTTGCCGGCGGCACCGCCAACGACAAGATCATCCTGAACGTCGCCCAGGTGGCAGCGAACCTGAACCGCAGCGGCTACAGCTGGTACCTGAACAACTATGGCGAGCTGGACGATGGCGTCCTGAATTTTGGCTACTGGGCGAATTACGAGGAACTGGCGAACAGTTATTACGTCAATATCGACAGTACCTCGGCATTTTCCGAAGCATTCGACAGCGCCGCGTTCTCGGTCCTGAATGCCGGACAACAGACGTTGTTGCGTGAAAGCATCGGACTATGGGATGATCTCGTCGCCATCTCGTTCCAGGAAACCAAGTCGTTCAACGCCGATATCGTCGTCGGCAACACGGATACCGGCGGGGCACAGGCCTATGCCTATCTGCCGTTTGGCGATACTCTGGACGCATCGTACCTGACCATCGGTTTCGAAGAGATCGGCCGCCTGGGCGGTGACGTGTGGATCGACGGCTTTGTCAGCTCCAACTTCGCCCCGCTGGACGACAGCTTCTATGCCAAGACCACGATGGTCCACGAACTGGGCCATGCGCTGGGATTGAGCCATCCGGGCGATTACGACGCGCTGGACGACGACGACGGCGACGGCGTGCCCGATCCCATCACCTATGCCAATGATGCGGCGTATGCGCAGGATTCCCTGCAATATTCGATCATGAGCTATTTCGACGCCTATGAAACCGGCGCGCAGCATATCGATTGGGCAAATCTGCGCTTCGGCTATGCCGCGACGCCGCTGGTCCATGACATCGCCGCGATCCAGCGGATGTACGGCGCGGACCCGACCACCCGCACCGGCAATACCGTGTACGGGTTCAATTCGACCGCGAACCGCGCCGAATTCGACTTTGCCCAGAACAAGGCGCCGATCGTCGCGATCTATGATGCCGGCGGCAACGACACGCTCGACTTCTCGGGCTGGAACACGCCGTCGCTCATCGACCTGAACGAAGGCGCATTATCCTCGGGTGGCGGGATCGAGACGTTCCTGTCGCTGGCGGAAGTCAACGCGAACCGCGCCGAACTGGGCCTCGCGCCACGCACCGAGGCGACCTATAACGCCTATATGAACCTTGCCGCCGGCCTCGGCATCAGCTCGGGCCTGTACAAGGACAATATCGCCATCGCCTATGGCACGGTGGTCGAGAATGCGATCGGCGGCGGCGGCAACGACCGGCTGATCGGCAATCAGGCGGACAATCGCCTGACCGGTGGCGCCGGCCGCGACATCTTCGAGTTCCGCAATGCCGGGACGACCGGTGTCGACGAAGTCACCGACTGGACGCGCGGCGACATGCTGGCGGTGAACCAGAGCCTGCGCGACGGCAATGGCGACGGCATCATCACCTGGACCGGTCCGACGCTGCGCCTCGATGTCGGCGACGGGGACGCGGTGCGCCTGACCGGTGCCAGCGGCAGTGCCGGATTGCGCCTGATGGGTGAAGTCGACGGCATGTTCTATTATGCCGACGCCCGTATCGCCCCCACCGCAAAGGCGGGACAGGTCGTGCGTGTCAGCGATTTCGGTGACGACATGCTGGGGGGAGGCAACAGCCGGACGGCGTCCGACATATTCTTCTTTGATACGGCCAATTCGATCGCCGGCATGGGTGCCGACCGCCTTGCCTTCTCGGCCCGCGACCTGATCGTGACCACCACGGCGCTGGCCGACGACAATGCCGACGGCATCATCCGGTTCGGCGACGATGGCATCCTCGACCTGTCGGGCATCGGCGGCACGGTCGCGATTTCGGGCACCAACGCGCTCGAATTCGACGGCATGATCGAACAGAACGGCATGCGCTATTATGTCTATAGCGCAATCCGGTCGGCGGTCGGTGTGGGCGACATCGACTTCTGATCCCGGGTCGGCAGATCCGACACGAAGGGGCAGCCGGCCACGGCTGCCCTTTTTCGTGACGGGGCAGGCATTGTCGATGGTCGCCAAATCAGGCGGGGTTTGCTATGACCGGTGCATCGATCATCCAGAGGGACACCGGACCATTGCAGCCTGAACACAAGCTGGTCACGGTCATCGTGCCGGTCTGGAACAATCCCGATCAACTCGAACGCTGCATCGCAGCGCTTCAGGCGCAGGACTATCCCGCGGACCGGTTCGAAATCGTCGTCATCGACAACGGATCGACCGACGACACGATGGCCCGTGCGCAGGCGACCGGTGTCCGGGTGCTTCAGCAGACCAAGCCGGGTTCCTATGCCGCGCGCAATCTGGGCATTGCCCAGACCAGCAGCGACTATCTGGCCTTCACCGATTCCGATTGCATCCCCGATCCGCAATGGCTGTCGACGGCGATGGCCCGTGCCGTGGCGGAACCCAATCTGGGCGTGGTCGCAGGGCGCATCGTCCTGTTCAACGAAAGCGGCGGCGAAGCACGGCGGTGGGCCGAATGCTATGAGGCGATGGTCGCCTTTCCCCAGCATCAGGCGGCGCTGGGCACCTGTGCCACCGCAAACTGGTTGAGCCCGCGTGCCGCCATCGTCGAAGCGGGCGGTTTCGACGAAACGGTAAAGTCGGGCGGCGATCATCACATGGGCATGAAGGTCCGGTCGTCGGGACGCGCCATGCTGTACGAACCGGGCATGGTCGTGCGGCATCCGACGCGCGCGACCTTTGCCGCGCTGCTGGAAAAGCGGCGGCGGCTGACCGGCGGACATTGGGACCGGACGCAGGGGCGCATGCGCCTGATCCGGGCGCTGGCCAAGAACAGCCTGGAAACCGGTCGTCGGGGCAAGAAGGTGCTGCTGGCGAACGACGCGCCGATCGCTACCAAATTAAAGGCCGAAGCGGTGCTGGTGGCGCTTGGCCTGGCCGATATCGGCGAATATGTCCGCTTGAGCCTGGGCGGACGGACGGTCCGGTGAACACCGCGCGTCCCGTGACCCGGGCCATGCGACCCGGTGCCGTCTCCGACACGATGTCTGACGCGGCGGATAAGGCAGTCGCGCAATCGCTGGTTTCGACCATTCCGGTCATCGGCGTTACCTACAACGCCATTCTCGCGTTCATGGCCGCACACGGCGTGCCGATGAACAATTCGATCGTGGTCGTTACCGAAGTGGCAATCATCTTTGCCGCACTCGGCCTGTCCGTATATTCCGGGATACGTCGGAGCGACCTGCTGCCGCTGTTATACCTGGGATTGTCGGTCGGGCTGGCGATCATGATGTCGATCGTTGCCGAACTTGCGTTTATCGAAGGCCTGCGCAACGTCCTGATTATCACCAGCTTCACCATGCTGGGCGCGCGGGCGAATGAAAAGGCGGTGCGCCTTGCCTTCACCTTGTGCGCGGCAATCACGCTGGCCGTATTGCTGATCGAGATATCGAGCACCGAGGCCTATGCTTCGCTGTTCCGCCCGGCCGACTATCTGTCCAAGACGCGCGGATACGCGATCAAGGAATTCTACGAGGAAACGGGTCTGGCTCTCGGCACGATCGCCTATGAAGGGCGGTTCAGCTTCGGCCTGTTCGATGGACCGCGGACGTCCTCGATCTTCCTTGAACAGGTCAACATCAACATCTTCGCCATCGTGTTGATGATCTACCTGACCTCGATGTGGAACCGGTTGTCATGGGCCGAGCGGGTGCTGGCACTGGTTACGATCTTCACGATCGTCGTGACCAATAACGCCCGGATGTCGGCGATCGTCGCGCCGATATTCATCATTGGGTATTTCGTGTTCCCGCGTTTGCCAAGATATTCCAATGCGCTGATTCCCGTCGTGTTGCTGACAACGACCTTTGTCGTCTTTGAATTCGAGCGGGTCCGCTATGGCGACGATCTGATCGGGCGAATTGCGACTACCTACCGCGCGCTGACGGGGCTGTCGGCCAGTGACATCCTGTTCGGCAACCATGACCTGATCGCAAGGAGCGGCGATACCGGCTATGGATTTGTCATGGTGTCGACGAGTATTTTCGGTGCTTTGGCCTATTGGATCTATCTGACCCTGGTTATTCGACCCGATGGAGTCACGTGCCGGCGAACATTGTGGTCGATGAGCGTGTACATCTATATCTGGCTGCTGGTCGGGGGTACGGGCTCGTTCTCGATGAAGACCGCGCCGCTGCTGTGGTTGCTGGTCGGGTTTGTCCGGGTGAACGAGTTCGGGCGGAACGCCTCGCCCCAACCCGAAGCCGAACCGGCTGCCACGGTGCGGCGGATCGGACGCCCGATCGCAACGGCCTAGCGAGTAGGCCGGTCCTTGCCGTCCTGGCCGGCAAGGACGCGGCGATACAACGCTTCGAATGCATCGACATGGCCCTGCCAGCCAAACCGGCCGGTGACGGTTGCGTCGATCGTCGCCGCGTCGGGCATGGTCACCTGTGGCCAGTCCTGCGCGAAATCCCGCGCCGTCGCGGCATCGGTGAAATCGACGATCCGTCCGAACCCCAATCCCTCGACCGTCCGGCGAAACGGCGGAATGTCGTTGAGCAGCGGATACAGGTGCGCCGACGCTCCTTCGATCGCGGCCAGGCCGAACCCTTCATAGGTCGATGCAGAGGCATAGACCGACGATTGCCCGATCAGCTCGGCGATCCGGGCGTCGCTGGGCGTGTCGATCACCTCTACCCGGTCGGCGATGCCGAGCGCCGCGGCCTGGGTGCGCAGCGCGTCCAGGGGCACACCCATCGGCCGACCCGCCAGGATCAATCGCCAGTCGGGATCGGCGTTCAGCAACGCGGCGAACCACGCGACCAGCGCCTCCAGCCCCTTGTTGGGCGCCAGACGCCCGAAATACAGGATCGTGCGGGCATCGCGGTTTGCCAGCCCGCGGAATTTGTCGACTGTGACGCCATTTTCGATCAGCTCCAGACCGCGCTGCCGGATCTGTGAGAAACGATCGAGATCGGACTGGCTGGATGCCGCGACGGCGGTATAGCGGGTCAGGAGCGTGCGGGTAATGCTCTTGAAATACAGCAATTTCGCTCGGCCGGCGAACTGGGTGTGGAAAAAGCCCCCATGGGTGGAGAGCACCAGCGGCCGGCCATGGATGGGTCGGGTCAGCGCCAGATAGTCCGACAGAAAATCGACGCCGTGGACATGCACGAGATCCGGGGAACCCAGCGCCCCCAGCACCTTGGGGGCCAGCGGATAGCGTTTCGAACCGCGCCACGGTACGCGGCGTATCTCGATGCCGTCATGCGTTTCGGCCGCGGGCAGCGTCTGCGCTTCGCGCTCGTCGAAGATTGTATCGAGCGTGGCGACACGCACCCGGTGGCCGGCGGCAACCTGATGCCGCGCCAGTTGCAGCACGCATTCTTCCATGCCGCCAATACCGGGGTAGAATTGTCGTACGACGTGAGTGACCGAGATCGGTCGCGCGTCCGGCATGATGCCTCCTTTGGTCAATCGGCGCGAATGCGCAACCGCGGGCTGATCATCTGCTGATAGGCAGAGGGCGGGCAGGTCGCGCGCTGCGCCTTGGGGCATTCGATCTTGAACGGATAACGATCAGGCCACAGCCGCCCGCCGCCCCACCAGGTGATACCCCGCAATACGTCGGCATTGGCGCGGATCGCGGCTATCGCCTCTTTGCCCACCGCCTTGCAGCTTTCGGGAATGCCGCCGTAATTTCCGAACGCCGCTTCGGTGATATAGCCCTGCAGCCCGCGCTTGCGCAGTTGCGCGGCGAAGGCGACGAAACCGCTGCGTTCGCGCGGAGCGCCGTTGCGCTGGCGGCACGCAGCGGCAGTACCCGACCCATTGGCGTCGAAATAGCGGTGCCCGTTCATATAGGTCCGGCCCAGCGGATCGAGCGTACCCGGTGTCCGGTCGAGCGCACAGCCGGCGCTCTGGCACGGTTTGTCCCTGGCCTCATGCTTGTCGAACCGGGTCACCGCCGAATAGCCGGGCCATTCGAGCAGGATCGGATGCCGGATACCGTTGCGGCGCAGGCCGGCGACAATCTGCTTGGCATCGCTGGCCCATTGCATCCATTCGACGCCCTTGGGTTCGTTGTTCAGGTCGAGCAGGACCGAACCGTCATCGGGAAATTGACGGGCAAAGCCGGTCCAGAACGCAATCTGTTCGTCGACCGGCCGCCAGCTATAGCTGTGATTGTCCAGAATGAACGGCACGTCGCGGCTGCGCGCATAATCGGTCAGCGTCCGCAGTTCGGCGATGCGATCGGGGGTCATCCGGTCGGTCTTGAAAGGATAGCGGATCAGGTCGAACCGCAATTCCTCGACATAATGCCGCAAGTCGGCAAGCTTTGGCCGAACGGCATCCGTGCCGCGTGCCTCTCCCCCCGACAGGTTCACGCCGAACCGCGGCGGGGCCGCAGCCTTGCCGGCGGGGGAGGTTTCTTCCGCCCCGGCGGCATCGCCCAATATCAGCGAACCGAGCGATTCCCCTTCCGTGTCGTTGAACAGCAACCACGTCGTTCCCAGTGCGGCCACCAGGAGCAATGCCGCAATCAGCAACATCACGCCCGATCCGCGCTTCCGGACGGCGTACGGGTGGGAGGTGGCGGACGACAGGGTCACCGGGGGGCCTTTCGCCTGAAACGTTTCGTCAACCGCCCGGCATCGCCGAGCAGTTCGATCATCAAATCCCCCAGCATCCAGCGCGGCCGCAACAGGATCAGGATCACCCCCAGTGTCGCCACCGCCGATCCGGCCGCGACCAGGATCGCGATTGGCGGCAATGCTGCGGCGCGCATTCCAAGGACGACCGGTGCCGCCACCAACGTGCAGGCAAGCGCCAGTAGCGCGCCATGCGCGTGCACCCGGACAAAATCGACAAATCCGACGCCGGCCAGACGACAGGCGTTATAGTTCACGATCAGGTAGAAGGCAGCGACCGCCACGCTGACCGCCCCCGCCACCGCGACGATGCCGTACGGATAGGCGAGCAAGCAGCCGCCGATCACCATGCCGGCATATACGATCTGGTTGGTGATCATTGCCCCGGTCGCCGCCTTTGCCCGCTGCAGCGATCCGCTGATCTTGGTGCCGAGGCGCAGATAGGTGACCGAGCACAGCACCGCGAACGGGACGATCACCGCGACCCAGCGCGGACCCAGGATCAGCAGGATCACTTCGGGCGCCAGCAGGGCGAGGAGCGCCGATATCGGCAGTCCGAAAATCGCGGTGAGCTCCAGCCCGCGCAGGAATGCCGACCGCAGCCGGGCCGGATCGTCCTGTACCTTGGCCATTGCCGGAAATACGATCCGCTCGGCGATCCGGCTGTACAGGTCGGCGGGCACGTTCATCAGGTTGTAGGCGCGCGAGTATAATCCCAGCGCGGCGGCATCCATGGTTCGCCCGACGATCGCGTTGTCGGCGCGCAACGCAAAGAAGTTGATGACCTTCGACAGTGAAAATCCCGCTCCCCGCCGCATCAGCCGGGCCGCGCCGGCGCGCGTGAGCAGCGGCCGCATCGGTGGCCGCACCAGCAGGACCAGCCACAGCGCCTTGACCGTGGTTTCGGCCAGCGTCGCCACGACCAGCGTCCAATAGCCCCAGCCTGCCCAGGCCAGTGCGATGCCGATCACGCCGGTGCCGATCACCCGCGCCATCAACTGGGCGATCATCACGCGCCGCACTTCCAGGTCGCGGACCAGCACATTTTCCGACACGATGCCGAACGACTGGATGATGAACACCAGCGCCAGCACCCGGATGACGGGTTCGACACCGGCAATGCCCATGAAGTCGCCGGCGAACGGCGCCAGCAGCTGCGCGAGCAGGAAATAGCCGACGCCGTTCAGGAACACGATCGTCCCGCCGATGCGCAGGTCAGTGCGCGTCAGGTTCGGTATCTGGACGATCGTCGCGCCGATGCCGACTTCGACCAGCAACGAGGCGAGCTGGATGAAGATCGCGGCACCGGCGATGACGCCGAAATCATCGGGGAACAGGATGCGGGCAAGGACGGCGATGAAGCCGACCTCGACGACCTTTGACGACAGTTGCAGGACCGTCATCCAGCCCGCGCCCACCGCAAGCTTGCGCTTCATCGAACCTTCGACAGGACGACCCACGGTTTCGTTATCGACGCGATTTTCATCCGTCATGCGCAAGAACCTAGTCGGCAGAGACAAGTCCTCGGACGCGGCCGGAACCGCGCATGGATAGCGATATGCGGAAAGGTCAGAAAATACGCTCGCGGACGAACAATACGTCGTTCGGCTGAACCAGCGCCGACAGATCGGCATCGCTTTCCTGGCCGGCACGATACAAAGTGATCTTGCGCTCCGAACCGGCCAATGTTGGTCCGCCGGCACGGGCCAGCGCCTGACGGATCGTCATCTGGGGCACGATACCGAAGGTCCCGGCGTTGCCGACCTGGCCATAGATGTAATATTGCGGCGCGGACGTCGCAAACAACGCATCGCCGGGCAACAACACGATGTCACGCGCCTCGTTCCGCGCAATCAGGGTAAGGTTGTAGCGTTCCACCGTACCGCCGGCACGCCGCAGCACCACGGTATCCGAAGCGCCCTGCTTCAATCCGCCGACGCGCGCCACGATTTCGCTCAGGGTCAACGGCCGGTCGAGCGGGACGAGCCCCGGACTGGCGAATTCACCCAGCATCGTGACGGTGCGGCTCGCATATTCGAGGATCTCGACGTTGACGATCGGATTGGTCATCAGCCCGCCGCGCTTGAGCTGCGCCTCGATCGCGGTAGCCAGTGCCTGTGTCGTCTGATCCGCGGCACGCACGCGGCCGACCAGCGGCAGCGTGATCGAACCGTCGGACTTGATCCGGGTCTTGACCATTGCGCCGCCCTGCCCGTGGATCTGCACCTCGATCTGGTCCTCCGCGCCGAGCTGATACCCCTGCCAGCTCGACTGGGCAGCCGCACCGGGTACGCCGGCCATCGGTGCCAACAGCAGGGCGATCCCTGCCAATGCGAATGCCTTCATCGTCCCGTCTCCGTTCGCCTAGAAGCTCATCGCCGCCGTCAGCGTGGCCGCGAGGCTGTCATAATCATAGAAATCATTCTCTGCGTCACGCCGCCGATAGCGGCCCGAGAGGTCGAGGTTGATCGGTCGGGCCAGGCGATAGCCGATGCCGGCGCGGGCATCCAACTGTTGGTCCTGGCCACGCGGCCCGAACTGGAACACCCGGTCTTCGCCGGCGAAGTCGCGCTTCGACAACTGGACTCCGGCGTTCGCCGATGTGCGTGCGCTCAATTTCACGCTCGAGCGTAGTTCGACGCTGTCCGATACATAATAGCTGGTACCCAGATTGCCGCGACCGCTGACCTGACGGCCAAAGCCAAGGGTCAGGTTTATCGGCGGCGTTGGCTGATAGGTCAGGCTGCCCTGATAGGTCAGGCCGGAGAAGCTGGGTACGTCCACCGTCCTGGGATCGACATTGGTATAGCCGACCTGAAGCGTGGTTTCGAAGCGGGTGCCGACATCGCGGCTGAAACGCAGCGCGACCGTCCGCACATCGGTTTCGTCCTGCAACAGACCGGCAGGCGTAGGGTCGCGGCGCGCGCGCTGGATGCGGGCGATCTGGCCGAACAGTTCGAAATCGCCGATGCTGGGCCGGGCATAGGCAATTCCGAACCGCGCATCGACGATGGACTGATCGCGTTCACGCCGGATTTCGGAATTGTCGACCCTGTAGTAGCCTGCACCTACTGTCGGATAAAAACCGGCAGGACGGGGGCACGAGGCCGTGATGTTATAGTCCTGAATCGTAGCGGCGTTGGTCACGACCTGGCCCAGATCCTCCAGATCGGACTGGGAACGGACCAGGGATGCAGTCGGGTTGATGCGACACCGTGGCCCGAACCGCAAGTCGAGGCCGCTGTTGAGAGCCAGTTGTTCGCGGTTGAGAAAACGGAACCTGCTGTTGAAATTATAGCCGGCATAGCCGGTGGCATAGGCGCGCTGGCGGCCAAAACGTCGGTCGAAATCGACCGCGACGCGCGGCGACATCGACACATTGTCGGTCGGGCCGCTGATCCGTTGTTCGCCCAGGCGCAGGATGTTGCTGTCATAAGTTTCGACCAGCTGCGCAGACAATTCAAACCGATTTTCCTGCGCATATGCAGAGCCCACCATCGCCACCTGGCCGACAACCGCTCCGACCATCAAGCCGCGAATCATGTAACAGGTCCCCCGGATACGCCGCACCGTCAGCCAACGGCAACTACGTGAACGGCGCTGATTATTTCATACGACGGCAAGCGTCAAAGTTTCATGACCGGGTGGATTCGCCGCCGAATTGCAGCGCGAGCCGGTACCGGACCAGCGCCAGCCTGGTGCGATAGGCGAACAGCATCGCCGACGCCTTGGCCGCAAGGGGCGCGGTGGCCGGATCAAGGGCCGCGATGTCAAGAAATGCGCGACGCGGCGGCGGCAACTGGCGAGCGCAAAAGGCCAGGCAGTCGGCCCAGCCCGGTTTCCGATCCCGCTCGCCGCCCGCGACCCGGCGCACCCGCTTGAGCACTTCGGACGGGCTGGAGCGGGTCGGATGGCCGACCCGCGCCGATGCGACATAGCGGCCGGGCCCGATCTTTGCCCAGGCGCGGTTGCCCCATTCACGGTCGCCGCCCGACTTCATCGTGGTGGCGAACGGCCCCACCGCCCGCATCGTGTCGGCGGTCGTCAGCATGTTGGCCGTCATCGCGAAATGGACCTGCTCGACAAAGCGATGCTGCGGGAACCCGGACGCCAGGTCGAACAGTTCGGCGGCACTGAGCCCCGTCGGCCGGGTCGTGACCAGATCGATCGCACCGCCAACGAAACTGGGCGGATTGTCGCCCAGCAGCGGCGCCACGCCCTCCTTCAGCCAATCGGCATCGGGCAGGCAGTCGGAATCGGTAAAGGCAAGGATGCGACCGCGTGCCGCGGCAATGCCGGTATTGCGTGCCGCGTAGGACCCCGGCGTGGCTTCGTACAGCCAGCGGACCATGGGATAGCACGACTTCAGCGCCGTCATATCCTGTGTCGATGCATTGTCGACGACGATGATTTCGGCGTCCGACCCGATCGACTGCGCAAGCAGCAGGTCCAGGCACAGCGCCAGTCGCGGACCGTCATCATAGGTGGGCACGATAACGGAGATGAGCGGCGCGGTGTCAGTCATGGTTCGGGCTGTATCCGTTTCCACTTGGAGCTTCCCGTTCTGGATCGATCATCCGATGTGGCCGGTTCCATCGAAGCGGGTTCAGCCCCCTATGCTGCACTGCAACCGACTTGACCAGACCGACCCGGAAGGCCATGCCGCGACGACGATCCTTATGGAACCGGGGGCGAGATGAACAAGGGCAATGTAGTCTTTATCTCTGCCTTTCACGATTACCGTACCGCAAAGCGGGCAAGCATTCATCAGATCGCCCATGCACTTGCGCGCAGTGGCTATGGCGTTTCTTTCCTGTCGACGCGGTTCAGCCGGCTTTCCCGGTCCAAGGGGGATTCCCGCCTGAACCTGTGGGATCGGGCCAACCGGTCCGAAATGGTCGACGGAATTCGCTGCTATCTGTGGCGGACGCAATTGCATCCCTTCGCAACCGGCAACGCGCTGGCCGACCGGTTGATGGGCCCGCTGTTTCGTCTGTATGCGCGCTGGCCCAACCGTGAGGTCGATGCGCTGCTGGCCGATGCGGACCATGTCATTGTCGAGGCCAGCGTCGCTGCGATCCTGCTGCGTCGTATTCGCCGGCTCAATCCGCGCGCCCGGATCATCTATTATGCAACCGACCGGCTCGAGACGGTCGGTGCCCATCCCTATGTCCAGCAGCGCTTGGCCACCGATGCCGGCCTGATCCATCATGTCAGCATGCGGTCCTGGTTGATGGCGCCCGATTTCGCATGGGCGCCCAACCGGCTGACGCGGATCGGTTTCGGCATCGACCCGGCAGATTTTGCCGATATCGGTCGCAACCCGTATGCGCCAGGCACCCGCAACGCGGTGTCGGTCGGTTCGATGCTGTTCGACGAAAGCTTCTTTCATCACGCCGCCGCCGCGTTTCCTGACGTCGTCTTCCATGTGATCGGCTGCGGCCGACGGTTTCAGGCACCTGCCAACGTCGTGGTGCACGACGAAATGCCCTTTCGCGATACCCTGCCCTATATCGCGCATGCGACGATCGGGGTGGCGCCTTATCTGGATGCGCCCGGCGTCGAATATCTGGCGGAAACCAGTCTCAAACTCGCTCAATTTGAATATCTGGGACTACCGGCGGTGTGCCCCGATTTCGCGGTCGGCGAAGTCGCGTCACGAACCCCCTATCGCCCGGGTGACGCCGGCTCGATCGAACGGGCCGTGGCCGCGGCGCTGACCGCTGCGGGTACGGTCCGGCCACGATCCTTTCCCCGGTGGGAAGAAATTGGCGAACGGTTGCTGCATCCGGAGCAATATCCGGACACCCGGTCGCCCGAAGGATCCGCAGGACTTGTCCGTGCAGCGGTTAACCCATAGGCAATATCGCATGTTATCCACGCCGTTCCACCACTGTCCGTCAGGGAAAGGCAGTCCAGTTTCCATGCCTGTCGGAGATAATGATGCTGCGTGAATGGTTCGGCCACCTGCGAGGTTGGTTGACCGGCCGGTCACACCAGCTTGCTCTGCCCGATCCGTTGCGCCGTGCGTCGCAGGCGGCCCGTGCCCCGGCGCAGCGTCCCCCCCCGGCGGTGGCTCCGGCCGGGCCGGCGCCGATCGTACCGGAGCGTGCCGTGCGGATGGCGGACCGTACGCGCACGCTGGCGATCCGGCTGTTCGGCGCGCATCAGCCCGTGGACAATCCGCGCGACCTGTTCGGCCGTCAGCGCGAACTCGATACCCTGACCGGGGCGGTGATCGATTCCCACATGCACGCCGTGATCTATGGCCCGCGCGGCAGCGGCAAGACGTCGCTTGTTCGTGTGTTCGGCGATCTGGCCGATGCGCGTGGGGTGTCGGTGATCTATCTGTCCTGTGCCGGCGGCGGCGATTTCGGCGAATTGATGCTGCCCTATCTCGACGAGATCGGGCCGGCGGCATTCGGGATGCGTGCCGACGACTTCGCCAATGCAATGGTGCCAATCCGCGCGGCCCCAACCCCGCGATCGGTCGCCACGATGCTGGCGCGTATCGAACGGGATGATGTCGTCCTGATCCTGGACGAATTCGACCGGCTTGAGGACAAGGAAACCAAGGGGCAGATCGCCCTGCTGATCAAGCTGCTGTCGGACATGCGATCGCGCGCGCGCCTGATCTTCGTCGGTATTTCGGGCGATGTCGGCGACCTGATCGACGTGCATGCATCGGTACGGCGCCACATCCTGGCAGTGGGGCTTGCCCCGATCGCCGATGCAGATGTCGAACGCTTCATTCAGACGACGAGCCAGGCAATCGGCCTGCAGTTCGACGCCGCCGCCCTGTCGCTGCTGCGCTGGCTGGTGTGCGGTTCGCCCTATCACATGCGGCTGCTCAGCCTGCACAGCTGTCTGTGTGCGATCGAACAGGACCGCCGTTTCGCCGATACCGATACCGTGCTGGCCGGTGTCGCGCGCGCGCGCGCCATCTGGCGCGAGACCAACATGCGCGACGACGCGCTGTTCGCGACGCTGGTTCGCGACGGTCGCTTTCCGCTTTCCGCGATCGAGGCCTTTGCCCAGACGGCGGCAATGCGACTGGAATTCACGCCCGATGATCTGGCCGGCGCGCTGGCAGCGACGGGCACTGACCCGACGATCATGCCGCAACTGATCGAGGCTTTGTCGCCAGCATTGGGTCGGCTTGATGACAAGACAATGCGGTTGGCATTCGAGGACGTACTGGCACCGCAATTCCTGCTGACCTTCTGCGCCACGAAACGTTCAGCGACCAAGACCGGCCAGTCCCGGATCATCAGCGAGGGGGGACAATGAACGCCTGGGATTATGTCGAGGGGCTGCGGGCCCGCTGGCGTCTGATCGCCCTGACGACGCTGGTCGTGTTGGCGATTGTCGGAATATGGACCTGGACGTCGCCGCGGACCTATACCGCCGCGGCGACGCTGTTGTTCGACACCCAGCAAGCCGATCCGGTCGCGTCCAAATCCGGCGGCGGTCAGACCAAGGCGGCGGCGCTGATCGGGACCCAGGCGGACATCATCCGCAGCGTCTATGTCGCACAGCGCGTGGCTCGCAATCTGGGCATGGACCGCAATCCCGAACTGGTCCGGCAGTATCAGGCATCGAACAGCTCACTCCCGATCCAGGAATGGATCGGCCGGCGCATCACCAAGCCGCTTGAGATCCTGCCGACCCGCAACACCAGCGTCCTGGCCGTCAATTACAAGAGCGAGGACCCGGCACTGGCGGCGCGTCTGGCGACCGCCTTTGCACAGGCCTATGTCCAGGTTCAGCTGCAGCTCCGCATTGATCCGGCGCGGGTATATTCGCAGTGGTTCGAAAGCCAGATCCGCGAGGCGCGCGGCCGACTGGAACAGGCACAGGCGCAACTGACTCGGTTCCAGCAGGAACGCGGCCTGGTCGGCGCCGGTCGCTTCGACATCGAACAGGCACAGCTCAGTGCGCTCAGCCAGCAGCTGACCGTCGCCCAAGCCGATGCCGCGCAGTCGCGCGCCAAGGCAGGAAGCAATATCGGCAGTTCATCCGACGCCCAGCAATCGCCGGTCGTACAGGGTCTGGACAGCCAGATCGCCGGCAAGTCGGCGGCATTGCAGCAGTTGCGCCAGTCGCTTGGCCCCAACCATCCGATGGTGGAATCGGCCAATGCCGAGATCGCCGAGCTGCGCGCCAGGCGCGCGCAGGCGGTGGGTGTTGCCGTGTCCGCCGTACAGACCGCCAATGCCGCCGCGCAGGCGCGCGCCGGTGAACTCAGTGGGCTGGTCAAGGCCCAGCGCGAACGTCTTTTGCGGCTGTCGGGCGCTCAGGACCAGATGGCGGTGCTCCAGCGTGACGTCGATACCGCACGCAACGCCTATGACGCGGTTACCGCCCGTTTGAATGAAGTGCGGCTGCAAAGCGAGGTGCCGCTGAGCAATGTCAGCTTGCTCGACCGTGCGGTCGCGCCGACTTTGCCGTCCAGCCCGAACGTCGCGCTGCGGTTCCTGCTGGGACTGCTTGCCGGCCTGTTCGTCGGCATCGCCGCGGCATTCTTCCTTGAATGGCGCAATCCCAGGGTGCGGACGATCGGCGGGCTGGTATCGCTGACCGGCGTGCCGGTGCTGGCCGACCTCAACCGCGAGCCAAAACTTCTGGGTTCGGGAGCAATGGCATGAGGCTGCGTTCAAGTTCGGGTCCGGCCGCTGCGACGCCGGGCGATGGATCGATCCCACGCAAAACGCACCGGGCAGACGCACCGTTGGTCGACGCCACCGCGCTCAGTGAAGAGGATCGCGACCGGATCGCCCAGTATCAGACCCGTACCGGCGCCAGTTTCAACACGGCTGCCATCGACCTCGGGCTGATCGATCCGGACGCGATGCGACAAGCGTTGATGCGCCATGCCGAAGCAGGCCAGCTGATCGATCCCGACGCCACCGGGGTCGACCGGGCAGTGGTCGCCGCCTATGCGCCCGACGATCCCCTGTCGATCAAGCTGCGCGAGCTGCGATCGTCGTTGCTGACCGTACTCGATCTCAACCGCGACGCATTGTCGGTCGTGGTGCTGGCAGGCTGCGGCACCGACGATACCGCCGGGGTCGCAGCGAACCTGGCGACGCTGTTCGCGCAACTGGGCAAGCCCGGTATCGTCGTCGATGCCAATTTCGACGCGCCGGCACAGGATGCGTTATTCGGGGTCGCGGCGGACGAAGGGGCAACATCGCTGCTCACCGGCGGCTCGGTCCGCGAGAACTGCGTGGTCGAAACCCCGGTGCCCAATCTGGACCTGATCGCGGCCGGCGCGGCGATTTCCGGCCTGAGCGAAGCCGTCGAGCGGGTGTCCTTGGTCGAACAGCTGCGCGCGCTGCGTGGCGGGTATCGCTTCGCGATCGTCGATGCCGGCAATCAGCCCGCCGACATCGTGGCGGCAATCGCCCGCGGTGCCGATGGCGTGCTGCTGCTGGCTGAACGGCGCCAAACTCCGATGGAGTCGGTCCGCGTGCTGATGGATCGTCTGACCGCCAATGACGTGCCCGTATTGGGCAGCGTTCTGGTCCGCTGAACCGATAAGAC
Organism: Sphingomonas sp. ABOLG; assembly: GCF_003950435.1. Taxonomy (NCBI): domain Bacteria; kingdom Pseudomonadati; phylum Pseudomonadota; class Alphaproteobacteria; order Sphingomonadales; family Sphingomonadaceae; genus Sphingomonas; species Sphingomonas sp. ABOLG. Next base: position 57,982 of record NZ_QQWW01000003.1, read on the forward strand.
CCGGCGGCAATGCGATGCCGCCGGGCAGGTGCGCGCGGGTGTTACCCGTCGCGGAACTGGCGCAACCGCCGGGCCAGGATCGGGCGACCGATCCGCGCCCACATGGCCGGGCGATCGTGCAGTGCCGCCAGCGCACGGATCATGCGGACCTGTCGGCCGGGATATTCGGCATGCGCGCGTTCGACGATCGGCCAGCCCTGCTCGACCTTGCCCTCCACCATCATCCGCGCGCCGAACCATGCCAGCTTGCGGCCGAACATCGGCGAAGGGCGGCGCAGAAACGCTGCCGGCGCGCCGTATTGATCGATCGGATCGCGCCCGCCATCATCCACGATCCGGGCACATTGCACGGCGAAATCGGACAGATAGGCCTGGAGCAGCAATTTCGCGGGATCCACGCTGACACCGCCTTCGGGCTTGTAGCGCCGGTACAGTATCTCGGGCACGATATCGTAGCCGCACAGACGCGACATGCGCAGCCACAGGTCGCGATCCTGCGCGAAACGAAAAAAGTCCCGGTAGCCGCCAACCGCATCGAACGGCGCGCGGCGGAACATTACCTCGCCATGGGTGAACAGTCCGCGCGACAGCAGCGTCGAATGGAAATCCAGCCCGCGCGGCGCCTTGAACAGTCGCGATCCCGGACCGTCGGTCTCGTCATTGTCGACCCAGCAGCCCACCACCCCGATATTTGGGCTGTCGACCAGCACCTTTGCCTGTCGCGCGATGCGTCCCGGCAGCGACAGGTCGCCCGATCCGTGAACGGCGATGAACTCACCGCGACTGGCGGCGATCGCCTCGTTCATCGACGCGACGAAGCCGCGGTTCTCGCGGGTAATGATCCTCAGCCGCGGGTCGTCAAGCTTGCGCAGTTCGCCCAGCGTGTAGTCGCGCGATCCGTCGTCGACGACGATGACCTCCAGGTTGGGATAGTCCTGCGCCAGCACGCTGCCGATCGACTCCGCCACCCGGCCAGCGCGATTGTAGAAGGCGCTGACCACGGAAACGAGCGGTAATGCCGGCATTGAAGTTCCTGATGCCTGGATATGGGTACCGGATACAGAAAGCGGGCAGCACGGTAAACCGCGCGACGAAACCGCTCGCCGACGCAGGAATGCTTCCGAACCGGTTTATGGCGATGGCTGGACCGGCTGTTGTGCGGTGCGGCGTGAAACAATGCCGCGCAACAGCGATAGCGTCTCGCCCAGCGTGCACCGGCCCAGGGGGCGCGTCATCAGCACTGCGCCAAAGGTCAGATACCCCAGCGTGACGGCAAGTAGCAGGCCGATCAACGTGCGCGGCAACAGGGCGCCGACGGCGAACATTGCGGCCCCCGCGACGCTTCCCGCCAGGACGAAGGGCAAGGCGAGATGGATCAGGTCGCGTGCCGATACCGGTCCCCGGCTGCCGGCCAGACGCCAGACCAGCGGCAGGCGAATGAAGATATCGCTGAGCGCATAGGCCGCGGCCACCCCTTCTGCCCCCCACGGCAAGCCGGCGGTGAACGCGACTGCACAACTGGCGGCGTTGAAGATGCCCCACCGGCCGAACTGACCCGTGCGGCTCTGGCTGATGAACAGCCAGCCCAGCGTTACCGTCAGCGGTTGGTGCAACGACGCTAGCGCCAACCACCGGAAGATTTCGACCGCGCCCGACCATTGCGCGCCCAGCATCAGTGGAATGGCGACATCGGCCCAGATCAACAGGCACAGGATGCCAGGCAGCGTCAGCAACAGGATTTGCCCCACCGTTCGTGAATAGGCGGAACGATAGCGTTCCGGCTCGTCCACCAGTCGCGACAGGGTTGGCACCATTACGCGTTGCAACGGCCAGGTGATCTGCTGCAACGGGAACAGCAACAGCTTGTACGCCCGGTCGTACAGGCCAAGCGGCCCTGCCCCGTGGAACCTGCCGATCAGGATGTTGTCGAGGTTGCGGGCAAAGAAGTTGGTCAGGTTGAACGTGGTCAGCCCGCCACCGAACCGCAGCATCGTCCAGACGCTGCGGATATTGGCGGGCCGGCCGGGACGCCATCCCGACACCATCCATGCCCCCACCACCGATGCCAGCGCACTGGCCAGCGCGCTGGCGACCAGCGCCCAGGGACTGGGATCGAACCATGCCCAGGCGATCGCCGCGGCCAGCCCGACGACCGCGGTCGCCATATCGACCAGCGCCAGCCCGCCGAACCGCATCATCCGCGTCGCCATCGCCAGATGCTGGGCGCCCAGTCCCGTCGTGAAGATCGCGACCGCAAGCGCCGCGACAATGGGGGTCAGCTCGTTCGCGTCGTAGAAGACGGCAGCCAGCGGAGAACACAGCATCAGGATTAGCATCAGCGCGAACGACAGCGCCGCGTTGATCCAGAACATCGTGCTGGCCTGTCGATAGGTCAGCTCGCGGCTGACCACCACCGCCTGCGATAGACCCAGATTCTGAGCCATGCTGGCAAAGGCAATGAGCGGGGACGCCATTGCCACCAGACCGAAGTCCCGCGGCGACAGAAAGCGCGACAGCACCACCACCGAAGCGATCTGGACGGTCAGTTTCACGCCCTGCGCCGCGCCCGACATCATTGCCCCGCGCACGGCGCGCGCGCCCAGCCCCCCTGTGGCATTGTCACGGGGAACGATATCGTCGGGCCGGTTATCCCCCTTTGCCATCCAAGCCGCCTAGCGGGTCGCCGCGCGTTTGAAAATGCGCGAACGCATCCCGGTCCGGGATCAATTGGAATCGGTTCTGATTACACGTTGCATTGGCTTGAATCTCCAAGCTATCGTCATCCCGCATCGGGTGCGCCTTAACTTGAGTTGATATGGTGGCGGCTGATTGGCGCGGTGCAGGGGGCAATGTGCATTATCGATCAATTGATGATCTGAATCGCACGATTCAGACGAGTGTCGGACTACTACCGCGTGATATCGATCTGGTAGTCGGCATTCCTCGCAGCGGGCTGCTGGCGGCCAATCTGATCAGCCTGGCGCTGAACCTGCCGCTGGCCGATCTCGACGGATTCCTGGAAGGGCGTATCCTGTCGGCGGGGTCCACCCGGCGCCGGCCCGGTTTCGACCGCGCAGCGGATCAATTCAAGCGTGTGTTGATCGTCGACGACAGCATCCTGTCGGGCGCGGCAATGCGGGAGGCGCGGGAAAAGATCGCCCGTGCGGGTCAATCGCATCGCTGCATCTTCTGCACCGTATATGGCCCGGAAGAGGATGTGGTCGACGTCGACTTCGTCATGGAACGCGTGCCGCGTCCACGCGTGTTCCAATGGAATTTCATGAACCACAAGGTTCTGGAACGCGCGTGCCTCGACATTGACGGGGTGCTGTGTTTCGACCCTACGCGGGACGAAAACGACGATGGGCCTAACTACGTCGAGTTCCTGACCAATGCCCGGCCGCTGATGGTGCCCGGCCGGCGCGTGGCGCATCTGGTGACAAGCCGGCTTGAACGCTATCGTCCCGAAACCGAAGCGTGGCTGGCCGCGCGCGGCATCGAATATGGCAAGTTGTGGATGCTCGACGTCCCGACGGCCGAGGAGCGTCGCCGCCGCGGCGCCCATGGCGCCTTCAAGGCGCAGGTCTATGCCGGCCTCGATGCCCAGCTGTTCATCGAAAGCGAGGAACGTCAGGCAATCGAGATCGCCCGGCTTTCGGGCAAGCCGGTACTGAGCATTGAAAGCCATACCGTCATTCAGCCTGACGCCCATCTCGAACATGCCGAACGGCTACGCCGGCGCGCGTCGCGCCTGCGTGAACGGATGTCGAGCGAACGTCATGGTTGGCGCCGGGTAGCCAAGCGCGTGCTAAATCGTGTTTTCGGTCGAGAAAACGTCCGGTCATGGGTGGCCAAGCAGCGCGTTCGCAGCTGAACCGTCCACCGCCGGTTTCGAATTTGCGGGTGCAGAACGTCATCAAGTGCGATCTTGGTGACCTCGAAACCGTGCGTTACGCTGTCTGCATGCCGCTGGCCGTTGTCACGGACTATCCGAAGATGATAAGATCGGTATGGCGGTCTGCCGCAATTGAACGCCTTTTAATTGGTGAGTATAGTCACCCGAAGGATCCATTCGATGGGGTCGCCAACACCTTCAAGTCTAAAGTCTTCTGAACGGATGCATTACCTTGATGCCTTAAGGGCATTCGTAATGTCCATAGGTGTCGTATTGCATGCCTCATTGACTGCTGGTGTTCACCATTGGGCACCTCAAGCGGTGACGACTTTTTCGCATCTTTTCAGAATGAAGTTATTCATAATAATTGGCGGGTACTTCTTTGCGCTTCAGGCGGCGAAAATTGGTTCGAGAGCGGTAACCAAAGATAGAATACGTCGGCTTGGCGTACCCATCATGGTCTTTTTGTTAATCTTCAATCCTATAACTATTTATATATGGAATGCCAGAGAAGACCAGTATCCGGAGGTCTATTATTATGCATTTAATATGCCAGGAGAGTATCTAAACACGCATGGGGCTGGCTGGCATTTGCATATATGGTTTTTAGTAGTACTGCTTGTATACTGCGTAGCTCTATCTGGTTTTACTTTATTAATTAAAATAAGTCCATTCAACAATGTTGTTGCATTTTTGGAAAAAATGCCAAATTGGCTGATACTGATTATTCTCGCGGTGACTACCTCCGGGCTATTTGCGGTGGGAAGGGCGTTGCACTTTTTGTTATTTCAGAATCTTACCAAAGAAGGGCCGTTTAACTATATTGTGCAGGCAACACTGACCTATGCGCCGTTTTTTGCGCTAGGAATAGTATTCTATAATTCAAAAAAGGTATTCAGCGCAATGCATAGCGTGAGTATCTTTCAAACAATTGTATCTTGGATATTTCTCGCAGCAGTTTGGTCAAACGGCAGGTCGATATCAACAACAATCGGTTTTGCGCCGAGTGAAGCCGTAAGGCACTTTGCACAGGAATTTGCCGGATTCTATATTTGCTGTATTATGTTTTTCGTATTCTCTAGGTACGTTATTAAACAAAATAAGGCGGTAAGATATCTATCAGACAGTTCTTATACGGTATATCTGTTCCATATTTTTGTATTGGTATGCGTTGATTGGCTGTTGTTCAGTTTTACTGTCAATAGGCTTATTGTTTATATTGTATCTATTCCGATGGCCTATGCAGTCTGCCTTGCTTTACACCGATATATAGTTACGCCTTCCCCGATGCTATCTTTATTGTTCAACGGAAAATCCCTTCGGACACCGTAACTTAAATCACAATCGCGCTATGATATACTTTCATTTTGCGGGTGTATCCAACTTGCAGCAATACAGGATGTCGGCTTGGCACGATGTTCATCGTCGGACTTTATAGCTGACGTGGCAAACGGATGAATAACAGAAATATACAGCATCTTGCTGTCATCGGTGCACGGGGCCATTCTTTGGCCCCGTCAACTGTTGAGCGGACATCGCCTCGGTGGCGTATCGGAAACGGCGGTTTGTACCGTTACGATGCAGTCGGCGATCGGATCGCCGTTGTTTAAGCGATAGCAATCAGTCACGTCTGGGTAGTTGCAGACACGGTCAGAGGGCTTCAGGGTGACAGTATCCCGTCCGCGTCAGAATCGGCGTGACGATATTCAAGGCCTGCGGGCGATCGGCGCGCTGCTGGTCGCGACATTTCATATCTGGGTGGGACGGGTTTCGGGCGGCGTCGACGTGTTTTTCGTCGTGTCGGGATTCCTGCTGGTCGGATCGATGGTTCGCGAACTTGGCGCCACTGGCCGGGTCGATTTCGTCGCGTTCGTCGGGCGGCTCGTAAAACGACTGCTGCCGGCGTCGCTGTTCGTGATCGCGGTCGTCCTGGCAACCGCACCGTTCTGGATGCCGCAGACCCGATGGTCGAGCCATGTCGTCCATGTCCTGGCCTCGACCATCTATGTCGAGAACTGGTATCTGGCATGGTCGGCGGTCGACTATCTGGCCCGGGACGAAGTGGCCAGCCCGCTGCAGCATTACTGGGCAATGTCGGCACAGGTGCAGGCGCTGGTCCTGCTGTGCCTGACGATGACGGTTACCGGCCTTTTGCTGCGCAACCGCGCGGAACGGCGCGAACGCACAGCGATCATTGTCCTGGTCGCGGTGTTCGTCTTGTCGTTCGCCTATTCGGTGTATGCGACTGCGACCAATCAGCCGGTCGCCTATTTCAACACCTTTGCCCGTATTTGGGAGTTTGCGCTCGGCGGCCTTACCGCCGTGTTGCTGGCGCGCGTGCGGTTGCCCGTGATCGTCCAGCTGATCGGCGGATGGCTGGGGCTGTTCCTGGTGATCAGCTGCGGCATCCTGTTGCAGGTGTCGACGATATTTCCGGGCTATGCCGCGTTGTGGCCGACGCTTGGCGCGGCGCTGATCCTGTTATGCGGGCAAGGCGAACACCGGTTCAGCGTGCGCCGCCTGCTGTCGATCAAGCCGCTGAACTGGTTGGGCGGCATTTCCTATGCGCTGTACCTGTGGCACTGGCCGCTGCTCATCGCGTTCCTGACCGTAACCTATCAGACGCAGGCTTCGTTCGCGGCCGGATCGGCGATCCTGGTGGCGTCCGTCCTGCTTGCCTGGCTGACCACGCGCCTGGTCGAAAAGCCCTTCTCGAAGGTGCGGGAGGACCGGCCGTGGCGCACGATCGCGGTTGGCGCAGCCGCGGTTGCCGCCACCACGCTCGGCGATGGCGCATGGAAGATCCAGACCGCGCAGGCGGTGTCGGCGGACAAGCTGATGAAGCCCGATCCTGGCCGCTATCCCGGTGCCGCCGTGTTCGATGGCCGGTACTTCGCCGCCGATGGACGTGTGCCGATCAGGCCCGGCCCGTTGTGGATGAAGCGCGACGTGTCGCCGCTCTATGCCAAGAAATGCCATCAGGACATCGACAAGGCGGGGCTGATCAGCTGCACGTTCGGTGATCCCGGCGCCCGACGGGTGCTGGCGCTGGTCGGCGGGTCGCACAGCGCGCATTATTATTCCGCTCTCGAACCGATCGTCACCGGCCAAGGGTGGCGCATGGTAACCTTTACCAAAAGCGGCTGCGTTTTCGCTACGCCCAGAACCGGTACGTCGAAAAACGATCGTTCCTGTGCACGGTGGAATGAAAACCTGATGGCCAGGCTAACCGAACTCAAGCCCGACATCGTGTTTACCACCGCGGCCCATGGCAAGGACGGTTCACGCGAGCACGTCGTGCCCCAATTTGCCGAGCGATGGGCCAAACTGACGCCGCTTGGTATTCATGTCGTTGCGATCCGGGACAATCCGTGGTTCCGCAACGACATTCCCGAATGTGTTCAGGTCAACGGCCCCGACAGCAACCTGTGTACGATGGCCAAATCGGACGCATTTGCCGCGATAAATCCGTTCCGGGACGTCCGCTCCGACCCCCGGATCCACTTCCTCGACCTGACCGATCATCTGTGTCCCGATGACCAGTGCCCCGTGGTCGCGGGCAATATCGTCATGTATTCGGACCGGCATCACATGACGAACACGTTCGTCCGGACGCTGGCCCCCTATCTTGCCAGCGCGCTGACACCGATCATGGCCGATATCGATCATTCGCGCACCGCTTCCCGGCAGGCCGGTGTCAGGCGCTGAAGCAATCGTGCAGGTGCGGCGGAAGCGAAGCCATCCACGCGATATGCGGGGGATAGGCCGTGGCTTTGTCCGCGGCGCCGGCCAGCAGGTTCGATGCGACGATCGTCTCGGCGATTGCCCGGATTTCACTGGGAGCCAGAATTTCGCTGAGCGGGTCGCCGCCCATCGTCTCGACATCGGCAATCAGCCTGGCAATTTCGACTAGCATCGCGATTCTCCCGTAACCGTTATGGCTTGGAGTGGTTAACGATAGGTCTATGTTAAGATCGCGCTACTATTGTGGGGGGGCCCGGTGTGCGGTGCTCGCCAGCAAGGGCCGGGATACACCGTTTGTGATGAACGACTTCGAAAAGCCGGGGGAGCAGCCGACCGGCCGCCTCCCCCGGTGGTGAGTGAGCGAATTCAGCCCAGCGTATCCAGCCCCGCCGAGGATCCCGACAGGCTGTAGACATAATAGGTCACGCCATCGCGCTCGACCGATCCATCATATTCCAGCGCCGAGACGGCGCCGCCCATCATGTTGGTGATCGTCACCATGCCCCCTTCACCCGGTGAGCCCGGATCGCCGGGGCCGCCGACACCGCCCGGCAGGTCGAGGATCCCGTCCGAGCCGAAGCCGACCGTCCCGTCATTGTTGCGATCAAAGACCTTTGTGGTGGTGACCAGGATATCGTTCGCGCCGAAATTCGCGATCGTGTCGTCGCCCAGCGCCAGGTCGAGCGCGGTGTCGAAGAAGAAGATGTCGGCCACCGTATCCCCGGCATCGCCCGACAGGACATCGTCGGACAGGACTTTGCCTTCCTGCGCGCCATCAGGGCGAACGGCGGCATCGGCATAGACGAAACTTCCCTCGCAGGCCTCGCCCAGAAAGCGCAGCGCGCTGGTGCCGGTGATCGCGACGCTGCCCGATGCGGTGTTGAGGATCCCGTTCCTGCCAAAACCGATGATGCCATCGCCGTTACCGTCGCGCAGCGCGACATCGGTGACGAGGATGTCGTCGGCAGCGAAATTGGTGATGCTGTCGTCGCCGCTGTCGTCGCCGCCGAAGAAGAAGCTGTTGTGATAGTCGGCGCCGGTCAGCATCTGATCGGCTGCGCCCGATCCGTCGACGGTGCCTGGCCGGTCGATCGTCGGGCAATCGCCTGGCGGGGGCGGAGGCGTGTCGCCGCCGACGCCGTTGACGGTGATGGTCACGGTCGCGCTGCTCGACAATTCACCGTCGGTGATCGTGTAGCTGAAGCTGGTGGTCGCGCTCTCACCCTCGTTCAGCGCATCGAAGGCGCCATTGGGGTCATAGGTGAAGGTACCGTCGCCATTGTCGCTCAGGTTCCCGACCAGGCCGCTTGCGTCGAAACCGCTGAGCGTGAAGCTGTCGCCGTCATCGGGGTCAAAATCATTGGCAAGCGGCGCGATTATCACCATCCCGTTTTCGAGCACGGTGACCATGTCCGATGCCGCCACGGGGGCATCGTTTTCGTCGGTGTCGACCGCAACGACCGCAGTGATGTTGAACCCGGCAAAGAAGATATTGTCGTCGTCCGACGGGTTCAGCGTCGTTACCGAAATGCTTTCCGCGCCATCGGCAAGGAAGGGGGCGGCATTGACCGAATTGCCCTGCGCCAGATCATACAGCTCGTCATCAATCCGCGGATCGCCGTCGGGCAGCGCGCCGGGATCGGGATTGGCGGGATCATCGCCGATACCGCCGATGGTGAGCAATCCGCCATTGGCCGCCTGACCATCATCCGATCCGCCGGCAGAGGTCGTCAACGGGCGGCCGTCGACCGTCACCTGCGAATATTGTTCGCCCCCCTGGAATCCGAACCCTATGCCGAGCGACAGCAGCGCTTCGAACCCATCCTGGGTGGTATCGACCGGTTCGTCGAAGCCAAGCGCGAATTCGTCGCCGTCGGGATTGCTGAACCCGTCGAGCAGCGCGATCGTTCGCAGGCTTTCGTCGGGGTTCGAATAAACGATGACGAGCGCAAAGCCGTCGACATTAAGGCCGCTGATACCGTCCAGATTAAAATCAAAGACATCTTCATCGCCATCGCCCACCGCCTCGCGGATGAACGCGGTAATGTCGGCGCGATAGCCCTGAAGGCTGGTTGGGCCGCTGACGCCAAGCGCATCAAAGTCGCTGACGGTCAGCGTGTCGTCGCCCAGAGACAATGTCGCGGAATCAACGGTGCCGGAAAAATAGGTCGAACCATAGAGAAAGGCAGCTTCGACCCGGGATCCTTCAGGCACGATCGCCGATACGATGCCGCCACCTGTCGCCTGTCCCCCGACGCCGTCGATCGACCAGTTCCCGTTGCCCACGAAAGTATAGTTCGCGTTCAAAGACATGACGTCCTCCATTCTCGATGAGGGAAATACTCAACGCAGGAACGCAACTGACAATGTTAACGAACACGGTAGTGAGTCGCTTCACTAGTGCCGGATTAACCATCCTCCTGTTTTGTCAATAAGGCAATAGCATCGACAGCCGACAAGGCTGTTCTTATTTTGCTGCTACGCAGCGGAAAACGCTGATGGTGGCTGATAAGTTAAAAAGGAGAGCACCCGATCAGGATGCTCTCCTTGAGATATCTGCGGCCTTTGGGGTACGTAACACCACATGCGACCATGTATTCGCACCGGCAACGCATATGGTGAACGGTTTGCCAGGGACAGGTCTGCAACCGATCGGTCGCCACCCCGATCATCCGATAGAGGTCAGGCCAGCGTTTCCAGCCCGGCCGGGGATCCCGCCAAGCTGTAGACATAATAGGTCACGCCATCACGCTCGATCGATCCGTCATATTCGATGGTGGATACGGGTTTGTTCGCCACATCGGTGATCGACAGCGTGCTGCCCGTGCCCGGCAGATCGAGGATCTTGTCCGACCCGAAGCCGATGATGCCATCACCATTGCCATCGGCAATCGCTTCGGTCACGACCATGATGTCCCTGGCCCCGAAACGGACAATCCTGTCGGCGCCCAGCGCCATGTCCAGCACGGTGTCGAAGAAGAAGATATCCGCCACCTTGTCGCCGGCATCGCCGGTCAGGATATCGCTGGACTGGACGCGGCCTTCCTGCGCGCCATCGGGTCGGATAGCGGCATCGGCATAGACAAACTGGCCTTTGCCCACTTCTCCCAGAAAGCGCACCGCACTGACGCCGGGCATCATGATGTCCCCGGACGCGGTGTTGAGCGTGCCGTCCTTCCCAAAACCGATGATGCCATCGCCGTTGCCGTCGCTCAGCGCGACGGTGGTGACGATCATGTTTTGGATCACCGCATCGGGGATGTCGTTTTCGACAGCGCGTTCGTTGCTGCCGACCGGGCTGACCGGAAGGGCCGAACTGACTGGGTTAGCCGGGCTGACCGGGCTCGCCGGACCGGCGAGGCTGGCCGTGCTGGCGGTGTTCCCGCTGCTGGACAGGGCGAAGTCGCGGGCGTCCATCCGACCGGTGAAATTCTCTAGCCGGATGCCGATATCGGCCTTGCCGTCGCCATTGATGTCGCCCTGGATGATGGTGTGGCCGTCGCGCGTGTCATAGCGCAGCTGCCCGGCGCGCTTGGTAAAGGCATCCGAGCCGATGAAGGTGAAGGCCTGGTTGCCGGCGGCCTTGATATTGGCGTCGATCGCCGACAGGTCGATCACATCCTCGCCGCGCGTGAAATCGAGGATCCGGTCCATGGCCGAAACCTTTGAATCGTCGCGGGTCAGCAGCGTGAACCGGTCCCTGCCCGCACCGCCCGTCATCCAGTCGCTACCCGCGCCCCCGACCAGTACGTCGTCGCCCCCGGCACCGGTCAGCGTGTCCTCTCCCTTGTCGCCGTACAGCGTGGCACCGGCATCATGCGCGTCCATGCGATTGTCGAGCGAGTTGCCCCGGCCGGTCAGCCGGACGGCCCCCGCCATCGTCAGGTTTTCGATATTGGCGCCCAGCGTCCAGTCGATCGTCGCGACCACGCGGTCGGTGCCCTCACCCGCCTGTTCGGTGACGATGTCGCCACGATTGTCGACATGATAGGTGTCGTTGCCGGTACCGCCGGTCATGCTGTCGGCACCCGCCCGCCCGTCGATGACGTCGTCACCGCCAAGGCCGGTCAGGACATTGTTGCGGGCATTGCCGGTCAGGATGTTGTCCAGCGAATTGCCGGTCCCTGAAATCGCGTTGCCGGTCATCGTCAGCGCCTCGAGCGAAGTGCCCAGCGTCCAGTTTACGCCGGCGAACACATGGTCGTGGCCTTCGCCGACATATTCGGTCACCCGGTCACCGACATTGTCGACGACATAGATGTCGTCGCCCATGCCGCCGATCAGAGTGTCGGCACCCGCGCCGCCATCCAGGCGATCGTTCCCGCCATTCCCTTGAAGCCGGTTGACCGCCGCATCGCCGGTCAGAACATCATCGCCGCTGCCGCCGATCAATTCCTCGATCGAGACGAAATGAACGCCGTCCAGCGTCGCGGTGATGCCGTCGGTGACGCCGGAGAAATCGACCTTGTCATGGCCCGACGTGCCGATATGACGGGTCGGTTCCTCCGTCGGCGATGGCGGCGCCGCAACGGTCAGCGTGCCGCCCGCGGCCGCGCTGGTCGGGCGATCTTCGGATCCGACACCTATGTCGGCACCATCGGCGACATGCTCCAGCAGCGTGCCGAGCGCGGCGGTCGGGTTGCCCTTCTTGTCGAGCAGGCCGAGGCGATAGCCGTCGAACCATGACCCGGCCCCCCAATAGGTGCCAGACAGGCCATATTCGTTCAGCGTTTCGAGGAAATTGTCGAGCACCACCTGCCAGCGCGGATCGTCCGACGGCACACCGAACTCGCCGATGAAACCCTTGGCCCCCTTCTCTTCCAGCCAGCCCACGAAGCTCTGGATCCGGCGCTCGCCGATATCGGCGGTGGCGCCCTCCTGATCGTAATTGCCCTTGTAGGTGCCCGACCCGTCCTTGTCGAAATAGACATGCGCTTCGTAAACGATGTTGTTCAGCGGGTCCTGAACGTCGAGGAACGGATTCTTGGCCGCCCAGTTCGTCGCGTTGGCCCAATGCTCACCCTGGACGAAGATCGTGTGGGTGTCGCCCAGCGCGCGGATGGCGTCGGTTGCGGCCTGCGCGGCTTCCCGCCAGGTCGTCTTCGACGGCATGCCGTGCGGTTCGTTCATCAGATCATAGCCGAGCAGCGCCGGTTCGGACCCGATCGCACCGGCCAGTTTCGACCAGAAGTCCGCGAAGCTCGCGATGGGGACCTCGGGCGAACCGATCACCTTGCCGTCATGACGACCATAATTGTGGACGTCGACGATGACCTGCGCCCCGGCCTTTGCCGCGTTGGTCATAAACGTCGTCAGCCGCCCCAGTTCTGCGGCATCCAGTGTCCCGCCCGGTTCCGGTTGCAGACGTTCCCAACGGACCGGAAGACGCACCAGCGTCAATCCCTCGTCGGCGTAGAAGTTGAGATCCTTCAGCGACGGATAGATATAGTCATATCCGTATTTGTCACCCTTGCCGAATTCTGCCCCTGAAAGATTGATTCCCAGCATATTGGTTGCCCAGCCCCAATAGTCGCATTGTGCGCTTGTTCTGGCTGGGAAATAAGGCCGGGCATTGGCTAAACTATTAGGACGGCTGCTTAATTGGCTATTTACCGCGATTTCTGTCGGCGACGGTCGTTCAGGATGCCAAGCAGGAACTTCGGATTGCCGATTACATAGCGGCTGAACAGCCGCCGCGGCTCCAGCATCAATCTGTACAGCCATTCGGCTCGCAACTTGCGCAGCAACGTCGGCGCCCGGGGAAAGACCCCGGCGACAAAATCAAGATAGGCACCGACACAGATCACCAATGCCCCCGTCTGGGCTGCATGACGTGCCGCCCAGATTTCCTGCCGGGGCTGACCCATGCCGACCAGGACGATGTCGGGCTTGCACCGTATGATATCGGCCACGACCGCGTCGGATTGCGTATCCGGAAAATAGCCGTCCTGAATACCGACGACACGATGCTGGGGGGCGATCGTCGCCAATCCGACCGTCGTCAAACTTCCAACGCCCGGCTTGCTGCCAAGCAGATAGAGCGCCAGCGGCGTGCGATGGTCGCGCAACAGCCGGGTCAGGAAATCGGTCCCGGCGAGATTGGCGGGGAATGGGGCACCTTCGAGCCATTTGCGCGCCAGATCGACGCCGATACCGTCGTTCAGTACCAGTGCCCGATCAAAGGCATCGCGCAATCTTCCATTCCTGCGCGCTAGGTTCACGCTGTGGGCGTTGCAGAACGCCACGATCCGTTCGCCGTTCGCATCGATCATCGCTTCCACGCGGAGGATGGCTTCGTCTTCGGTCATAACCGCGATCGAGACCGGTCCGATCAGGCTGCGAGGCGAGAGGACGGGTGCCGTCATCGAATGGGGGGACGGTTCCATGGTCAACAACTCGTTAAGCAATGAATTCAACGCTCGATACATGACTTTGTAGCAAGCCGCGATCTCGACCGCAATTAAAGGGGTTGGGGGTGTCGAGCAATTGTTCCAGTTACTACGATGTTCTAATGGTTTCCCCGACGGCCGACGCGGCAACAGTCCGCACGGCGTTCCGAACCCTCATTCGCAAATGGCATCCCGATTGCGCGCAACCTGGTGATGCGGATGCCGAGCTTCGGGACCATGCTGCGGCACTGATCGAAGCGTATCGAACCTTGTCGCATCCAGAGCGCCGGCAACAATATGATCGACGGCGTATTCAGATCTCGATGGCATCGGGAACGGACCGTCGCCGTGGCGAACGTCGACAACCCGTGAGCAGGGCGCAGAAAGCGCTTGTCCGGCAATACAGACTGCTTTGGGCACTATCGATGAGTGTTGCCGGAGGCGTGGCGCTTGCAACATTCCTGCCCGACCTGTCGGTATCCAACGACGTTAGCCGGGATGTCCTTCGGGCATTGTAAAAGTCGAACATGAAAAGGCCCACCCTGCGAACAGGGTGGGCCTTTGATGTCCAATCGGATCGGCAACGTGCCCGACCCGACGGTTTTAGCCGGCGAACGGATCAACCGTTGTGTCGGTCGTGCCGTAGTAGTAGTAGGTTACGCCGTTGGCGCCAACGGTTTCACCCAGGAATGCCAGGCCGTCGATGCCGGTGAAATCGACCTGACCGCCAGGGCCGGTCGACGGATCGCTCGACATCGGTCCTTCGGCACCCGAGGTGTCCAGAACATCATTGCCACCGAAGGTGACGATGTCGTTGCCGGTGCGGTCGAACAGCTTGCTGGTGGTGACGAACAGATCGTCCGAGCCGAAGCCGTTGACGACGTCGCTGCCCAGGTTGAGGCCCAGGCCGTTGTCATGCAGCAGCACCTTTGCGCCATCGGACATGTCGATGACGTCGTCGCTGACATCGCCTTCCATGACATTGTCCGCACCAAACGTGGTGTTTAGCTGGCGGAGCGTCGCGGAGTCGGCATAGGCGAAGTTGCCGCCCTTGGTGCCGAGGTAGCGGATCTCGGTGATGTCGACACCATTTTCACCAACGACCTGCAGCTGATCGTTTCCGGCGCGGCGAGCGCCGCCGCCCGTGCGGTTAACGTCGAGCACGCCGTTCGGACCGAAAGCGATAAAGCCGTCGTTGTTGCCGTCAAAAATCTGCCGGCCGGTGATGATCGAGTCATCGCTGCCGAAGTTCAGGAAGGTGTCGTCGCCGACATTGCCGCTCGCAATGACAAATGCGTTGGCACCATCAGCACCATTGAAAATGCCATCGCTATTGTCTGCTGCGACGTCCTGCGCTGCGGCGGTCGAAATCAGTACGCTGTTGTCCCGGAATGCCATGATCATCGTCCCTTTCAAAATGCGTTTGCTGCCTAACGACTATGTTGGAAGAGAAATCAGCCATCCGGGTGTCAACCACGTCGGCCCCCTCGCCCCTTTTTTACTTCGTTACGGCCCTGGTTTCGCACATGCGAAACCCCCCGAGTCGGCAACTGCCTCAGTGCTCAGGGCCTTAGCGCATTAACATTTTCTTAACCATATGGTTCCGCGCCGATCTCATCAAGATTGTGCCGTAACGACGCATATTTTGCCGGAACGCGGTTGGTTCGGCCCCGGAACGGCTCCTTTTCGCGAGGAGAAGGTCTCTTGGCGTACCGATCGGGAAAAATGGCGATTACCCCTGATGATTGAGGGATGACCGACATTCGGGGGCAAGGGACCCGGCAGTCCGATGCGATAACCAGGAAATGACGGCGCCAGACCGATAGCGTTGCGCTGGCTCATTAACGAAAACAGCCTGGTTAACTCGTTGTTACCAAAACTGTCATGATCAACGCATAGGCGGTCGCCCATTCAATCTGCGTATCGCGGCCGCCGCGATCCGCAGGATGTTCTACTGGCCGGCGGGTTACCGGCCACAATGGGGGAAGTATGATATGGCGCAGCGTGGGGATATCGCGATCGTCGGCTATGGCGCCGATACCGGGGTCAAGTCGTTCGCATTCGTGCTGCTGGCCGATCTGTCGGGCCAAACGATCTATTTCACCGACAATGGCTGGCTGGCCGCGGGCGGGTTCCGTGCCAATGAGGGTACGGTTTCCTATGTCGTTCCCGCCGATACCCCGATCGGGACGGTCGTCACCGTCTCGGGCCTGACCGGTCAGTTCAACCCGGCGGCCGGCGGCGACCAGATCCTGGCCTATAGCGGCGATGCGAGCGCCCCGACCTTTCTGTTCGCGATCGATTTCGCCGACAACAACACCAGCTATGCCGGCGACGCGACGAACTCGAACACCAGCGCGGTGCCGACCGGGCTGACGGAAGGCACCGACGCCCTGGCCTTTGCCGCCGACAATGGCGCCTATAGCGGTCCGTTGACCGGGACCCCGGCCGATATCCTGGCGGCGATCGCCGATCCCGCCAACTGGACGACCAACGACACCGCCGGTGTCGACTATCCGGGCAATTTTTCGGTCACCACCGGTGCGCCTGGCAGCTTCACCGTCACCGACACCAGCATTGCCGAAGGCGATGCCGGCACCACCATGCTGACCTTCACGATCGATCGCGTCCGGGGGAGCACCGGCGCCGCCAGTGTCGATTTCACGACCGCATTCGGTTCGGCCGACGCCGCCGACCTGACGGGTGCGCTGCCGTCGGGTACGCTGAGCTTTGCCAATGGCGAAACCACTCGGACGGTCACGATCGAGGTCGCCGGCGACACCCTTGTCGAAGCGGATGAGACGATCGTGCTCACGCTTGCCAACGCCACCGGCGGGGCGACGATCGCCAGCGACACGGCAACCGGAACGATCACCAACGACGACAGCATCGAGAACCCGGCGACATCGCCCTGGATCAATGAATTCCATTACGACAATGCCGGTGGCGACGTCGGCGAGTTCATCGAGATCGCGGGCGTGGCGGGTACCGACCTGACCGACTGGTCGATCGCACTGTACAACGGCAATCCGGCACAGCGGTCGGTCTATGGCACGATCGCGCTCAGCGGGATCATCACCGATCAGGCGAACGGCTTCGGCACGGTCGCGGTCAGCTATGCCGGGATCCAGAATGGCAACACGTCCGGCAACGAGCCTGACGGCATCGCACTGGTCCGCCCCGATGGCAGTGTCGTCGAGTTCATCAGCTACGAAGGGTCGTTCGTCGCCGCCAGCGGCCCTGCCGAAGGCATGACCAGCGTCGACGTCGCGGTCGCCGAGGACGGTTTACAGAGCGATACCGCCACCGGCCGGGTCGGCACCGGCGACGAAGCGGCCGATTTCACCTGGGCGCTGATCGACGACGACACGCCGGGCGAGGTGAATGACGGACAGCAGTTCGTCGCCGCCGGCCCGCGCCTGTCCGTGACCGACATCAGCTTTGCCGAGGGTGACAACGGCACGAAGACCGTCGAGTTCACCGTCCTGCGCGACGGCGCCGATGGCGCGTTTTCGGTCGATTATGCCACCGCGGACGCAACCGCGACCGCCGGCAGCGACTATGTCGCCACCACCGGTACGCTGACCTTTGCCGCCGACCAGCGCGAAGCAAAGGTCGCGGTGACGATCAATGCCGATATGGTGGCCGAGGCCGACGAGACGTTCCTGCTCAACCTTGCCAACGCCACCGACGGCGCGACGATCGATCGCGCGCAGGGCGTTGCGACGATCCGCAACGACGATGACGTGCCCCCTACCCTGTCGATCGGCGACGTGACGGTAGCGGAGGGCAATGCCGGCCAGACGCTCGCGACCTTCACGGTCACGCGCACCGGCGGCACCGGCGCGGTATCCGTCGCCTATGAAACGGTCAGCAACACCGCGGTCGCCGGCAGCGATTTCGTCGCGACGTCCGGCACCGTGGAATTCGCCGCGGGGCAGAACAGCGCAACGATCAGCGTCGCGGTCAACGGTGACCGGCAGGGCGAAGGCGACGAGACGTTCTTCGTCGCGCTGTCCGATGCCACCGGCGGCGCGATCATCGCCGACGGCCTGGGCGCCGGCACCATTGCGAACGACGATTTCCTGCTGATCAGCGACGTGCAGGGCAGCGCGCATTTCAGCCCGATCCTCGCCGCTCAGGGGATTTCGGCGTTCAACACCGCATCGACCACCACGGTCACGGTCCAGGCGGTCGTGGCCGCGCTCGACGGCACCGGTGCCCGTCAGGGTTTTTACCTGATGGAAGAGGCGGCCGACTGGGACATGAGCAGCCTGACGTCCGAGGGCATATTCGTGATGACCCGCACCGATGGCAATGTCGGTCAGACGCTGGCCGCCTATGCCGCCGACCTGAAGGTCGGGGACCTGGTCACGGTGACGGCCAACGTCATCGAATATCAGACGTTCCAGAATCTGCCGCGGACCATGCTGGTCACGCCGGGCGCCTATTCGATCGCGTCGAGCGGCAATGCGGTGCCGACGCTGGTCCTCGACGGCAGCACCGGCCGCGCCATCCCGAACGCGGTGCTGACCGACGAAGTGCCCGACTATACCGACAGCGCCGATGATGCGGCCGATGGCTTCGATCCGGATCAGGGCGCGCTCGATTTCTTCGAAACGATCGAAGGCATGCACGTCACCATTCCCGACATGGTCGTTGCCGACGGCTTTGTCGGCGTTTCGGGCGGCGATCCGTTCCTCAAGGCCTATTCGACCGTCCACGCCAATGCGGACCAGATCAACGATCGCGGCGGCTATACCATCGCCGGCGATCCGCCGCTGTCGCCGCCCGATACCGCCACGACGCTCGACACGGTGAATTCGGGCGGGCGCTACCTGCACGATGGCGACGTCAATCCCGACATCATCGAAATCGACTTCACCGATTTCGCGACACCCGCCCCCGCAGGCCTGACCAACGGCGCATCGATGGGCGACCGTCTGGGCGATGTGATCGGCATTCTCGACTTCGACTTCACCGACCTGAAGCTGTTCGTCACTCAACCGCTGGGCGAGGTCACCGACACGACGCCGGTGCGCGAGACGACGACGATCGTCGCCGACGAACGCGCCCTCACCTTTGCGACGTTCAACGTCGAAAACCTCGACCCGACCGATGGTGCCGCGCGGTTCGCGGCAATCGCCGATGCCATCGCCAACAACCTCAATGCGCCCGACATCCTGTCGATCGAGGAAATTCAGGACAATAACGGTGCCGGCAGCGGCGACGGCATTTCGGCAAATGGCAGCGATGCGTCGCAGACGTGGCAGATGCTGACCGACGCGCTGAACGCGGCGACCGGCCAGAATTATCAGTGGGTCGACGAACTCCCCGACTATAATGCCGAAGGCGGCGAGCCCGGTGGCAACATCCGGGTCGGTTTCCTCTACAACACCAACCGGGTGCAGCTGGGCGATCTGGCCGCCGACGCGACCATCGCCGAGCGGCGCCAGTTCACCGACCGGATCGGCGACGGCGTGCGCGATGCGGGTGATCGCATCGGCCATGACGACAGCGAAATCGCGGCCGCGATCAACGCCGCCGACTGGCAGAACACGCGCAAGTCGCTCCTGGCCGAGTTCACCTTCAACGGCAATGCGGTCTATGTGACCGCGAATCACCTGCCGTCCAAGGGCGGCAGCGAGCAGTTCTGGCAGATCGACCAGAACCTGCCCGCCGGCAGCCCCGAGAACGCCGGTTGGGAAAAGCGGACCGCGATTGCCGAAGACCTGTGGTCTATGATGGACCGCATCCAGCAGGCCGATGGCGACAACCGGATCATTTCCGGCGGCGACTTCAACGACTTCTATTTCTATCGCCCGCTTGAGGCCGCGACCGGTTATGTCGATGCGGCCGGCAATGCCCGGGTCGGAGGGGCACGGTTCGACAACCTGACCGTGACCAAGCTGTCGGAGGCGGAACGCTATACCTATGCCTTTGACGGGCGGTCGCAGGCGATCGACCATGTGCTGGTAGATCAGCAGCTGGGCGGCGTCGCCACCTATGACGTCGTTCACATCAACACCGGGTACAACAACCGCGGCGGCACTAACCCGGCGCTGTCGGATCACGATCCGGCAATGGCCCAGTTCGATTTTCGCAATTTCGGCGAATTGCTGAGGGGTACGGCGGGTGCGGACACCATCGACGGGTTCGGCGGCAATGATATCCTGCGCGGCGGTGCCGGTGCGGATCGGTTGAACGGTGGCGCGGGTCGCGACGTCTCGGACGGTGGCAGCAACGACGACGTGCTGACCGGCGGCGGCGATGGCGACGTGTTCGTGTTCGACAATAGCGGTGCCACCGGTCGCGACCGCATCACCGATTTCGGAACCGACGACCTGTTGCTAACGACCGTCGCGATCCGGGACAACAACAGCAACGGCACGATCACCTTTGGCAGCAACAAGGTGCTCGACCTGACCGACGGCAGCCGGGTGACGATGACGACCGATACCGGCCGGTCGTTGCAGGCGCTGGAATTCGATGGCGTGGCCGAGCTCGATGGCGTCAGCTACTTCGTCTACAGCCAAATCGGATCGGCAGTGGGCGTCGCCGACCTCGCTGCGCTGGGATAAGGCCGGGCAGGACCGGTCATGGGCGTCACGCATCCATGACCGGTCCTGATCGCGCCGATGCCCGTGGTTCATTCGCTCGGGCATCCCATTATCCGGTTTTGGTAGCCGGCAACGGCCGGCATGCCTTGCCCCCTTTCGCCTTGCCGCGCTTTGGCACGCTCAGGCTTTCCGTCTTGAATTAATACTTCGAACGGGCAGGAGGCCATGATACAGGTAGCGCGCTGAAGAAGCTTGCTTCGCCCCGGCTTTCTGCTTCTGGAAGCATCAGACTGGAGACCTGCTGCGAGCTCGACCCGATGTTTGTTTCTCTTATTCCTGCGGGCGGCAGCGGCACGCGATTGTGGAGGATGTCGCGACCCGAACGGTTCAAGCAGTTCTGCCGCTGACCGCGGCGAAGACGATGCCGCAGCTAACTGCCGCGCGGATTCTAGGCAAAGGATATTCAGGAATAACGCGACGACCTCTAACATAGATCGTTCGGCGGTCTTCATACCGGCAGGTTGGCTCGATGTTGGTAAATACAACGCGCCGTTTTGTTCTGCATCTTGAGCAAGAGTGGTGAATCAAGAGAGCCCGCTCATATCAATGCCGAGTGCGCCCATGGTTTAATCGGCGTACCTTTCAAACAAACCATTTTCACTCGAATTCAGTGCTTGGATTCCGGAGATTACGGACTATCAGCTACACGACCTTTTGATGTTATGACATCTTATAAGGCACGAGTTGCCTGAACTGTTTGGTAAGATGGCTCAGCAATCGCCCGCTACCGAAATGATAAAGCAGCCAACGTATACGCTGGTTACATCCCAACCTGGGCCCACCATTTTCCGATCAGAGACTTTCTTGCCTTGTCCATTCTGACCCATGTCTGGCGGACGCGCCCAGCATCGACATGTGTTGAATCGTAAACGCGCGTAGTGATGATCATGTGAACCTGCGGCAGGATCGCGGGCCGGCCCTCACCTTCGGGAAAGGGTGAATCGCCCAATCGCAGACCATCCCTTGCGAGACGAGATGGTTCTCTGAATAGCCCGCGACGAGGTTTCGCCAACCGGCGACGCCCTCACCGAGCGGCAGCGAGCCCACCGCGTGTGCGCAAGCCGGTTCGTCGGGTCGCAGTGTAGCAACGTGAGCATCCACAGCCCATTCCCCCCAATGACGGCAGGTTCGCCCGGGCGGGTGCGGAACGACCTGTGACGACGAGGTCGTCGCGACGCGACCAGTCGGGCGTCGGCCCGAAGTCGTCGATACCGTGACGGCGTTTGATAGACTGATATAGAGCCAGCTCGACTGGGCGGTTCGGTGGGTGCGGAGCAGTTCCAGGGTATAGCGTCCGCTATGTTGGCGCGTAACGCACATTGAAGGGACGCGAAGCATAAAGAGTGTTCATTGAAGTCTGCATTTCAAAAGGTCCCGGGCGGCGACACCGCCGGGCTAGGTCGCTCGTGTCGGAAAGCAGTGAGAGGTTGGGCGGTCAGCCGGCGAGCCATGCATCAAACGCTGCGACCGCAACGGGACTGCTCTCGACCGCGAGCCACAGTCGCTAACACGCGATCGCCTGGGCCTCGACATAGGCGGCCAGCAATCGGCGGTTCCAATGACCAACGACGCAATTGAGGCTCTCGATTCGCAACGTGATTGGGCGCCAGCCGAGACCACGTAAGCATGATCTCGGGCGAGCCAACCGACAGGTTTGGGCCACAAAATGGCGAATTTCGAAAGAATATAACGTTTACATCAACGAGGCTGAATGTCTCGAACTGGCCAACTGCAGACGTTAGCCCGCGCCTGAACGAACGGCCGTTACTGCGGCGCGGCGCCCGAAAGCGGACCGGCCGCCCTCCACCCAAAGACCGCACGTACGGTCTTGCCGAAGTTCCAGATCAAATTTCTGATGAGGGATCCCACAGTAGCGGCAGCGTACTGCCCGCTTACGTCAGCCGTTTGTTTGGATAGCCAGCGTATCGGGCTGGGCAAGCCTTGCCCGGTGATCTAGCGCCATCGCATGAGCGAGCTTGGTGGGTCCCGAGCAAGCACTGGCGCATTTCGCAGTTGGCCGGAATCAAAGGGGTAATTGCTCGCGGTCGCGAAAGCGAGTAGCTTCGTGTTGTGAGCGCTGTGCTATCCTCGTTGCGAAAGATCGTTGCTTTCCTGCTGGGAGAGCTTCTGATCCTGTGGGAGAACATCGTTCATACGCCGCTGACAGTGGCGTGGGTGCGAGATCGGGACTTCGCAGATCGCGTACCCGTGCGACCGCACGCCGGCCTCGTTCATCGTCCGCTGCAAGGTTGGGTAGCTCCGTAAGTCGATCGTCCCTTCCGACGACCTTCGACGAACGGAGCATATATGAAAATCATACCCTTCGCGCTCGGCCTGATCGAGCGCCACGGCGACCGTTTCGGGTTCAAACCCGAAGTCGCCGACGATATTGCCGCGCGCTATGCGGCAGAAATCGACGAAACCACCGAGATGGTGGAAAAGCTGTTTGAACGTCGCGCCGGCTTTGCGACGGACGTCAGCGGCGTGTGTGACGAGAACCGCCTCGGTGATCCGCGCCTGCGGACAACCTACCCCGACGAGCGCCGCCGCGCGCTCACCAATCGGCTGCTGCGCTACAATGACGGACTCGCAGACCTGCTGCCCAAGGTCTTCGAGCTCGCCGTCAAGGTCGAACTGGCGCAGGTCGAACTGGCCGAGGAACGCCGGCGGGACCGGGAGTATCGCGACGCAGATCACCTGCGCGAGGAACTCGATTTGTATGCCGAGGTCATCGACACGATCAATGCGCTGTACCACGACTATCAGGTGACGCGGCGGCACTATGCCTGCCTATCCGACGAACAGCTCCGCGACATCGCCGCGATCATCCTGCGTCAGCCCGCGTCCGCGATCCCCATCAAGCCGCGCCATCCGAGGAGGGGGAAGCGACATGGCTGACTTCTTCGTGAGGCTCACGGCCGAGGAACGTCGGCTGTTCGGCGAACTGATGGCGATGCGCGATGCCGACGGGCACCTGCTCAAGACCGCCGATGAGGTCGCGACCGACCTTATTAAGCGCTTCGTCACCCTGCACGGCAAGCTCGAGGAGTCGGTCGCTCGTCGCCTCGGCGGGCAGCCGCCCTATGGCCGAGGAGATGTTCTGCTAGACCTTGTCCGGGCGCTCACCGGGCCGCGTCCGCTTCCGCAGGCGTGGATCGAGGCGAAGGCGAACGGCGGCTTCGACATCGCCTTCTACCGGGCCAAGCGCAAGGGCGATGAGGAACGCTCGACCGGTTCGGCCGGCGTGTTCCTGCCGCGGATGGTCTCGCAGTACCGCGACGGGGTGAACCGCGTCCGCATTTCCCTCGCCAGCAACGCCGCCCTTTATACCGAGGCGGCAATGATGACGGCATCGATGGTGTACCGTGACCTGCAGCAGGCAGTCTGCGCCAAGCAGGCACTCGGCCCTGCCTGGGTCGTCGGGCTCGCGGTACATCCGTTACAGCCGAAGACCAAGCGCCAGATGGATGCCATGGCCGACAATCCGGCGTATGTCGAAGCCCTTGGTCAGGCAGTCGCCGAGGTGACCGCGCGGTTCGCAACGTCGGACCTCGCGGAGCGGACCACCGAGAACGTGACGCACAGTCTCCCGCGCGGTGCTGATATCGAAACATTCTTTATCGGCCATGATGAACGTCAGCTCGCCGACACGATCGACGCGCTGGTGGCGGCGACCGAGCAGACGGCTTCTAGCAGCCATGTCTTCTCGCCGTGGATCGACGAAGCGGTCGAGCGACTGCTAGCCGTCGCCCGGCAGCGGTACGGGCGGGAGAAGGACCAGGACGAGGAAGCCGACATCCAGCGCCTGGCCGAGGCCGCAACCGGCTATCTCGACACACCTGTCGATCCGGACGCGGATCTGACCGAGCATCATGCACGGCTGCGGCTGCTGCTGCCGGAATTGATGGCGAGCCGGACGCGTCTTGAGCGCGGCGCACATATCGTCCGCAGCGCGAACATCACTGTTGGAGCAGGCGTGCTCGGTGAATCTTCCATGACCGGAGATCCTCGGATCAACGCCGTCCTGACCGGCATTGCCGATCGCATCGACAGCCATGCGATGACCGTCGGTCCTCCGCCGCCGGGCACGCCGCTCGAACATCTACCGATCTTTGCGTCCGCAGCAATGGCGGCGTTGATGACGGACTATCCGCACTGGAAGGCACGCCAACAGTGGCAAGATGCTGGATTGCTGCCGACGGCGGCTGAACCGCTCGGCGACATCGCGCCCCTCATGAGGGCTGCGCTCAACGGCGGCCTTGCCGCAGTCGACCTCGACGCAATGCACCGAACCTTCGGCTAAGCCATCCGCGCGTCTATCGATGACGGTCAGGTGGCCAATAGTCACCTGACCGTCATCGCCTAAACCTCATCTCCAGCTTCAACCTACCTAACAACGGCCGCCGGACAGCTAACCTACGCTTCGCTTCGGCTAACAACCGCCTTCTCGCAGCCTCACAAGGACGAAACCGTGTGCCCCTCGAACAGGCTCACACGGAATCGGGCGCAATACCGTAAAAGTGGGGGACCCATTTTTACCTTGCTCTCACGCGCGCACGCGCGCGAGGCGATAGGGGCTACCACACCCCTTTCGCCTGCCGGGCAACTCGCGCAGCGACCTGACCGGATCTGGTGTCGCGTGGCCGCGCCAGGTCCTCCACCGTGCTTCGACGCGGTTCCGGAAGGCGGCAGCGCTGTCGCGCTGAAGCAGGGCAGCGTTGCTGCAGAAGGAGACTGCCCGGGCTGATGAGCCCCCCAGATGAAGTGAAATCGGATGGGGCTCGCCGCTCGCCACGATGGCGGGCGGCCACGCCAGCGAAAGTCCTTTCTCATGGATACCATGACTCTGCCACGTTGCAGCGCGCACAGCATTGCCGCCGGCCTGCTGCTCGAAGCACTCGGTGCCCACGACACCCACGACCATGTCCGCGTCGAGGGACTGCCCGGCACCGCGGTCCTCGTCCCCGAGCGCGAAGCACTCGTCGCGACGACGGCGGCGGCATGGCCGATGTTTGCCGACCAGCTCGAGCCCATCGCCGTTCAGCATCGGCTCGACGTGGTGCTGCTGCGCATCTGCGCTGCGGGCGGCGATGCGCCGGTCGGCATGGACTTCGCACTCGGCTCGCTGCCTTGCGCGGTGTGGGCGGAGACGGCCTATGCGCTGTACCGCGACCAAGCCGGCGTCTGGCTGGTGCCCGAACGATTCGGCCCGGCGGTGTCGGTCGGATGCGATGGTTTCTGTCTCGAGATCGTCCCGCCTTACCCGACGCTCGCCGATCGCCATCGGGGTGTCGTTTGGGCGGCGCGCGACCTTGCGCGGCTCCTCCAGCCACTGACGGTGCGGTGATGGCCGCCGCAAAACCGGTCGTGATCAACGACGGGATCCCGCTCAGCGAGGGCAATCCGCATACGTGGCTGGTGCTGTCGGGGGATCCGCCCGGCAGCATCGGTCCCCGGTGCATGGTCGGAACGCTACGGCCTGAACATCGCGGCCGGGCAAATAGCGCCGCCGCCTTCGCCGCAGCAAAGTTGCTCATCGAGGTAGACGAGACGGATCAGCCCTGGCGATCCGGTGCCTATCGGCACGAGGTGATCCTACCGCACGACGCCGATGACCGCCTCTCCTGTCCCCGGACACTGTTCAGCGATATCGACGCAGCACATGTCCCTGGCGGCAAGGCGCTGCTAACCTACGTCACGCTTACCTGGACCCCGACGCGGCTGCACCATGGCTGGCGTGTCGCGCACCGCCTTGCGGCAGACCTTGTCGAGGAGTTCTCGGCCCCTGCCCTCGCGATCCAGCATGTGCCAGGACTGGTCGCCAACACCGCGACACCGCATTGCCACCTGCTGCTTGCACCCCGGTCGCTGAGCGGGATCGGCTGGGGCGGCTATGTCGCGGCGCTGAACGGCGACCGGGTCTGGCCATTGGTTCGCAGCAGGTTCGACGCGTTGCTCGCGGCGATGTGAGCATCAATGATGGCGACCATAACCGGTCACCGAGATGGCGAGGTCCCGCTCGTCCAACCGAACAATCTACCGGAAAGGTAACATCGGATGGCTTCCGACAAGAAGCGCGCCGCAGCGGAAGCGCGCGCGCTGCAGATGGCGCTCGTCCTCGCGGCAAAGGCAGGATGGCATTTCGGCCGCGGCCCACTGCTGGAGACGGCGTTCACCCAGTTCCTCTACGTCGAGGCAGCGCAGCTGATGCTGGTGCCGACGACTGCAGGACCGCCCTTCGCACGACGACAGCTGGACCCGGTCGTACGCGAGACGCGCAGCGATGCGCTGATCGTATCGCGTGCCCACCAGTGCGCACCCGTCTTCGCAATGGCGACGTGGGCGCGAAGCGAAACCGTCTGGACCAGCCCGCTTGCGCTCTGGCTCGCCGAAAGCGGTGCGGCGTGGCTCGTGCCCTCGAGCGACGATGGCGATCGGCTCGGGTTCGAGTTGGCCAACCGGCTGCATCGCCTCGGCGGACTGCCCTGGGTGCTCGCCGGGGAGCGCGCTGCCGGGTTCGGGCGCGCGGCGCGCTGGATGGAGGAGGTAGCTGCGGTGGGGAGCCCATGAGGGTCGATGGAAAGTGCCGGTCGATCCGGCAAGAAGGAAGGTCCTCAAGATGATCAGGGAAGCCCGATCCTACCGCGAGCGCGCGATCAACGCGCTGTTCCACCTAGTCGGCGGCGAAGCGAAGCAGATCTACCCGCCGAACGTCCCGACCGCACTGATGCTGGCGCACTGCGGTCTAGCGATCACCGCCGGCGACGAAGGTCGCCCGCTCGATCCCTTCGCGCTGAAGCCATTCGCCGCAAAGCACGGGCTCAGCGTGATCGCGACATGGACCGACCGGATGCTGAGCGGCCACGCCTTCGAGATCGATGCGGTCCTGCACAACACCGGCACGCTCGATCATTACAAGGCCAGGCGACTGTGGGTGCAGCCAAAGCGCGGGGCATGGCTCGTAGCGCAGGACGACGCAGGTCCCGCGACTGCGATCGACCATAAGGGCGTCCGGCTCGCGACCCACAAACCGTACCGCGACAAGGTCGATCTCTTGCTCGGCATCGCTGCCGGACAGGCGCTGCTCCAGTCGCTCGTCTTCGGCGGCTCACCTTATGCGCGCCCCCTCCCCCAGAACCTCGGCCGCTGAGCCGGCCACCCCACAACAAGGACAGATTCCCATGGTCAACCATCCGCCGAAACTCATCGTCATTTTCGCGATCTATGGCGCGAAGGACTATCGCCGCCACCTGAGCGCCATCGATGACGCGCTTGTCGTCCACCGCTCGGTTGACGGTCGCTTCCGCCTCGAGCTCCGCCCCATGGTCAGGCTGACCGCCAGAGGCACGTGCGGGTACGGCACCATCCTGCAACGGCTGGCCACCGAACTCGAGGCAGGCTACCGAATGGTCATCGTCGACAGGGACACGTTCCTCGCCGATCTGGAAAGCCTCGCGCGCGAACATGCGACGGAGAGCGACCGCGACGCGATCGAGCGCGCAGCGCAAGTCGTCGCCGAACGAACGGCGTTTCAGATCTTCGATCACCTATTCGATGCACCGGTCGAGTACCGGATGGGCCGGATGATCCTGGCAGGTCGCGAACGGCGGACCAAGGCGGAGAGGAACGAGCAGGACAGCCTCAACTGCCAGTTTGGTATTCCGACGCCTCGCTCCGAGCAGCTGTGGCACTCGCTGCGGCATCAATGGTGCACGCCCCGCGACGAAGGTGCCGGCAAGAAGGCATGGCAGGACTGGTGCCGCGCCAACCGCCCGGACATGCCGAAGATCGACGCTGCGTGAGATCGAATACCGGGGTGGACAGGTCGCCGCACCGCGTTCCCTTCCGACCGCTGACCCGGTTATGGTTCCGGGCAACTACCCGTATCAAGCCACACACCTTACGGTCGTCGGGGTCGCGGGGTCGGGCCGTGACCCTCCACCCAGTCATCGAAATGCCGCCGGGTCGAGAAGAACAGGGACGCCAGTTCCTTCGCGATGGGGAGAGGCCAGCGGTCGACGTCACCGAGCAGTCCGTTTTCGATGCGCGACAGCGTCGACACGGTGGTTCCGAGCATAGTGGCCAGCTCCAGCAACGTCTGCCCGTGGTCACGTCGCAGTTCGCGGACACGTGGCCCGATTGCATCGGAGAGCACCGTCGCTCGGGTATCCCATCCCGGTACCAGCGTGCCACGGCCGAGTCCTAGTGCCTGCTCGATCCGCAGGATCTTGTCCGCCGAAACCGCCTTCCCCGCTTCGAGCCGTTGTACCGTGCGCAGCGAGACGCGCGCCCTAGTTGCAAGTGTCGCCTTGCTCAAGTCTTGCCCCTTCCGCGTGGAGGACACCTGCTGGTGCAGGTCGTCCGGTCGGGCGGCACGCGGCGTCAAACTATTTCTGTGGGCCATGCGACAGTTTTGCCCAAGCTACTGCCGTGTGCAAGCCCCCCGGACTAGCATCGGAAAGCAAGGGCGCAGATCGCCCATCCATCATGACGGGGAACGGGGAAGACCATGGGGCAGGCAGCGAGCATCATCAGCGAATGCGATACGTCCGGCAACGGTCGGACGATGTGGACCTGTGTCCGCGGTCATAGTGGTGACACCACTGCCGCGACCGGCAACATCAGCGCACGCCACTGTCTGCGACCCGAGCGATCCGATGCGATGACCAGCGTCTCGATCCCGGGGCAGGAGGTCGTCGATGGCTGCACCCAGCCCAGCGCCTATCGGCACGCTTACGCGGACTGCCGTGTCACTGCGTGGGCGGCAAACGATCAGCTGGTTGTTCCCGGCTTCTTTCGTCACCGCTACCTCAGCCCGTCCTGTCGTATCGCGACCAACGACAATGTCGACCGCAGCGACGAGCTGGATCAATTCTACACGAAAGCCGATATCGCGGAGCTTTGCTACTGCGCCTTTCGCACCCGCTACGGCACCCAGCGGCATCAGATGATCGATCCGTGCGCGGGCAATGGAGCTTTCTATTCGCTCATGCCATTCGGCAGGCTTGGTATCGATCTCGACCCGAAGTATCCGGGTGTTTTCGCTGCCGATTTCCTCGAGCGGAATCTGTCCTCACGGCTTGATCCCGGCAAGCCGGTCGCGGTTATCGGTAACCCGCCATTCGGGCACGCCGCCAGCATGGCCCTCAAATTCATCCAACATGCCGCGTGCTGCCCCGACGTCGAAGTGATCGCATTCATCCTGCCGCTCTCGATCCGCAAGGCTGGAATCCAGAATCGCATCGACGCCAACTTCGATCTCGTGTGCGATCAACGCCTGCCGGCGAATTCGTACATTTTCCGGGGCCAGGATCACGATGTACCGACCGTCTTCCAGATCTGGGAGCGCAAAGCGACGCCCCGCGCGGTCCGCATCCTGCCAAAGACCCATCCGGATTTCTGCTTCACCGGCCAGGCGAATGCGAACTTCGCGATCCGGCGCAACGGCTTTCATGCCGGTCGCGTGTGTGACAAGGACCTCGCGAAGCCGAAGGGCTATTACTTCATTCGTGGACGGGTCCGCAGCAGAATAGCGAGTCTCGACTTCTCGCCCTTCTACCAGAATGTCTCGGGCCCGCGCAGCCTTTCCCAGGGAGAGATCGTGCTGGCGTACACGAAGGTTTTCGGAACCGGCGCAAGGAGGCCTGGTAAGGGCGCAAAACGCCGCTGATGTCGGCGTGCTAGCATGTCGGATAGATGGCCGGTGCCGATAGACTTTGTCCGGATCCGAAAGGCAAGAATGCTAGCGCTCTATGGCCGTCGCATAAGCGACGGTTGAAGAGGACTTCGTACGCTCGAATGAATGTAATCCTAAGGATGAAATCAAGAGCGGCGAAGGCCGATTGTATCGAGCCCCAGATAGCTGTCAAGACGAGTTCGTCGTTAACAGCGTGATAGGGCTCACAGGCACGAGGGACGTGCCCGCGTCGCCAGCAGGCGACGATGCGGAAGCGGTTGGAGCGGTGCTCTCGAAGGTCATTCGACGGATGAAATTCGGCAGCGGCTGCCAACGCCGAGCTTACGCCAAGGATACTACCATGTTTCTTCAAACGATCGATGCGCACGACCGCCATCAGGTGCTCATCGATGATCGCAACGGCTTCTACCTTCTCTTCGCCGATACGCACGAGGTCGGACTGGGCCGGTCGTTCACGCCGCACTGGGTGGGCGAGATGGCGGATCGGCGCACCCTCGAAGCGGCGGTCCGCTGGTTCGCCCGGCGCCGCGACCGCTGGCAGGCTTGGGGCGCCCTTGCAAAGGCTGTCGGCCACGCCACGTTCGACCGCCACATGCGGGCGCTCATCGCCGCTGAACCGTTCGAGACGGTTAGCGGGACGTTCGTGCATATCGCTGAGGATCCTTGCGAGATCCTGCTCGGCAAGGTGCTCGACGGTTCAAACGGCACGCGGCAGGACGTGCTGCATCAGCACCGCTTCACGTCCGCCGCCGCCCGCCAGCGCTTCTGCACCTGGTTCGACGCCGATCGCAACTTCGAGCAGATCGGTGCGATCGTGCTGCTCGGCTACCAGACAGGCGCGGTTGCGGTGGCAACAGCCCTCGACGACATCGCGCGCGATGCAGCAGCCGCTGGCGTCCGCGCGAGGCGCAAACGGCACTGCTGACGCGTCACAGGGCAAATGGAAAGGCAGCCGATACCCCTCGGCTGCCTTTCTCATGCCGAGTGACCAAATTGCAGACATCGCTTGCGGCCACCGAGAAATAGCCGTTCTTCCAAAACCTTGCCAGTTCATCCATGGGCGAGAAGCACGGGATATCGGCCGGCCATTGGTTGATCAGTTCCAAGACCCGCAGTCCGGCGTGACAGCTGGCGGACGTCAAGCTGCGCTCATATTGGGCGATCGGCAGCGGCGAGGCACCTCACATTGATAGGGACGAGAATTCACGCACGTAAGAAATTTGCATGATCACCAACCTCACCGATCTGGTCCTGGCGAAGGACGTTCGGCCTTTGAGGTGGAACGGCAACGTGCTACGAAACCACTACGATCGATTGTGGGCGAGCCTTTTAAGTATCTGATTTTGCTAGGATGAAGCAATTGCATCCACCTCCCGTAGGGGTCACCAGCGCACAGCCTCCGGGCGTGCCACGCTGCCGGTGCAAGGCGTCTCCCGCCGCCGATCAAGATCAACCGCATCACGGCGTCTCCCGCCGCAAGCGGTATCCAACAGAGCTCGCCGGATTTTCTCATCCGTATCGGACGAGAAGACCGACCTGCAACCTTGCCGACCGCAGGTGACCGTGCTGCAACCCGGCGGCGATTGACCAAGGGGGGACTTCATGCGGTGGCTAGGCGCGCGCGACGAAACGACTGGGAGGAATAATCCCGCCTACCCCGACAAGCTGTTCGCTGCCCTCGGCGCCCGTGGTCTATGCGCGAGTCGGCGATGGTGAGTCTCGCTGCGCCCACGACCCGCGCCGACAAGGAGATCGAGGCAGAGATCGATGGCTCATCCTACCGGCGAAGGCGGCTCCAGCGCTTTGTCGATCATATGGAACGGCACTGTCTGACGGATGGGCGACAGATCCGGGTGCTCGATCTGGGCGGGTCAAAGGCCTATTGGCAGACGACCAGACCAGTCTGGGAACGGCTCGATCTCGATATCACCATCGTCAACCTAGGCGCCCCGACACTGGATGACGGATGTTATCACCTGCGCCCCGGCGACGCCTGCCACATGGCAGATCATCCCGCGAACACGTTCGACATCGTCCATTCGAACAGCGTGATCGAGCATGTCGGTCACTGGCGCGAGATGACGGCAATGGCTGCGGAAGTCCGCCGCCTCGCCCCACACTATTTTGTTCAAACCCCGAACATGTGGTTCCCGCTGGAGCCGCATTTCCGCACCCTCGGGTTTCACTGGTTGCCGGAGGCGTTGCGAATGGAACTGCTGATGCGCCGCGGCTTTGGCTTTCGCGCCCGCCAGGACAACGTGGGTGCAGCGATCGCGAACGTGCAGTCCGTCAACCTCCTGACCGCACGACAAATGCAGCATCTCTTTCCCGATGCCGTCATCGAGCGCGAACGCGTTATGGGGCTGACCAAGTCACTGATCGCCATTCGCTGACGCCCGGCGGCGCGCGTCAGCGCCCTTCATTTCCTTGTCGGCGAGCGCACCAGAACGTGCGCCCGCTACCCCGCAAACGCCTTCAGGATCGGGCACGGCCCGGCATTGCCCGAGGCGCAGTCGCGCTCCAACTCGCTCAGCCAGTTGCGCGCCGCCTGCAGGTCCGCGATCCGGCGATCCAACTCGGCAATCCGCTCCTCCGCCAGCGCCCGGGCACGCGCCCGGTCCTGTGCAGCGTCCAACGCCAGCAATTCCCCGATCTGCTCCAGTGAGAAACCGGCACCCTGCGCCGCGCGAATGAAGCGCAATCGCCGCACATCTTCGCCGTCATAGCGTCGCACGCCGTTGGCGGGCCGCTCGGGCTCGCTCAGCAGTCCGCGGCGCTGATAATAACGGATCGTCTCGACCCCGACGCCGCCCTCGCGCGCCAGTCCGGCAATCGTCATCGATCCCATGCCTGCCACCCCATTGACTCCGTACCATAGTACAGAACCTATATCGGCCTCCGAACGCACCGAACAAGGACCGGCGCGTAAGGAGCTTCAATGACCATGCGGCGCGACAAGACAGCCGTTCTATACCGGATGGTGCTGCCCGACCATCTGTGCCCCTCCGGCCTGAAGTCGAAATGGCGGCTGGAACGTCATGGCTATGTCGTCGAGGATCGCCCGCTGCGCACCCGCGCGGAGGTGGACGCGTTCAAGGCGGCGCACGGCGTACAGACCACGCCGCAGACCTTCATCGACGGGCAGCGCATCGGCGGCAACGACGATCTGACACGCTTCCTGGGCGAGCGGATGCCCGCGCCGGGAGAGACCAGCTACCGCCCGGTGATCGCGGTCTTTGCGATGACGGCACTGATGGCGCTTGCCGCCAGCCTCGCCGCCTTCGGCAGTCCCTTTACCGAACAGGCGGCGATGTGGTTCGTCAGCCTGTCGATGTGCGTGCTGGCGCTGCTGAAGCTGCAGGACGTGGAACGGTTCTCGACCATGTTCCTCTCCTACGACCTGCTCGCCCGGCGCTGGGTGCCCTATGCCTATCTGTATCCCTTCGGGGAGGCGCTGGCCGGGGTGCTGATGACGGCGGGCGTGCTCGACTGGATCTCGATCCCGCTCGCGCTGCTGCTCGGCGGCGTCGGCGCGGTGTCGGTGTTCAAGGCGGTCTATATCGATCGGCGCACGCTGAAATGCGCCTGTGTCGGCGGGTCGAGCAACGTGCCGCTTGGCTTTGTCTCTCTTACCGAAAACCTCTTCATGCTTGGGATGGCGATCTGGATGCTTGTACGATGAAGACGATGATGACGTTGGTCGCCGGCGCTGCGATCGCCCTCCCGGCGGCCGCCCGTGCGCAGGAGCCAGCGCAGGCCGCCGCCGCCGCGGCCCATACGGCACAAGGCCATGGCCATCATCACACCGGCCCTGCCACGCCGGCAGCACCGCCCTCACCCGCCACCCCGGCCGCGCAGGGCGCCCCCCACGCCGGGCACGAGATGGGCAAGGCCGTAACGCCTCAGGCGGGCGCGCACGCCGCCCACAGCAGCCACGGCCAGCAACCGCAACACGACGCGCCCATGATGGATCATGCCGCCCATGGCGCCGCCGCGATGAACCATGGCGCGGATCATCAGATGCCGGCGATGCTTGGCCCCTATGGGATGAGCCGCGAGGCATCGGGAACGGCGTGGCAGCCGGATAGCTCGCCGGTGCTCGCCACCATGTTCCACGCCGGCGACTGGATGGGCATGGCGCAGGGCAATGCGACGCTGGTTCATTCCGACCAGGGCGGCCCGCGCGGCGAACGGCACAATTTCGTCGAATCGATGGCGATGGTCATGGCCAACCGCCCGATCGGTGAGCATGGCCGGCTGGGCCTTCGCGGCATGTTGTCGCTCGATCCCTTGATGGGTCGCCGCGGCTATCCCTTGCTGTTCGCGGTTGGCGAAACGGCGGACGGCGTGAACAAGCTGGTCGATCGCCAGCACCCGCACGATCTCTTCATGGAGCTTGCGGTCAGCTATTCCCACGATCTGGGCGATGGCCGCGCGGCGTTCCTTTATGCCGGCCTCCCCGGTGAGCCCGCGCTGGGCCCGCCCACCTTCATGCACCGCCTCTCCGGTCTCGATAATCCGGAGGCGCCGCTCGGCCACCATTGGTTCGATTCGACCCACATCACCTGGGGCGTCATCACGGCGGGTTTCTCCACCCGCACCTGGAAGATCGAGGCCAGCGCCTTCAAGGGCCGCGAGCCGGACGAAAAGCGCTGGGACATCGAAACACCACGGCTCGACAGCTGGTCGGTCCGTGCGTTCTGGAACCCGACCGCCAATCTGTCGCTCCAGGCGTCCACCGGCTTCCTGAAATCGCCCGAACAATTGCACCCTGACGAAAACGAGCAGCGCACCACCGCCTCGACGACGTGGAACAAGCCGCTCGGGCCGGGCGCGAACTGGGCCACGACCGTCGCGTGGAGCCGCAAGGATCTGCAGCCCGGCCCGGTGCTCAACGCCTGGCTCGCCGAAAGCCTCATTCGCTGGGACGACAAGCACACCGTCTACGCCCGCGCAGAACGCAACGATCAGGGCGAGCTGTTCGGGGAGGATAACCCGCTTCACCATGACATCTTCACGGTGAACAAGCTCAGCCTTGGCTATCAGGTCGAAGTGCCGGTCACCCGCGACGTGCGCCTCGCCTTCGGTGGCCTCGCCAGTGCCTATGCCTATCCCGACGCGCTGAAGCCCTTCTACGGCGACGATGGGCTGAAAAGCTTCATGGTCTATACCCGGGTCAACTTCGGCAACCGGTCCATTCGCTAGCGCGCGATCCCGCCCCGCCGGTCGCTGCCAGCATCAACCGATGCGCAGCGACCGGATGGGCTGATCTGTGTTTGCAGCGGCCGCTGGTGGCGGAACGCGCGGCGCCGCCGGGACTTGTTGAGGGCACCCCCCAACATGAGGAATGCCATGCCCCGCCGCCCCGAACCGCCCTATCCCGAACAGCAGCAGCCGATGCCCGGCAGGACCGCCGCGATGAATCCCCGGCCCGATCATGGCGAGGACAGCTATGTCGGTCACGGCCGACTGCTGGATCGCCGCGCGCTGATCACCGGCGCCGACAGCGGCATCGGCCGCGCGGTGGCGATCGCTTATGCGCGTGAAGGCGCCGATGTGGCGATCAGCTATCTCGACGAACATGAGGATGCCGAGGAGACCAAGCGGCTGGTGGAGGACGCTGGCCGTCGCGCAATCCTGCTGCCCGGCGACATCAGCGATCCCGCCCATGCCCGCGCCATCGTCGCCCAGACGGCAGAGGGGTTCGGGCGGATCGACATCCTCGTCAACAATGCTGCCCATCAGGCCACCTTCGCCCGGCTGGAGGATATCTCCGACGAAGAATGGCAGGTGACCTTCGCCACCAACATCCATTCTATGTTCTATCTGGCGAAGGCCGCCGTCGCGCACATGAAGCCGGGCAGTTCGATCATCAACACCAGCTCGATCAATGCCGAGGATCCCAGCGAGCAACTGCTCGCCTATGCGACGACGAAGGGCGCGATCTACAATTTCACTGCCGGGCTCGGGAAGATGCTGGCCGATCGCAAGATCCGCGTGAACGCGGTCGCGCCGGGCCCGATCTGGACGCCGCTGATCCCGTCCACGATGCCGGTCGAAAAGGTGAAGAACTTCGGCAGCGACACGCCGATCGGCCGCGCCGGCCAGCCGGCAGAGGTGGCGCCGCCCTATGTCTGGCTCGCCAGCGATGAGGCCAGCTACATCACCGGCGCGACCATCCCGGTCACCGGCGGCCGCGCCTTCCTCTGATCGGGCGAGTCGCGACGCGAGGAGCGCGCACGGCAAAAGGCCGGGTGGCACCAAAGCCACCCGGCCTTTTCGCTATCCTCGGCCTCCCCTTTTCCGGGAAGGCCCGCTGGATCAGGCGAGCGCCGACAGGCGCTTGGTCAGACGCGAGAACTTGCGGCTGGCAGTGTTGCGGTGGAGCACGCCACGCGCGACGCCACGCTGCAGTTCCGGCTGAACCGCTGCAAGGGCTGCCGATGCGGCCGTCTTGTCACCCGCTGCGAGCGCTGCCTCGACCTTCTTCACGAAGGTGCGGATGCGGCTCACGCGCGCACCATTGATTTCGGCCCGGCGCTGGTTGCGGCGGATGCGCTTCTTCGCTTGCGGCGTGTTCGCCATTTACAGTCCTCGAAATATCGGTCGATGAAAAAAGGGCGGCGGGAACACCCATCGCCCTGGAAGCCGCTGCCCTTAACGATATCGCTCGTCTTGGTCAACCGCGCTGGCACGTCGGACACCAGAAGGTGGAACGTCCGCCCTCTGCATAACGCTGCACCGTTCCGCCGCAAGCGCACGGCTGCCCTTCGCGGCCATAAACCGCGAATTGCTTGGAAAAATACCCCAGTTCGCCGTCCGGCCGGGCATAATCGCGCAGCGACGATCCGCCCGCTTCGATCGCCGACAGCAGAACCGCCCGAATCGCCTCGACGAGTCGCTCGAGTCGCGCCAGCGATATTCGCCCCGCCGCGCGCTTGGGGGAAATGCGCGCCAGGTACAGCGCCTCGCAGACATAGATATTGCCGAGGCCCGCGACGATGCGCTGGTCGAGCAGCATCAGCTTGATCGATGCCCGCCGGCCATGCAGCGCCTGTTTAAGGCCGGCGGCGGTCAGTTCGGGGCCAAGTGGTTCCGGACCCAGGCCGATGAACGCCGGAAACGACCCGATGTCCGAGCTCGGCCACAGGTCCACCGAGCCAAATCGGCGCGGATCGTTCAGCGCGACACGGCGCCCTGCGTCGGTCTCGATCACCAGGTGGTCGTGCGGCAGCAGCTCCTGCGGATCGACCCGCCACCGCCCCGACATGCCCAGGTGAAAGATCATCGCCTGGTCGCGATCGGTATTGATCAGGCCATATTTCGCCCGTCGCCCGAGGCTCGTGATCGTCGCGCCGGTCATTACCTGCCTCAGGTCATCCGGGAAGGGCCGGCGCAGATCGGGCCGGCGCAGCTCCAGCGAGACGACCCGCGCGCCTTCCAGCACGGGGCGCAGCCCTCTCACCGTGGTTTCGACTTCAGGTAATTCCGGCACCTGCGCCCCCTAGCCCGCTGCGCTGCACCGGGCTAGAGCCGCGACCATGAGCGAAACCGTCTCCTTCGGCTACGAGGACATCCCCGCCACGGAGAAGACCGCCCGCGTCGGCGGCGTCTTCACCAACGTCGCCAGCCGCTACGATCTGATGAACGATGCCATGTCAGGCGGCATGCACCGTTTGTGGAAGGACCGCTTCGTGCGCCGCGTGAAGCCGCGCGCCGGGGAGCAGATCCTCGACATGGCCGGCGGCACCGGCGACATCGCCTTCCGGCTCGCGACATCCGGCGCATCGATCACCGTCGCTGACATCAACCCCGCGATGCTTGAGGTCGGCATGAAGCGGGCGCAGGACCGCGGCATCGACGGCCTGGTCTGGACGGAGGCGAACGCCGAATCGCTGACCTTTCCGGATCGTTTCTTCGATGCCTACACCATCGCCTTCGGCATCCGGAACGTCACCGACATTCCCGCCGCCCTTCGCGAGGCACGTCGCGTGCTCCGCCGCGGCGGCCGCTTCTTCTGCCTTGAGTTCTCGACCACCACCTGGCCGGGGTTCAAGGAGGTGTACGACACCTATTCGCACAAGATGGTGCCGAAGCTGGGCCAGCTGCTGGCGCAGGACGCCGACAGCTACCGCTACCTCATCGAATCGATCCGCCGTTTCCCCGACATGCCGACGTTCGAGGGCATGATCCGCGACGCCGGTTTCACCCAGACGAAGGTGGAGCCGCTGCTCGGCGGGCTGGTCGCGATCCACAGCGGCTGGAAGATATGATCGCTGCCCGTCCCCTCTCCCCGGCGCGGGAGAGGTAAGTGACCAGTTCGATCGTCCATAGCTGGCGCCTGCTCAAATGGGGCCGCACGCTCGCCCGTCACGGTGCGCTACGCGGCCTGGAGCAGGATCCGAACACGCCGCCCCGCGTGCGGCGGATGCTGCGCCTCGCCCGCTTCGGCGCGCGCGTGCCCGCGCAGCCGGGCTATGCCGATGCGTTCGAGGCGATCGGCCCCGCCGCGATCAAGCTCGGCCAGACGCTCGCCACCCGTCCCGACATCGTCGGCGACGAGGCGGCGCTCGACCTCCTGCGCCTGCAGGACGCGCTCCCGCCCCTACCGTTCAGCGTCATCAAGCCGCAGATTGAGAAGAGCCTCGGCCGCCCGCTGGAAACCCTCTTCGCCAGCTTCGACGAAACCCCAGTCGGCGCCGCGTCGATCGCGCAGGTCCACCGCGCCGTCACTATCGACGGTCGTTCCGTCGCGGTCAAAGTGCAGCGCCCCGGCGTCGAGTCTGATTTCGCCGAAGCGATCGACACCTATGAATGGGCCGCGGCTCAGCTTGAGGCCGCGGATCGCAACGGCGGCGGCGAGATCACCCGGCTCCAGCCGCGACTCGTCATCGCCACCTTCAAGCGCTGGACCGCGCGCGAACTCGATTTCCGCCGCGAAGCCGCCTCCGCCAGCGAACTGGCCGAGGGCATGGCCTCGGAGCCCAATTTCCACGTGCCGGCGATCGACTGGGCACGCACATCGGGCAAGGTGCTCACGCTCGAATGGATCGATGGCATCAAGCTGTCGAACCGCGACGCGCTCGCGGCTGCCGGCTTCGACCTTCCGCTGCTCGCCCAGACGTTGATCCACGCCTTTTTGCGCCAGGCGATCGCCGAGGGGTTCTTCCACGCCGACCTGCATCAGGGCAATCTCTTCGCCTTGCCCGGCAACCGCATCGCGGCGGTCGATTTCGGCATCATGGGCCGGATCGATCGGCGGGCGCGAATCTGGCTCGCCGAAATCCTCTACGGGCTGATTACCGGCAATTACCGGCGCGTCGCCGAGATTCACTTTGAGGCGGGTTACGTC
Organism: Sphingomonas sp. ABOLG; assembly: GCF_003950435.1. Taxonomy (NCBI): domain Bacteria; kingdom Pseudomonadati; phylum Pseudomonadota; class Alphaproteobacteria; order Sphingomonadales; family Sphingomonadaceae; genus Sphingomonas; species Sphingomonas sp. ABOLG. Next base: position 97,679 of record NZ_QQWW01000003.1, read on the forward strand.
CCGCCGCACCATGACGTCGCCGAGTTCGCCACCGCGCTGCGCGCCGTCGGGGAGCCGATGCGCGGCCTCCCGGTGAAGGAAATGTCGATCGGGATGATGCTCGACGGGCTGTTCTCGATCACCCGCGACTTCGACATGGTCACCCAGCCGCATCTTCTGCTGCTGCAGAAGACGATGGTGATGGTCGAAGGTGTCGCCACCGCGCTCGATCCCGACATCAACCTTTGGGAGACCGCCGGCCCGCTGGTGGAGGAGTGGATCCGCACCGAATTGGGCCCGGAGGCGGCGATCGCCGACCGCATCGTCTCGGACGTGAAGACGCTGTACCGCCTGCCCGAACTGGTCCGCCGCATCGAGGCACGCTTCCCGCCGCCCGGTGGCGCGCCGCCGGCGCCCCCGCTGCGCGAGATTGAGGTCGTGCGTATCGGCGGTGGCTGGCGCTATGCCGCGGTTGGCCTCGCCAGCGCGCTCGCCGGGATTGCGGCAACCTGGACGATGATCGGCTGACATGCGTACGGCCGTCGGCCGCCCTCTCCTGCTCGCCGCGCCGTCCCGCTTTGCGGGATTGCCGCGACCGCGCGCGCGCCTGTTCCTGGCGCTCCTGGCGCTGCTTCTGCTCGCCTCGCTGACGGCGCTCGGCACGCCGTCGCTGCAACAGGCCGCAGCCCCGGTCGACGATCAGGCGAGTGCGATCGTTTATGGCTCGACAGTCGACGCGCTGCGCCACGGCGCGGATTATTATTCCGCGGTCATCGACGCGCTGCGTGCGGGCGACCAACCGGTCCCGCCCTGGGTCGCGGTGCGGCTTCCCACGCTGTCGGTGATCCAGGCCGGCGTCAGCCCCGTTGCGGCGGCGCTTCTGCTCTACGCGCTTGCCCTGCTGACGCTCGCGTCATGGTGGCGCCGCCTTCGCGACATTCTGCCGCGCCCGATCCCCCGCCTCGCCGCGACGCTGTTGGCGGCGGGTGGCATGGGGACGGCGCTGCTCGGGCAGCAGGTCACGGAACACGAACTATGGGCAGGGCTGTTGATCGCCCTGTCACTGGCCACTCGCTTACCGGGACGCACCATGGCGTCGGTCGCGATCGGCCTGTGCGCGATGCTGATTCATGAGGGCGCGGCGCTGTTTGCCATCATCATGGCTGCATTCGCGCTGGCGGAACGCAATGGGCGCGAGATGCTGGGCTGGGCCATCGCGGCCATCGTCTTTGCCGCCGCGCTCTGGTTCCATGCCCGCGCCGTCGGCGCCGTCACCGGACCGCTGGATCAGCCGTGGATCGGGTGGCCCGGCATCCTAGGCTTCGGCTTTGCGGTTCGCGCGCTTATCACGGCGACGCTCCTGTCGATCGCGCCCTTGTCCCTCGCGGCTATGGCGATGGGTCTGGCGATTGCCGGATGGTCCGCCTGGCGCGATCCGCTCGCCGCGCGCGTGCTGGCGACGCTCGTCGGATATCTCCTCTTCCTGTCGCTCGTGGCGCCGACGGACCTGTCGGGCCTTGCCTATCTTGTTGCGCCTGTTTCGCTGATCGGGCTCATCTTCATCCCCGATGCGCTGCGCGATCTGCTGCGCGCAGCGCTCGACAGACGCCGCATCACCGTGACAAGAACGGCTTCATGAGCCGCATCCTCCTGATCGTCGGTGGCGGAATTGCCGCATATAAGGCGTGTGAGATCATCCGCTTGCTCCGCAAGGGCGGGCACAGTGTCCGCTGCGTCCTTACCGAGGGCGGCAGCCACTTTGTCACGCCCATGACGCTGGCCGCCTTGTCGGAACAGGAAGTCCACACCACGCTGTGGGACCTGAAGGACGAGGCGGAGATGGGCCATATCCAGCTCAGCCGGCAGGCCGATCTGGTGCTCGTCGCGCCGGCCACCGCAGACCTGCTCGCCCGCATGGCCGGCGGACTGGCGAACGATCTCGCCACCACGCTCCTGCTCGCCACGGACAAGCCCGTGCTTGCCGCGCCTGCGATGAACGTGCGCATGTGGCAGCACCCCGCAACCCAGCGCAACGTCGCGCGGCTGCGCGCCGACGGAGTCCGGATCATGGCCCCCGATGAAGGGGCGATGGCGTGCGGCGAATTCGGACCCGGCAGACTGCCGGAGCCGGCAGCGATCGTCGCCGAGGTGGAGCGACAGCTTGGCCTGGCGCCGGCGCCCGCAGATGCCGTCGGTCAGATCACGGCACCGGGCGCTCGCCTTGCCGGCAAGCATGTGCTGGTCACCGCCGGTCCGACACATGAGCCGATCGATCCGGTGCGGTACATCGCCAATCGCTCCTCCGGCAAACAGGGCTTCGCGATCGCCGGCGCACTGGCGGCGCTTGGCGCTCGCGTGACGCTCGTTGCCGGCCCGGTGTCACTGCCGACCCCACCTGGTGTGAGCCGTATCGATGTCGAGACCGCGCGCGAGATGCACGCCGCAGTCGACGCCGCCCTCCCCGCCGATGCCGCGGTGCTGGTGGCGGCGGTCGCGGACTGGCGTTCGGCCGGCGCGGCCGAGCAGAAGATAAAGAAAGACGGCACGGGGACGCTTCCGGATCTGCGTCTCGTGGAGAATCCCGATATCCTCGCCGGGCTTGGTCGTGGCTCACAGCGTCCACGTCTCCTGATCGGATTTGCCGCTGAAACCGAGAATGTCGTTCCTCACGCCCAGGCCAAGCTCGCGCGAAAGGGCGCCGACTGGATCGTCGCCAATGACGTCTCGGGAGACGTCATGGGCGGCGAGGCCAATGCGGTCCACCTCGTGTCCGCGGACGCAGTAGAAACGTGGGAACATATGCCGAAGCAGGCCGTGGCGGATCGTCTCGCCGCACGCATTGCTGACGCTCTGGAGAATGTGTCGTGATCACCATCAGCCTTCGCCGTTTGCCGCATGGTGCCGACCTCCCCCTTCCTGCTTATGCAACCTCGGGCGCGGCCGGCATGGACGTGGTCGCCGCGGAGGATGTCACCCTTGCATCCGGCGCACGGCATGCGGTGGCGACGGGGTTTGCGATCGCGATTCCGGAAGGTTTCGAGGTTCAGGTGCGCCCCCGCTCCGGCCTTGCGCTCAAGCATGGAATAACCTGCCTCAACACCCCCGGCACGATCGATTCCGATTATCGGGGCGAGGTGAAGGTGATCCTCGCCAACCTTGGTGACTCGCCGTTCGAGGTCAAACGTGGCGATCGCATCGCGCAGCTTGTCCCGGCGCAGGTCACGCGGGCTTCGCTGATCGAAAGCGCGGACCTGGACGAGACGGATCGCGGCGGTGGCGGCTTCGGGTCGACGGGGCGGTGAGCGTCATCCTCCTGGCACTCGCGCAAGCGGCGCAGGTGACGGCGTTCGTGTCCCGGTCAGAGGGCGAGGAGGCCCCGCCGGCGCTGACTGTGGCTGCGACGCAGGAAAGCGCCGCCAGCGTCCCGGGCGACCTGTCCGGTCTTCCCGAACTGAAGTTTCGTCGCCGGCGCACGATGCCGCCCGCCCTCTCCTCCTTCGTCCGGGATGAGGTCGCGGCGCGGCGCTGCGAGGCGGCCGACAAAAGGTTGCGGGTCAATCTTGCAGTGCTTGTCGCGGAGGACGGCCAGTTGCGCCGGATCCATCCGCAAGCGATCGGCTGCCCCACCGTCGAACAATATGCGTCCGGCGTGATGCTCAGCATGGCGCGCGCCAACCTTCTGCCGGTCGGCGAGACCCGCTGGTTCCGCACATCCCTGCTGTTCCAGTGGCAGTAACAATCGGGCCGGAAGAGCGCGAGCGCTACGCGCGCCAGATCATCCTGCGCGAAATCGGCGGCTCGGGTCAGCGACGGTTGAAGGGGGCTACGGTCGCGGTGATCGGCGCTGGCGGGATTGGCGCGCCGGCGATCGCCTATCTCGCGGGTGCCGGGCTTGGCGAAATTCGCATCGTCGACGACGATCGCATCGACATTTCCAACCTTCAACGCCAGATTCTGTTCGACGTGGCCGACACCGGCGCGTTCAAGGCCGAACAGGCTGCAAAAGCGGCCGAATGCCGCAACCCCTTCGTGACAGCCGCGGCCATTGTTCGCCGGATCAACGCCGGCAATGCGGAAGAACTGCTGCGCGGGGCCGACGTCATTCTGGACGGCTGCGACAATTTCGCGACCCGCCTCATCGTTGCTGATGCCGCGCTACAACTCCGAATCCCCCTCGTCTCCGCTGCAGTCGGCCAGTTCGAGGGGCAATTGGCCGTATACCGCGGTTGGGAAGCTGACCTCCCCTGCTACCGCTGCCTCGTCGGCAGCGCACCCGATCGCGACGAGGCAACCTGCTCAGAACAGGGCATTCTTGGCCCGGTCACCGGTGTTCTCGGCAGCATGGCGGCACTGGAAACGATCCGCGCCATTACCCCTTTCGGCGCCGATCCCGCGGGCAGGCTGACGCTGATCGACCTGCTGGACTGTCGCTTTCGTACCATCCGTGTGCCGAAGGATCCGGCCTGCCCTGCCTGTTCTCCACGCTCAGGCGAGTAGCGCTTCCGCAAAGGCGCGCACCTCGGGCCCGATGTCGTCCCGCTCAAGTGCCAAGGCAAGATTCGCCTTGATGAAGCCGGACTTTCCCCCGCAATCGAACCGACGCCCCGAAAAGGTGTAGCCGTGAAATGGCTGTTTGCCGATCAATTGCGCCATGGCATCGGTCAGCTGTATCTCGCCGCCAGCCCCCTTCACCGGCGTATCGAGGATCTTCATCACTTCCGGTTGCAAGATATATCGGCCCGGTGTCATCAGGTTTGACTTGGCAGTTCCCGGTGCGGGCTTCTCGATAACTTCCAGAACCTCCGTCAGGGGCCCGTCGACGGCACCAGGAGTGATAATCCCGTAGTTGTGAGTCTCGCTGGGGGAAACCTCGAGCGCGCCGATCAGATTGCCGCCGACGCGCTCATACGCCTCCACCATCTGCGCCAGAAAGCCCGGGGTGCCGACCATCAGTTCGTCCGGCAGCAGAACGGCAAAAGGCTCATCGCCCACAATCTCACGCGCACACCAGACGGCGTGGCCCAGACCCAAGGGTTCCTGCTGGCGGACATAGACGGGAGAACCCGGCGCCTGCCGGATATTATCGATCAATTCCAGTCCCTTGCCGCGGTCCTTCATCGTCGCCTCTAGCTCGAAGGACACATCGAAATGATCCTCGAGCATCCCCTTGCCACGGCCTGTGACGAAGATGATCTGCTCGATCCCAGCTTCTCGAGCCTCCTCTACCGCATATTGGATCAGCGGCTTGTCGACGACGGTCAGCATCTCCTTCGGCATCGCCTTGGTGGCCGGAAGGAAGCGCGTCCCAAGCCCGGCCACAGGAAAAATGGCCTTACGCACCGGCTTGAAAGAGGACATCGCTGTTTTCTCCCGATAGTTGCGGTGCGCTTTAGCGAGGCTGCGGTGAAGGGCAAAGCCGCTGACGCAATTTTGGATTTAGTCTGCTCTTAACGCGCCATGTGCTAGGTGGTCGCCATGAAGACCTTGGTGATTTTCGGCACCCGGCCAGAAGCTATCAAATTGTTTCCCGTGGTGCGGGCGTTAGAGGCGAAGCAAGGCATTCAGGTTCGCACCTGCGTCACCGCCCAGCATCGCGGCTTACTCGATCAGGTGTTGGCGATCGCCGGGCTTTCACCGGACATCGATCTCGACCTCATGGAGCCTGGCCAGACCCTCGACCGGCTGACCGGCCGATTGCTGGCAGGTATTGGCGAGGTGCTCGATCGCGAGCAGCCCGACCGCGTCATCGTGCAGGGCGACACCACGACCGCGATGACAGCCGCTCTGGCCGCCTATTACCGCAAGATTCCCGTTGCTCATGTGGAGGCGGGCCTTCGCTCGAGCAACATCTACCATCCGTGGCCAGAAGAAGTGAATCGCCGCATCGTTGCGCCAATCGCAGATCTTCATTTCGCACCCACCGCGACCGCAGCAGAGGCGCTCGCGCGTGAGAACATCCTGTCGGGCGTCCATGTCACGGGGAACACCGTGATCGACGCCCTTCATTGGACGAACGACCGGATCTCACATGATCCTTCGCTCGCCGCGGGATTGGACCCCGTCCTGAGCCGCTTTGCTGATCGCCGGATTGTGCTGGTCACCACTCACCGGCGAGAAAACTTCGGCGACGGTATGGCGGCGATTGCACGCGCGATCGCCCGCATCGCCGAGGATCGGGACGCTGCAGTGCTGTTCCCGATGCACCCGAACCCGAACGTCGTCTCCGTCATGGAAAAGACGCTTGGCGCTCGCGATAAAGTGGCGCGCATCGAACCGCTTGATTACCCCCATTTTATCCGAGCGCTGAACGCCTGCACCTTGGTGCTCACCGATTCCGGCGGGGTTCAGGAGGAGGCGCCCGCGCTCGGCAAACCCGTGCTGGTGATGCGAGACACGACGGAACGACCTGAGGGTGTAGTGGCTGGGACCGCTAAACTGGTGGGCACTGCCGAGGAGCGGATCGTTTCCGAAGTTTTCACGCTTCTCGACGACAAGCGCGCCTACGCAGCAATGGCCCGCGCCCACAATCCGTTTGGCGACGGCCGTGCGAGTGAACGGATCGCGGAGATCATTGCCAATGCTGTCAGATAACGAGCTAAAGGTCGCGGTTCTCGGGCTCGGGTACATCGGCCTTCCGACGGCGGCAGTGATTGCTCGCACTGGCGCGAGCGTGCTTGGCATTGATGTTCATCAGAACGTGGTCGACACGGTCAACTCGGGCAAGGTCCACATCGAGGAAGTGGACTTGGACGGGCTTGTCTCGGGCGTGGTCGGACGCGGTTACCTTCGCGCATCGACCGTGCTGGAGCCGGCGGACGTGTTCGTCATCGCCGTTCCCACGCCCTTCGCCGAGGATCGCAGACCCGACACGGGCTTTGTCCTCGAGGCGGCGCGCGCGGTCGCCTCCGTCTTGAAGGCTGGAGACACGGTGATCCTTGAATCAACCTCCCCCGTCGGCACCACCGAGCACGTGCGCGATTTGCTCGCTGAGCTGCGCCCCGAGCTACGTGCGCCGGGCATCAGCGAAAGCTCGGACTATGCGGTCGCCTACTGCCCAGAACGGGTGTTGCCTGGTCGCATTCTCGTCGAATTGATCGACAATGATCGGGTCATCGGCGGGATCACACCCCGTTGTGCGCGCAAGGCGCTCACCTTCTACCGCCGTTTTGTTCGAGGCGCATGTATCACGACCAGCGCTCGGGCAGCGGAGATGACGAAGCTCACCGAAAACGCGTTCCGCGACGTGAATATCGCCTTTGCCAACGAACTGAGCCTGGTTGCCGACACGATGGGCGTTGACGTCTGGGAGGTCATCCGGCTCGCCAATCGTCACCCGCGTGTCAACATCCTTCAGCCCGGACCGGGCGTAGGGGGTCATTGCATCGCCGTCGATCCGTGGTTTCTGGTCGCAGCGGACCCGAAGAATACGCCGTTGATCCGGACGGCGCGCGAGGTGAATGACGGCAAGACAGACCACGTGATCGCAGCAGCGGCGGCCATGATAGCCACCAACCCCGGTGTACCCGTCGCGTGCATGGGGCTCGCCTTCAAGGCAAACATCGACGATTTCCGCGAAAGCCCTGCGCTGAAAGTGGCATTGGCGCTGGCGCGGCAATTCCCCGACCAGATCAAAATTGTCGAACCCTATGCCCGGAGTCTGCCGAACGCCTTCGCGGCAACCGGTGCGCGGCTAATTGACGTGGATGCGGCAATCGAAACGTGTCCAATCATGATCGTCCTCGTCGACCATGACGTATTCCGATCGATTCCGCTCGAGGAACGCGCCGACAAGCGCGTTCTGGATACCCGCGGCATCTGGCCCGACCAACCGCCGCTACGTTCGGACGCTCGACTAGGACGACGGACAAGCTGATCGGCGTTGTTGCGGGGGCTGACCCGCTCGGCTAGTTGGTCGGCTCTTTGCACAAAGATCTGCCTGCCATGTTATCGCGTTTGCTTTCACGCCGTCGTCCGAGTGCACCACCTGCCCAGCTTCCGGCGGGCCGGCGCCTCTATGCGATTGGCGACGTGCACGGCCGACTTGATCTTCTTGACGAACTACTACGGCGCATCGACGCTGACGACGCGTCGCGCGGCGGAGCGCAAACAGGAATCATCCTGCTCGGCGATCTCGTGGATCGCGGGCCTGATTCCGCTGGTGTGGTGGAGCGCGTTCGGCAGATGTGCGCCAGTCGACAGGACGTGCGATGCCTTTGCGGCAATCATGAGGAAATTTTCCTCGGCGCCTATGACGGGGATCCGGACCTCGTTCGCCTCCTGCTCCGGGCAGGCGGGCACGAAACGCTGCTCAGCTACGGCATGAAAGCAGCTGCCATCGATCAGGCCACCATACCCGAACTCGTCGACATGATGGCCCGAGACATACCGGCAGAGCAGATCGCCTTCCTCCGGTCTCTCGACGACTATCTCCTGGAAGGAGATTATCTGTTCGTTCACGCTGGCATACGCCCGGGGCTACCGCTGGAACAGCAGACCTCCCGCGACCTGCGCTGGATAAGGCAGCCCTTCCTCGAACATGGCGGTCATCACGGAAAGTACGTCGTCCACGGCCACACCATCACGGATGGGGTAGATGAGCGGGTCAACCGAATCGGTATAGATACGGGCGCCTACCGAACGGGCCGGCTAACCGCGCTTGGAATCGAGGGCGAGCACCGTTGGATCATCGATACTGTTGATCATCATGAAAGTGGCACGTGAGGTTCATCACATTTCCGCTAAAGTGTTGCGGAAATGCCTTGATTGGAAAGCGTTCTGAGCGCTGTTGACCAACATATGAGATTGCGCTGCACTGCAAACTCTGTCAGATGGCCGTGACGGACAAAAAAGGGAGTTCGTGATGAAGGTTCGTGGTTACCTCGCGGCTGTTGCCGCTGCTTCGCTGGCTGCAGCTCCTGCTGTTGCGGCTCCGACCTCGGCATCCAGCCTGTCGGTTGCCAAGGCTGCTCGCGCCAGCACCTCCACCGCCAAGGCCGACAAGGCTGCTGGCGGCGGCGTGATCGTTGCCGTTCTCGCTGCTGCTGCAGTGATCGCCGGCATCGTGATCATCGCTGACTCGGACGACGACTCCGACAGCAACTGAGTCTCGACTCAGGATGATGAAATAGCGGCTTTCGGGCCGCTATTTTTTTGTCTGAGCGGCGGGAGCCCACACGGCCCTTTGGACGTCATTTCCTTCAAAGAATAACCGCGTCAGCCAGCACCGTTTCGCGGCCCCATTCGTTTGCAGCCTTGATCCAGGTAATTGAGGCAAGGAAACGGTAATGAGCAACGGCGCAACGAACCACGGTGCCGGTGGCGAGCCGCACCAGCAGGCTAGCGGTGACGAGCAGGTGCTCACCACCAACCATGGCGTGCCTGTCAGCGACAACCAGAACAGTCTGAAGTCCGGGCGGCGCGGACCTACCCTTCTCGAGGATTTCGTCCTTCGGGAGAAGATATTCCACTTCGATCACGAACGCATCCCTGAGCGCATCGTACACGCTCGTGGCTCCGGCGCGCATGGGTTCTTCGAGGCCACTGCCGATATCAGCGAACTGAGCAAGGCAGCAGTGTTCAAGAAGGGCGAAAAAACCGAGGTGTTCGTTCGCTTTTCGACTGTCGCCGGCGGCGCAGGGTCGGTCGACACCCCGCGCGACGTGCGTGGCTTTGCGGTGAAGTTCTACACCACCGAAGGCAATTGGGATCTGGTCGGCAACAACATACCCGTTTTCTTCATACAGGATGCCATCAAGTTCCCGGACTTGGTGCATGCGGTAAAGATGGAGGCCGATCGCGCCTATCCACAGGCCGGAAGCGCGCACGATACATTCTGGGACTGGGCGTCGTTGATGCCCGAATCCACCCACATGCTGATGTGGGCTATGTCGGACCGCACCCTTCCCCGCTCCTTCCGGATGATGGAGGGCTTCGGCGTCCACACGTTCAAGCTCGTCAACGCCGACGGACACGCCAGCTTCGTCAAATTCCACTGGAAACCTCGACTGGGCCTGCAATCGACGATCTGGGACGAGGCTTTGAAGTTGCAGGCGGCAGACAATGATTATCAGCGCCGCGATCTGTGGGAAGCGATCGACACGGGGGCATTCCCGCAATGGGATCTTGGAATCCAGGTGTTCGACCAAGCCTTCGCCGAAGCGCAGCCCTACGACGTTCTTGATGCAACGAAGCTGATCCCGGAAGAGGATGTTCCCGTCCGGATCGTCGGTACGCTGACGCTGAACCGAAACCCCGACAACTTTTTTGCGGAAACCGAGCAGGTGGCTTTCCTGCCAACGAACATCGTCCCCGGCATCGATTTCACGAATGATCCGCTGCTCCAAGGACGTCTGTTCAGCTACCTCGACACGCAAAACTCGCGCCTCGGCACCACAAACTTCCATCAAATTCCGATCAACGCGCCCCGCTGCCCCTTCGGCAATTTCCAGCGGGACGGAAAGATGCAGACACAGGTCCCCAGGGGCCGCGCCAATTACGAGCCAAACAGCCTGGCAGCGCATGGAGAGGAAGGTGGTCCTCGCGAATCCCGGGATCGTGGCTTTCGCACCGTCACTGCGCCATCCGGCAGCGACGAACAGGGAGAGAAGCTGCGCGTCCGGGCCGAGCTGTTCGCCGACCATTACAGCCAGGCCCGGCTATTCTACCGCTCGCAGACGCCAGCCGAGCAGGCGCATATAGCCTCATCATTCGTGTTCGAACTGTCGAAGGTCGGCCTGCTTGATCAGGTACCGCCCCGCATGGTCGCCAACCTTCGCAACGTTGACGAAGATCTGGCGAGGCGTGTCGCGGACGGGCTCGGAATCGACCTTCCGGAAAAGGCACCAGCCGCACGTGAGCCAGTGGACCTGCCATCCTCCGGCGCTCTGTCGATCCACAAGAACATGAAGGAAACCCTCGACGGGCGCGCCGTCGGCATCCTCTTCGCAGAAGGAAGCGACGCATCGACACTCGATAGCCTGGTCGCCGCTGTTGAAGCGGAAGGCGGCAAAGCGGTACTGGTCTCTCCAAAGGTAAATGGCGCCCCCCTGTCAGACGGCAGCAAAAGAAAGGCCGATGGACAATTGGCCGGAACGCCCTCCCAATTGTTCGACGCGGTTGCGGTAGTGGTCTCGGAAGACGGCTGTGCAGCGCTGTTGAAGGAAGCCGCCGCTGTTCAGTTTGTCATGGATGCGTTCGGGCACCTCAAGGCGATCGGCGCCAGCGCGGAGGCGCAGCCACTGCTGGACAAGGCTGGCGTGCAGAAGGACGAAGGTGTGACCACGCCGGACGGCAGCTTCGTGTCGGCGGCCAAACGCCGCTTCTACGACCGGGAGCCTGCGATCCGGATGCTTGCCTGATCTGGCTCCCTCAATCCCGCACGCTCGCATCGCCGAGCGTACGGGATTGGGAAGGGCAGCCCCTCCCATTCCCCTGCACATCGGTGATCACGACGAGCAGAGCTTCTCACAAACGCTGCGCCCGATATCAGGCAGACGCGTTGCAAGGGATGTGGATTGCGGCCACTCCAGCCGGGCGCCGACGGTCGGCGCAATTACGGGAAGAGTCGTGTTCCAGCTGGACGGCAAGGTCGCATTGGTGACGGGCGCAAGCGGCGGACTGGGCGCAGAGATCGCGCGCGGCCTCTGCTGGGCGGGCGCCCATGTCATCCTCCAAGGACGCAATCTGGATCGGCTTACCGCTCTGGGCGAGACATTGACGACGCTGGGTGGATCGGCAGCCGTTGCGGCGGTAGACCTTCGCGCGGATGATGCGGCCTCGACGCTGCTCGCTCACCACGGCGCGGTCGATATTTTGGTCAACAATGCCGGCCAGCGCGACCGCCGCGCGCTGCAGATGATCGATCGAGCGTCGGTCAGAGATTTGCTAGAGACAAATCTCGTCGCACCCTTCGACCTCGCCCGTCGCTTCAGCGCCGGGATGCAACCCGGCGGACGCATCATCAACATCAGTTCAATCGCCGGCCAAATAGCCCGGTCCGGCGACGCTGCCTACACCATGTCGAAAGGTGGTCTGGAGGCACTGACACGTGCGCTCGCCGCCGAACTCGGCCCCGCCCAGATCACCGTCAACGCGGTCGCGCCCGGCTACTTCGCCACCGAAGCCAATGCGGCCATGATTGCCGATCCAGCCATTGCCGAACATCTACAGCGCCGCACATCGCTCGGCCGTTGGGGCCGCCCGGAAGAGATTGTGGGCGCCGTCCTCTTCTTCGCCTCGCCAGCCGCATCCTATGTGACCGGACAAGTCCTAGCCGTCGACGGCGGCTATCTAGCACACTTTTGAAAGGAAAGTTTTGCCCGAGCCTGTGGCATTCACCGCCGAAATCTCGGCAAGGGAAGCTGGCGCACCCGACAGGATTCGAACCTGTGGCCTCTGCCTTCGGAGGGCAGCGCTCTATCCAGCTGAGCTACGGGTGCTGGGAGCGATGCGCCTAGCAGGGGCGGATCGAGGGCGCCAGCGATTTTCGTTAGCGGCGCTACTTTGCCAGCGTGACAGGCTGAAATGGCGCCAGGCCGCAACTCGCGCCCGGCATTGCCGTCGTACCCACCAACACGGTGATGATGTCCTGCTGGCACAATTGGCTTAGCGACGTCGCGTAGCTGAAGCGCCGTTCAAACCCCAATTGAGGACAAGGCTGGTCGAGGGTGACGCGATAATAGCGGCCACCCGTCATCCGGAAATCGATGACTTGGTCGTTGCGCACCAGCGTCTCGCGGATGTTGCGGAGTGGAATGCACGATTGCGGCTTCCCCGCCGGGGTCGCAGCCGGAACGGCATTGCGATCGCGCGCCGCCCCTGGAGCTGCCGCCACTGCCAATGCCAAGGCGGCCGGAAAGAGCAAACGCATGATCCTTCTCCTTTGCAGTCCCGGCTCCGCGCCGGATCAATCTCCTGCGAACGCGTTCTTTAGCCGCGCGAAGAAGCCCTGGCTTTCAGGACATTCCTCACCCGTCTCGGTTTCGCGAAACTCCTCCAGCAGGGCGCGCTGACGCGTGCTGAGGCGGGTCGGCGTCTCGACGTCGATCTGGACCACCAAGTCACCAAAACCGCGTCCCTGCAGTACCGGCATCCCTGCCCCGCGCTGGCGCAGCTGCTTGCCGGACTGAATACCGGCCGGAATGCGAAGTTCGTGACTGCGGCCGTCAAGGCCCGGGATCGTCAGCGATCCTCCAAGCGCAGCGGTGGTGAAGCTGATCGGTGCGCGCGCGAACAACGTTGTGCCTTCACGTTCGAACAGATTGTGCCGCTTCACGTGAAGGAAGATGTAGAGGTCACCGGGAGGGGCACCACGAGCACCCGCCTCACCCTCGCCCGTCATGCGCACCCGCGTGCCTTCATCGACGCCGGGCGGTATCTCCACGCTCAACGTCTTGGTGCGCTCGACCCGTCCGTCCCCGCGGCAGTCCGGGCACGGATCGTCGATCACCTGACCCGAGCCGTTGCAGACCGGACAGGCGCGCTCGACCACGAAGAAGCCCTGCTGGGCGCGCACCTTGCCGTGGCCGGCACAGGTGTTGCAGGTGTGCGGATGGCTGCCGGCACGTGCGCCACTGCCCTCGCAGGTATCGCACACCGCGGTGACGTCGATGGTGATTTCCGCTGATTTGCCATGATAGGCCTCCTCCAGCGTGATCTCCATATCATAGCGCAGGTCCGCGCCGCGGCGCACCTGCTGGCGCCCGCCACCGCGGCCGCCCATGAATTCACCGAACACGCTCTCGAAGATATCGGAAAAGCCGGAGAAGTCCTGCGAATGGCCGCCCCCGGCGCCGCCATTGCGGAACGCGGCATGACCAAAGCGGTCGTAGGCCGCCCGCTTCTGCGGATCCTTGAGGCATTCATATGCCTCGCTCACCGCCTTGAACTTCGCTTCGGAATCCTTGCACCCGGCGTTCTTGTCCGGGTGATACTTCATCGCAAGCTTGCGGTATGCCGACTTGATGGTGCCGGCATCGGCCGAACGGTCGACCTCAAGCAGTTCGTAAAAATCGACTTCAGTCATTCAGCGCCCCCGCGCAACGACAGAACGAGCCGCCACTCGCCGAAGCAAATGGCGGCTCGATCATCGCTTACGCCTTGTGGTTGTCGTCGACTTCCGAGAATTCGGCGTCGACCACATCATCGTCCTTCGGCGCCGTACCGGCGTCGGCAGCCGGCGACGCTTCCGCCTGCTGCTGCTTCTCGTAGATCGCCTGGCCAAGCTTCATCGCGACCTGTGCCAGCGCCTGGCTCTTCTCGTTCATCTGATCGACGTCACCGCCCTCGACCGCTGCCTTGGCGGCATCGATCGCGGACTGGATCTCGCCCTTCAGCGCCTCGTCCACCTTGTCGCCATTGTCAGCGAGTTGGCGCTCCGTGGTGTGGATCAGGCTCTCGGCATTGTTCTTCGCCTCGGCGCCTGCCTTGCGCTTCTTGTCTTCCTCGGCGAACTGCTCGGCTTCCTGCACCATCTTCTCGATATCGGTATCGGACAGACCGCCCGATGCCTGGATGCGGATCTGCTGCTCCTTGCCGGTGCCCTTGTCCTTCGCGGAGACGTTGACGATGCCATTGGCGTCGATGTCGAACGTCACCTCGATCTGCGGCACGCCGCGCGGCGCCGGCGGGATGCCGACGAGATCGAACTGACCGAGCAGCTTGTTATCGGCCGCCATCTCGCGCTCGCCCTGGAAGACGCGGATCGTCACCGCCTGCTGATTGTCATCGGCGGTCGAATAGGTCTGCGACTTCTTGGTCGGGATCGTGGTGTTGCGATCGATCATGCGGGTGAAGACGCCGCCGAGCGTCTCGATGCCCAGCGACAGCGGGGTCACGTCGAGCAGCAGCACGTCCTTGACGTCCCCCTGCAGCACGCCGGCCTGGATCGCTGCGCCCATTGCGACGACTTCGTCCGGGTTCACGCCGGTGTGCGGATCCTTGCCGAAGAAGTTCTTCACCGCTTCGCGCACCTTGGGCATGCGGGTCATGCCGCCGACCAGCACCACTTCCGAAATGTCGCTGGCCTTGAGGCCGGCATCGGCGAGTGCCTTCTTCATCGGCTCGATCGTGCGCTGGATGAGGCTGTCGACGAGACGCTCGAGGTCCGCGCGGCTGATCGTCTTGACGAGGTGCTTCGGGCCGTTCTGGTCGGCCGTGATGAACGGCAGGTTCACCTCGGTCGAGGCAGCCGAGGACAGCTCGATCTTCGCCTTCTCGGCGGCTTCCTTCAGGCGCTGCAGCGCGAGCTTGTCCTTGGTGAGGTCGATGCCCTCATCCTTCTTGAAGCTCTCCGCCAGGAAATCGACCAGCTTGTTGTCGAAGTCTTCGCCGCCGAGGAACGTGTCGCCGTTGGTCGACTTCACTTCGAACACGCCGTCGCCGATCTCGAGGATCGAGACGTCGAACGTGCCGCCGCCAAGGTCATACACCGCGATCGTCTTGCCGTCCTGCTTGTCCAGGCCATAGGCCAGCGCAGCAGCGGTCGGCTCGTTGATGATGCGCAGCACTTCGAGGCCCGCGATCTGGCCGGCGTCCTTGGTCGCCTGGCGCTGCGCGTCGTTGAAGTACGCCGGCACCGTGATCACGGCCTGCGTGACGGTCTCACCGAGATAGCTCTCGGCGGTTTCCTTCATCTTCTGCAGGGTGAAGGCGCTGATCTGCGACGGCGAATAATCCTTGCCGCCGGCCTGAACCCAGGCGTCGCCATTGGCGCCCTTCACGATGTGATAGGGGACCAGCTCGGTGTCCTTCTTCGTCACCGGATCGTCGAAACGGCGGCCGATCAGACGCTTCACCGCGAAGATGGTGTTATCGCCATTGGTGACGGCCTGACGCTTCGCCGGCTGCCCCACCAGTCGCTCGCCATCCTTGGCGAAGGCGACGATCGACGGCGTCGTGCGCGCGCCTTCCGAGTTCTCGATCACCTTGGGCTTGCCGCCCTCCATCACTGCCACGCAGCTATTGGTGGTGCCGAGATCGATACCGATAACTTTTGCCATGAGTGCTCTTCCAGCCCCTGCTTGAACAAAAAACCAAAAAGATGTGCTGTCACGCCCCGTTACGGCGACGGAACAGCGTTGACGCTTCGCGATATAGGTGACGCTCCGCTTGCCGCAAGGCACCGGCCGAAGTAGCGGGCATGCATCGTTTCGGTTGGAGAGAAGGCCCATGTTCCGCGTCGCTGCCACGCTTGTTTTCGCTTCGGTGGCCATCGCGGGATGCGCGCAGCAGAAGCCGCTGCAGGTCACCGACGCATGGGTTCGCCTGGCTGCTGTCGATGGCCGTCCTGCCGCAGGCTATTTTACCATTCAGGGCGGCGGCAACGATACGGCGCTGACCAGCGTGTCCACGACCGAGGCCGCTCGTACCGAACTGCACGAAAGCCGTATGACCCAAAGTGGCGGCATGGCGATGGATTCGCTCTCCTCCGTTCCGGTGCCGGCTGGCCAACGTGTTGTATTCGCGCCTGGCGGAAAGCACGCAATGCTGTTCGAAGTATCGCCGAATGTTAAGCCGGGCGGGACGCTGACCTTTGCCTTCACCTTCTCGGACGGCAACCGTGTCGAGCAGAAGGCGCGGGTCGTTGGCCCCGCAGATCCGGTGCCTGCCGGCAGCTAAAACTGACGGGAGAGCTGACCTTCCACAGTCATGAAGCGCCAGCATTGATTGGAAAGATTTAACTCACGCCTCCGTAACCTTTGAACGTCTATGGGCAAAGCTATGCCCAAGCTCTCCTCGATCATCGACGATGTAAAACGCCGATTGCACGGACGTACGCCGGCCGAAGTAGTCTCACTGACGCTGAAGACGGTGCGTCATACCGCCCGCGGCATCAGCCCGGCCGCTGCACGCGCGCGCCGCGCCGATCAGGCTTTTGACCGCCGCTGGGGCACCGACACGAGTGGCACGGTCAATCTATCGGCACTCAGCGTCGCGCGGGACCGGGCGCTGCTCGGCTTCGGCTACCAGGCCAGCAATGGTGTGGCACTGGACGAAGCCGTCACGAGGGCCGGCATCGATCCGGCGCGCTACAGCTTCATCGATTATGGCTCGGGCAAGGGCCGGGCCGTCATGATCGCCGCCGCGCGGGGCTTCCAGCGCGCGATCGGCGTCGAATTCGCGCCCGAATTGCATGACATCGCACTCGCAAATGGCCGCCGTTTCAAGTCCGCGGGCGGATCCAGCACACGCTGCGAGTTCATCCTCGGCGACGCGGGCAGCTACGAACCCCCGACCGGCCCGATCTTCGCCTATATCTACAACAGCTTCGGCACTGTGATCCTACGCGAAGTGTTGAGCCGCCTGGAGACGCGCGCCGCGCAGGGTGATCCGGTGGTGATCGTTTACGTCAACCCGCTCAACCGAAGCGCGTTCGAGGATGGTCAGCGCTGGACGGTGGCCGCGGATCGCAGCGACTGGGTTCTCTACACCCCCGCTTGCTAGAAGCCGTTCGCTTCGGCTGGATCATGCCGCGCCGCTTCCTACGTTGAAGGCGATGAGCAGCCGCAGCCTGACGATCGGCGAACGCGCACTCGCCCGATCCATCTTTGCCGATGCGATCGACCTTGATCGCGTGGAGGTCCGGCGCCGGCGCTGGTGGTTCCTTCAGCCGCGTGACATTGTCATGGCGCCGCGCGGGCACATCCACTTCCATCCCGATGCCGCCACCTGGAGCGATGACTTCAGCCAGGAACATCTCGGGCTGCAGGGTCTGTTCGTGCATGAGATGTGTCACGTCTGGCAGCACCAGCGCGGCGTCTTCCTGCCGCTCGCGCGCCACCCCTTCTGCCGCTATCATTACAGCTTCGTGCCCGGCTGGCCGCTCAAGCGCTACGGGGTCGAACAGCAGGCGGAGATCGTCCGTCACGCTTTCATGCTGCGGCAAGGCGCAACGATCCTCGGCGCCCCGCCGCTCAGCCAATATGAGGGACTGCTGTCGGTCTTCCGCTGAACGGTGCAGCCCCTCCCGTCGGGCTACTTCAGCAGCACCAACTCCTCCGCCATCGTCGGGTGAAGCGCGACGGTGGCATCGAATTGCGCCTTGGTCAGCCCCGCCTTCACGCAGACGGCCGCCGCCTGGATGATTTCGGGGCAGTCGGGACCGATCATGTGGATGCCGACCACCCGATCGGTCTCAGCATCGCATACCATCTTGTACAGCGATCGCTCGTCGCGTCCGGCAAGCACATTCTTCATCGGCCGGAAATCGGACGAATAGATCTTCACCGAGCCCAGCTTCTGCCGCGCCTCGCTCTCCGTCATGCCGACGCCGGCGATCGGCGGATGGCTGAAACATGCCGCCGGTACGCAATTATAATCCACCTTCACCCCGCCCTTGCCGAACAGATTGTCGGCAAATGCCTGCCCCTCGCGGATCGCCACTGGGGTCAGCTGGATACGGTTGGTGACATCGCCAACCGCATAGATCGACGGGCATGACGTACGATTATCGTCGTCGACCGGCACCGCGCCCTTGTCGTCCACGTCGATGCCGGCAGCGTCCAGCCCCAAGCCCTCGGTATTGGGCACCCGGCCAGTCGCATACATCACGCAATCGACAACGACCGGCTCGTGTCCCGTCATATGGACTTTCAGGCAGCCGTCGTCCTGCTTCTCGATCTTCTCGAACGTAGCGTCGAAACGAAATTCCAGCCCCTTCATCATGCTGATCTGCAACAGCCGGTCACGGATCTGCAGGTCGTAGCCGCGAAGGATGTCCTTGGTGCGGTTCATGATGATCACATGCGCGCCGAGTTGGTGGAAGATCCCGGCAAACTCATTGGCGATATAGCCCGCACCCGCGATCAGCACGCGCCGCGGAATGGCGTCCAGGTGAAACACTTCGTTGGACGTGATGCCATGTTCGCACCCCGAGAAGCATGGCACATGCGGGCGCGCGCCTGTCGCCACCAGAATGTTCTTCGCCGACTTCGTAGTGCCGTCTGCCAGCCGGATCTCGTTCGGGCCCACGATCGTCGCACGCTGGTGGATGATCTCCGCCCCGTTGGACTCGAGCGTGGTGGTATAGGCCTGATTGATCCGATCGACCTCCGCGAGGACATTTGCCTGCAGGCACTTCCAGTCGAATTCGCATTCGTTCGGCACGCGCCAGCCAAATCGTTGCGCGTCCTTCAAGTCCTCGGCGAAATGCGCGCCGTAGACCAGCAGCTTCTTGGGCACGCAGCCGCGAATGACGCAGGTCCCGCCGACGCGATATTCCTCCGCCACCGCAACGCGCGCGCCATGCGCCGCCGCCACGCGCGAGGCCCGCGTCCCGCCCGATCCGGCGCCAATCGTGAAAAGGTCATAGTCGAAATCGGGCATAAGGATCTCCGCTGGGCTGGCGCCCGCATATAGGGGAACAGGAAAGGACCAAGGCAGATGGCATCGCGCCTACCAGCGCGCCGCCAGATGCTACGTCTGGTCGGAACCTGCGATCGCCGGTTACGCCAGCCCGGCCCGGTTGATCAGATCGGTGGTGGAGGGATCGAAGTCACCACCGCCCTTCGCTGCCGCCTTCGCCATCTCCTTGCCCAGTTCGACGCCGAACTGGTCGAAGGAGTTGATGCCCAGCAGAACGCCGTTCACGAACACGCGATGCTCGTAGAAGGCGATCAGCGCGCCGAGCGTGCGCGCGTCCAGCACGTCGAGCAACAAGGTGGAGGACGGCCGATCGCCGGGATAGGCGCGCGCGGGATCGTCAGGGTTCGCCCGCCCCTTCATCAATGCCGCGCCCTGCGCAAAGGCATTCAGCAGCAGTTGCCGGTGATGCTCATCCGGAAGCGTGTCGCCGGGCTCGATCACGGCCAGGAACTCGACCGGGACGAGGTGCGTGCCCTGATGCAGCAGCTGGAACACCGCATGCTGCGCGTCAGTACCGACCCCGCCCCACGTGATCGGTGCGGTCGGGCGCCCCACCGGCGTGCCGTCCGCCCTCACGCCCTTACCGTTCGATTCCATCTCCAGTTGCTGAAGATAGCTCGGCAGCAGCCGCAGCCGCTCGTCATAGGCGAAGGGTGCGCGCGTCTCGCAGCCGCGCACCTGCGTGTAGTACAGGTCGGCAAAGGCGGCGATCACCGGCGCATTCTCATGCAGTGCAGTCAGGCGGAAGTGGCGGTCCATCTCCGCCGCGCCCTCCAGCAGCTCTTCAAACTGATCCCAACCCAGCTTGATCGCGGCCGGAAAACCGATCGACGACCACAAGGAGTAGCGGCCGCCCACCCCTTCGGAGAACGGCAGGATGCGCGTTTCGTCGACGCCCCATTCGATCGCCTTGTCCGGCGACGCGGTGAGCGCGATCACCCGGCCATAGGGATCGTCAACGCCATGTTGCTGCATCCAGGCGATGGCGCTTTCCGCGTTCATCATCGTCTCGGTCGTGGTGAACGTCTTTGACGCGACCACCAGCAGCGTTGCAGCAGGATCGAACCGCTCGAAGACATCCTCCAGCGCCATGCCATCGACGTTGGAGACGATCGCAACGTCGTACCGCTCGTAATCCCGGCCAAGCGCATCCACCAGCAGATCGGGGCCCAGCGCGGAGCCGCCGATCCCGACATGCAGCACATGGCGCACCGGGCCGAAAGCGTCCGCCTCGATCGCATCGATCAGCATCCGCATACGGGCGTGGTAATCGGCTGCCCGCGCCACGCTCTCCGGATTGCCTTCGCCGCGCTCCGCGGTGTGCTCGACTGGCCGATCCTCGGTCACGTTGACGTGCGCGCCGCCGAACATCGCTTCGCGCTTGCCCGCCAGGTCCTGCTCCGCCGCCAGCGCCTCGAACGCCTTGATCGCGTCCCACGTCAGGTGCGTCTTGGACCAGTCGAAATGAATGCCGGCGACGTCCAGCGAGAATTTGCTCAGCCGCTCGGGATCGTCGGCGAACAATTGCTCGATCCTCGTCTGGGGCAATGCTTCGATCGTGGACCAGTCGGCCATGCTGCTAACTCCATTCGGCGGGATTTCGATTTGGCCCCGCGGCATCGTTCTTCGTAAGAACGAAAAAGCCGGCGTACGGCAAGTTCAGCGCGAACGGGAGGCGCAACATATCGTTCCGCCGCTTGACGTGCAGCCCGCGTTCGGCAACGCGCGATCCATGGCCGATCCCAAACCCGCCACGGGTGCCTCGCCCGCGAAAAAGTCCGAAATGTCGGAGACGATCCGCTTCCTCCTGAAGCTCGCCCTGGTCGTCTGGATCTTTCGCAGCTTCGTCCTCGCGCCCTTCTCGATTCCGTCGGAATCGATGCTGCCGCGGCTGCTGATCGGCGACTATCTTTTTGTTTCAAAGTGGAACTACGGATATTCGCGCTGGTCGATGCCGTTTGGATTTCCGCCGGTGCCCGGCCGGCTGTTCCCCCGCACCCCCGAGCGCGGCGATGTGGTGGTCTTCCGTTCCAAGGGCGCCGACGACCATGACGTCATCAAGCGGGTGATCGGCATCCCCGGCGATACCGTACAGATGCGCGGCGGCCGGCTGGTCCTGAACGGCCGCGCCATTCCGAAGCAGCGCGTGGCCGACTTCGTCCTGCCGCTCTCGCCCAATTTCACCACGCGCGAATGCGAGGCGGATTTCGTCAAGAATGACGTGCAGGGACCGACCTGCCGCATTCCGCGCTACCGCGAAACGCTGCCGGGCGGGCGCAGCTATTATGTGCTCGACCAGCATTACATCCCCGATGCCGACGACACGGGCGTCTACACGGTGCCTGAGGGCAACGTCTTCCTGATGGGCGACAACCGCGACGACTCTGCCGACAGCCGCTTCCCCGCGGCAGAGGAAGCGCTGCCGGGCCAGGTGCAGGGCATGGGCTTCATCCCGATGGAGCGGGTCGAGGGCAAGGCGCTGGTGATCTTCTGGTCGACCGATGGCTCGGCAAATTGGCTGCTGCCATGGACGTGGTTCACCGCGGCGCGGTGGGATCGACTGGGCGGCGGCTTTGAGTGACCTCAGGCAATGGATCACCGATAATTTCGGTGAAGCCCCGCAGGATCTGAAGCTCTGGGAACGCGCGCTCACCCATGCGAGCCGCGGCGACGTGCACTATGAACGCCTGGAATTCCTCGGCGATCGCGTGCTCGGCCTCGCCATGGCCGAATGGCTGTTCGAGGAGTTTCCGGACGAGCCGGAGGGCGCGCTGTCGAAGCGTCTGAACGCGCTCGTCTCGGGCATCGTATGCGCTGACATTGCCCGCGAAATCGGCGTGCAGGCGCATCTCAGGCTCGGCAAGCAGGCGCGCGACGATGGGGCGAGCGACAGCGACAATATCCTGGGCGACGTCATGGAGGCGCTGCTCGGCACGCTGTTCCGCGAACGCGGCCTCGATCCTGCCCGCGCGGTCGTCCGGCGGCTCTGGGCCTCGCGGCTCCATGCCGAAGCCGTTGCGCCACAGCATCCCAAGTCGGCGCTGCAGGAATGGGCGGCGGCAAATAATCGCAAGCCGCCGGTCTATGAGGTGGTCGACCGGTCCGGACCGGGGCATGCGCCGCGCTTCACGATCCGGGTGACGATCCCGAAACTCGCCGAGGCAGTCGCCGACGGTGGCAGCAAGCAGGAGGCGGAAACCGATGCCGCGCGCACCCTGCTGAAGGAGCTGACGGCGGCCGCGCCGAAGCGCAAGAAGGGCTAGGATCGGCCGCCCGCCGGCCTGCCTGCGGCGCGCTACGGCCTCGACGCTGACCGTCGCGGCCAGTATGGCAACGGCGAAGAATGCAAGGAATGACCATGACCTGTTGCGGCCTTGTTGCCGTGCTCGGCGCCCCGAACGCCGGCAAGTCCACCCTCGTCAACGCGCTTGTCGGGCAGAAGGTGGCGATCGTGAGCCCGAAGGCGCAGACGACCCGCACGCGGTTGCTGGGCGTCGCGATCGAAGGCGACACGCAGCTCCTGCTGGTCGATACCCCCGGCATCTTCGATCCCAAGCGCCGGCTCGACCGCGCCATGGTGGCCGCCGCCTGGGGCGGAACGGAAGGCGCGGACGTCGTTGCGCTGGTGGTCGACGCCAAGGGTGGCCTCGGCCCCAAGGTCACCGACATTGCGGAGCGGATCAAGGACCGGCCCGAGCCCAAGTTCCTGATCCTCAACAAGGTGGACCTGGCGGACAAGCCCAAGCTGCTGGTGCACGCCGAAAAGCTGAACGCGCTTGTCCCCTTCGCGCAGACTTTCTTCATCAGCGCGGCGACCGGCGATGGCCTGCCGGAGCTCAAGCATGCGCTGGCCGCCGGCATGCCCGAGGGGCCGTGGCATTTCCCGGAGGACCAGGTGTCCGACGCCAGCGAGCGGACGCTGGCCGCGGAAGTGACGCGCGAGCAGCTCTACCTCCAGCTCCATGCCGAGCTTCCCTATGCGGCGACGGTGGAGACCGAGAAGTTCACCGATCGCGCCGATGGTGCGGCGGAGATCCACCAGCAGATCCTGGTCGAACGGCCGACGCAGCGCGCCATCGTGCTGGGCAAGGGCGGCGCGCGCATCAAGGAGATCGGGGCCAAGGCACGCGCGGAGCTTGCCGTCCTGCTCGACCGCCCGGTCCACCTCTACCTTCATGTGAAGGTGAAGCCGGGCTGGGACGAGGATCGCGGGGTCTATCGCGACATCGGGCTCGACTGGGTCGACTGACCGGCAAGTAATTCGTCCACCCAGGCCGGCACCAATGTGCTGGCCGGGCCGAGCCTGCTTTCATCGAACCAGCCGCTGCCGGCGGATTGATCGAGGTTCAGCTCCAGCGTCCGGGCGCCATGATGGCTGGCCAGCTGGACGAAGCCAGCCGCCGGATACACAGCGCCCGACGTGCCGATCGACACGAACAGGTCGCAGGTCGCGATCGCGGCCTCGATCTGCTCCATGCCGTAGGGCATTTCCCCGAAGAACACGATGTCGGGACGCAGGTCCCCCGCTGCGCACGCCGGGCATCGCACCCCCGGCGGCAAGGGATCGGGCCACGCCCGCCGTTCACCGCAGGCGGGGCACAAGGCGGAGCGCAGCTCGCCGTGCATGTGCAGCAGGCGCCGCGCCCCGGCACGCTCGTGCAGGTCATCGACATTCTGCGTGACGATCAGCAAATCCCCGCCCCATTCGGCGTCAAGCCGCGCCAGCGCGTCGTGCGCCGCATTGGGCGCCACCGCGTTGAGCGCGGCCCGGCGCAGATCGTAGAACCGATGCACCAGCGCCGGATCGGCGGCCAGCGCGTCGGGCGTGCAGACATCCTCGACGCGATGCCCCTCCCACAGGCCACCGGGACCGCGAAAGGTGGCAAGGCCGCTCTCTGCCGAAATCCCCGCGCCGGTGAGGATCAGGATGCTTCTCTTTTCGTTCATCGGTGGCAGCATAAGCGTTCGGTCCTCGACACGCGACTGCAACCGCCGCGTCCCACTCGACGTGCCGGAACAGCAACGATATCGGGAGCCCGCATGAACACCGAAGGACGCGCATGACCGCGATCGGAATCTATGGAAGCGAAGGCCGCATGGGGCGCGTGATCGCCACCATCGCGGAAGATGAAGGTGCGCGGATCGCGGGCGGCGTCGATGCGGGTGGCGATCCCGTCCCGCTGGCCCATGCAGCGGACGTGCTGGTTGATTTCTCCACCCCGGCAGCGCTGGAATCTCATCTCGCCGCCGCCGTCGCCGCGCGCACGCCGATGGTGATCGGCACGACTGGCCTGCTGCCGACGCATCACGCCATGATTGACCGCGCGGCGCAGGAGATCGCCGTGCTGCAGACCGGCAATACCTCGCTGGGCGTCACGCTGCTGGGTATCCTGGTGCAGGAAGCCGCGCAGCGCCTGGGGTCCGACTGGGACATCGAAATCGTCGAGATGCACCACCGGCACAAGGTGGACGCGCCATCCGGCACTGCCGTCTTGCTGGGCGAGGCGGCGGCGCGTGGGCGCCGCACGACGCTGAACGAGGAGCGGGTCGATGGCCGCGCCGGTCTGGTCGGCGCGCGCACCGAAGGGACGATCGGCTTTTCCTCGCTGCGCGGCGGCACCGTCGTCGGTGACCATCTGGTGGTGTTCGCCGGCGAGGGTGAGCGGATCGAGCTGGGCCATCGCGGGGAGGATCGATCGATCTTCGCGCGCGGCGCGGTGAAGGCGGCGCTGTGGCTCGCCGACCGGCCGGCCGGGCGCTATTCCATGGCAGAGGTGCTGGGGCTGTGACGCCCGCCCGATGAAGCGCGCCGACGTCTTCGAATTCTTCCGACGGCTGGCGGAGGCGAACCCGCATCCAGAGACGGAGCTTGAATCCGGCAACACCTATCAGTTGCTGGTCGCGGTGGTCCTGTCGGCGCAGGCCACCGATGCCGGAGTCAACAAGGCGACGCGCCGGCTGTTCGCGGAAGTGAAGACCCCGGCGCAAATGCTGGCGCTGGGCGAAGAGGGGCTGCGCGAGCACATCAAGACGATCGGCCTGTTCAACGCCAAGGCGAAGAACGTCATCGCGCTGAGCCAGGCGCTGGTCGACCGATATGGCGGCGAAGTGCCGGCGGATCGCGAGGCGCTCGAGCAGCTTGCCGGGGTCGGGCGCAAGACCGCCAATGTGGTGATGAACGTCGCGTTCGGCGCGGAGACATTCGCCGTCGACACCCATATCTTTCGCGTCGGTAATCGCACGGGGCTGGCCAAGGGCAAGACGCCGCTCGCCGTCGAGCTGAAGCTGGAGAAGGTGGTGCCGCAACCATTCCGCCTCCACGCGCACCACTGGCTGATCCTGCACGGGCGCTACATCTGCAAGGCACGCAAGCCCGAATGCTGGCGCTGCCCGGTCGCGGACCTGTGTGCGTTCCGGCCCAAGACCCCGGCACCCGCAGCGCCGCCCAGCAAGGCGGCTGCGGCGACCGCTCCCTGAATCAGGAGGCGAAGGCCGCCTTCAGCCGCTTGCGCAGCCGGCCGGGCATGAAGCGGCGGGCGAAATGCGCCTGCCGGCCAGCCTTGCCGACGATATATTCGCGCTCGCTGCCATGCGCCGCCTGCCAGACCATCTCGGCCGCTTCCTCCACGGTATAGACGGGTGAATTGCCGATCGCGTCGCGGATCGTCTGGTTGCTGCCCTTCGACCCCGCGTCGAGGATCGGCGTCTCCACGTAGAACGGCATGACGCAAGTGACGTCGACGCGATGCCGGCTCCATTCGGCGTCGAGCGCCTCGGTCAGACCGCGCACCGCGTGCTTGGTGGCCGAATAGACCGCGAGGCCGGGCGATCCGACGATGCCGGCGACCGACGCCACGTTGACCAGCCGGCTGCCGCGCGTCGCCTTCAGGTGCGGCAGGGCGGCATAGGCACCGTTGACCACGCCCTTGACGTTGATGTCGATCTGCAGGTCGCTTTCGTCGGGGGTCACATCCTCGAACATGCCGTAGCGCGCGATCCCCGCATTGTTCAGGAGGATGTCGAGGCGACCAGTCGTCCCGACGAACTCCTGCAGCGCACTGCGCCATTGGCCCCGGTCGCGCACGTCGAGCGGATAGGTGGAGAGGTTCAATTCCTCGGCGGCGCGGCGCATCCCGATCTCGTCAATGTCGCCGATCCCGACCGTCCACCCTTCGCGGGCAAAGCGCCGTGCCGCCGCTAGACCGATCCCCGACGCGCCGCCAGTGATGAAGATCGAACGCATATCGTGCCTCCCCCGCCCGTTCCCTGTGCCTGTGCCTGTGCCTGTGCCTGTGCCTGTCGTGCGATGGCGTGCGGCCCATCGCGCGCGAGCCGCACGCCCTCGCCTATCCCGCGCGGACCTCCCGAAAGGGGATCGTCCGATCGACTTCCGGCTCCTTCGGCAGCCCCAGCACGCGCTCGCCGATGATGTTGCGCTGGATCTGATCGGTGCCGCCGCCGATGGAGGTGAAATAGGCGTTCAGCGTGAGGAAGTTGGCGTCCTCCGCGCGCGGATGATCAGGCCCTTCGAGCAGGCTTTCCGCGCCCAGCAACATGGTGCGCACGCGTGCCTCCTCATGCAGGATGCGGCTCATCGCCAGCTTGCCAAGCGACATGATCGGCGACGAGGTGCCCTGTGCCAGTTCCGCCTTGGCGCGCTGCGTATTGAGCTTGTTGAGCGCGCGCCAGGCGATGACCTGCGCCACGTCCTGCCGCACCACGGGATCGGCCAGCCGCCCGGCCTCCCGCGCGAGGCCGAGCAGCGCATAATCGCCCTTCGGCCCTCCAGCGCCGGATCGCGGACCGCGCGCCGCATCGCCCATGACCGACCGTTCATAGGCGAGCGCCGTCTGCAGCACGCCCCAGCCGCCGTTCAGCGGCCCCAGAAGGCTCTCCTCCGGCACGAAGGCGTCGGTGATGAACACCTCGTTGAAATGCGCCTCGTCGGTGATCTGCCGCAGCGGGCGCACCTCGACGCCCTCCTGCCGCATCGGCAGGAAGAAGAAGCTGATCCCGCGATGCTTGGGCACGTCCCAGTCGGTGCGGGCGATCAGCATGCCGTAATCGGCAACCGCGGCGCCCGAGGTCCACACCTTCTGCCCGGTGACCCGCCAGCCGCCCTCGACCTTTTCCGCGCGCGTGCGGACGGCGGCCAGATCGGAGCCTGCGCCCGGCTCCGAATAGAGGAGGCACATGCCGACCTCCCCGGCGAGCAGTTGCGGCACGATCTTGCGCTTGAAGCTGTCGGTCGCGTGGGCGAGCGCGGTGTTGGCCCACAGGTTCGACCGGTCCTGCCCCGCCCCCGGTGCGCCGGCCGCGGCAAAGGCGCGCTCGACAATGCGGGCCTGTTCGTTCGACAGCCCTCGCCCGCCCCATTCCGGCGTCCAGCGCGGCACGGCCCAGCCGGCGTCGCGCACCTTGGCCAGCCATTCGCTGCGCGGATCGCGGCCGAAGCTTTCGTGGTGGGCGGGAAGCCCGGTCCAGTTCGCGGCGAGCCACGCCTCCACCTCGGCGCGCAGATCGTCGTTGGTCACGTCGTCGCTCATGATTGCGCCTCCAGCGCCTGAAGGTAGCGTTCGCGCCAGATCTGGCTGTCGCCGTAGAGCTGCGCCGCCGATCGCGCGCGCCGGAGATAGAGGTGCGCCGGATGCTCCCAGGTGAAGGCGATGCCGCCGTGCATCTGGATGCCGTCCTTCGCCACGCGGACGAAGGCGTCGGCGCAGGCGAAGGCCGCGAGCGCGATGGCGGCGTCCTTCGTCTCCGTCCGCTCGGCCAGCTGGCGCGCGGCGTCGCGGGCGGCGGAGGTGGCGGACTCGCTTTCGAGCAGCAGGTCGGCGGCCATATGCTTGATCGCCTGGAAGCTGCCGATCGCGCGGCCGAACTGATGCCGCTCCGTCGCGTAGGCGACCGTCATCTCGAGCATGCGGCGTGCCCCGCCCGCCTGCTCACCGGCGAGCGCCACCAGCGCAATGTCCTTCGCCGCGGCGATCCGCCCGCCATCCGAGACCGGCTGCGCCGAGCCGTGGAACGTCACGTCGGCCATGCGGCGGGTGCGGTCGAACACCGGCAGCGGGGTGACGGTCATGGCATCGCGCGCGACCGCGACTATCTGGTCATCGCAGACGACGAACACCGTGTCGGCAATGGCGGCGTCCGGCACGAAGCGGGCGACGCCGGTCAGCCGCTCCCCATTCCAGGCGACCGTGCTATGCCCTGCCCAGTCGTGCCGCCCGGCAAAGGCAACCGCCGCAATGCACGATCCGGTGGCGAGCCCCGGCCAGTCGGGACACAAAGTGGCGGCAATCGCGGACGAGATGATCGGGGCGGGCAACAGCGCGGCGCCGACCTCTTCCATCACCAGTTCAAGCTCGATCGGGCCAAGCCCGGTGCCGCCCGCCTCTGCGGGGACCAGCAAGCCCGGCAGGCCCAGATCGCACAGGGCGCGCCACAGCGCCGGATCGTGCCCGCTCTCACTGTCCATGATCCGGCGCACGTCCTGCTCGGTGCACCGCTCCGCCAGCAGGCGCCGCACCGTATCGACCAACGCCGCCCGCTCGCCTGCATCGAGCGCGACCGGCGCGGCCGCACGCACCAACGTGTCAGTCATGCCGCAATCCTGCCCGTGCGGGCCTTGGCACGCCGCTCGCCCTTGGCGATCTCCTTGTGGAGATCGGCGACGTAGCGCGCGAAATCGACCTGGATCGTGTGGCGCGTGGACTGGTAGTAATCGCCCAGCTCCACCGCCTCATCCTCGGCAGTAATGCGGCGCATGTCCTCGACGCTGGGCAAGGCGTAGCGGCCAGCGAGGAAGGCGCCCGCCAGCTTCGACTGCTGCTCGGCGAAATTGACCAGCGTCGGCAGCGGCTGGGCAAGGCCCATGAAGAACAGGTCGTCGATGCCCGGGATCACCATGCGCTTGAACAACGGGAACCGGTTCTGCGCGTCGGGGAGCAGCGCCGGATCGTCGAAGAACGGGAAGCTGATGCGGTAGCCCGTGGCGTAGATGATCGCGTCCACATCCTCAACGCTGTCATCATCGAAGCGGACACGTGTGCCCTCCAGCGCCTTGATATTGGGCTTGAACTTGATGTCGCCACAGCTTGCCCGGGTCAGGAACTCGCCCGAGACGCTGGGGTGCGCGTCGAGCGGCTCGTGGTCGGGCTTGGGCAGGCCATAATCCTCCATTCGCCCGACCAGCTTCTTGATCGCGCGGCGGGCCAGCGCCTTGCCGAGCTTACGCGGCATCCAGGTCGGCATGGCGGATTTGTCCATCGGCTTGCCGCCCGCCATCTTGGGCAGCACCCACACGCCGCGGCGGGCCGACACCCACAGATTCTTCGCCAGGTGCCGCTGCGACAATTCGCTCGCCACATCCATGGCCGAATTGCCCATGCCCACGACGACGACGTTCTTGCCGCGCAGGTCGACCGGATCATAGGGATCGCGATAGCTGTGAACGTGGAAGTGCGGCCGATCGAACGTGCCGGGATATTCCGGCACGTTGGGGTCCCAGTGATGGCCGTTGCAGACGAACAGCACATCGTAGCTTCGCGTCTCGCCGGTGGACAGGGTGACGTCCCAGCCGCCGCGGGGGCGCCGCGACGCGCGTGTCACCTCGGTATTGAACGTGATCTGCCGACGCAGGTCAAAATGATCGACATAGTCGCGGAAATACTGGCAAAGCTGCGCGTGGCTGGGGAAATCGGGCCAGTCGGCCGGGACCGCATAATCCTCAAACGCGAGCCGCCATTTCGATGTGTCTATGTGCAGCGACTGGTAGCAGGCCGACCGGCCGTTGGGATTACGATAATACCAGTTGCCGCCGATATCGTCCGACATCTCGAAACAGTCGAACGAGATCCCTTCATCCTGCAACCGCTTCGCCGTCGTGAACCCCGAGCAGCCGGCACCAATGATGCAGGCGCGCTTGCTAGTCGTCATTTCCCTCTCCCCGGCTGCTCTTTCCCGGCAGCCATAACGAAAGTTATGATGGCCTGAAGCGGAGGCCGAATCAACAGGCGCCGGCGGAAGAGGATGCAGGGGAGAGGATGATGCGGTTTCAGGACAGGGTCACCGTGATCACGGGCGGCGGCTCCGGCATCGGCGCAGCAACGGCGCGGTTGATGGCGCGCGAAGGGGCGAAGGTCGTGGTGGTCGATCTGGCCGAGGCGCCGGCGCGCGCTGTCGCGGACGAGATTGGCGGGACCGCGATTACCGCGGACGTGGCGGACCGCGCGTCGGTGGAGGCGTTCGTCGAGGCCGCGGTGGATCGCCACGGACGGATCGACATCCTGGTCAACAATGCCGGCATCGGCTGTTTCGGGCGGACGCCCGATCTGGCGCCGGACAACTGGGAACGGGTGATCGCGATCGACCTCAACGCCGTCTTCTACGCCTGCCGTGCCGCAATCCCGCACATGACCGGGGGGAAGGCGGCGATCGTCAACACCGCCTCCATTTCCGGCATGGCCGGCGACTATGGCTTCACCGCCTATAATGCGGCGAAGGCGGGGGTGATCAACTACACCCGCAGCCTGGCGATCGACCATGCGCGCGAGGGCATTCGCGTCAACGCGCTGTGCCCGGGCCTGATCGCCACCCCGCTCACTGCCGGTGCGAAGGCGATGCCGGGCCTGGAGGCGGCATGGCATGACACCATCCCGATGGGCCGCGCGGGCACGCCCGAGGAGATGGCGGACGTGATCGCCTTCCTCGCCTCGGACGCGGCCTCCTATGTCACGGGTGCGATTGTCGTCGCCGATGGTGGCCAGACCGCCTGGACCGGCCAGCCCAACCTTCTACGCTTTGCCGCAACCGCATCAGCCGCCGCAGGAGAAACCGCATGACCCCCAGCTGGTCCCCCGCCCCCGAAAGCGGCATCACCATTCGTAAGGTCGTCGCCAATGGCCAGACCTTTGAAGTGGCGGAGGCTGGCCAGGGTGATCACCTCATCCTGTGCCTCCACGGATTTCCCGAACTCAATTATTCCTGGCGTTTCCAGATGCCGTTGCTGGCTGGCATGGGATATCGCGTGTGGGCGCCCAACCAGCGCGGTTATGGCGCGTCGTACCGGCCCAAGGGGGTCGCATCCTACACGGCCGACAAGATCGTCGAGGATGCCGCCGCCTTGTTCGACGCCAGCGGCGCCAGGAAGCTGACGCTGGTCGCGCATGACTGGGGCGGGGCGATCGCCTGGCTGTTCGCGATCTGGAAGAAACGGCCGATCGAGCGGCTGATCGTGATGAACCTGCCCCATCCCGCGTGCTTTGCGGAGGCGCTGAAGCATGGGCCGCAGCGCCGGCGCAGCTGGTACATGGCGTTCTTCCAGCTGCCGTTCCTGCCCGAACGGATGATGGGTGCCCGCAATGCGCGCGGCGTGCGCGAGTCATTCCGCGGCATGGCGATCGACAAGAGCCGGTTCCCCGCCCAGGTCCTCGACGTCTATGCCGAGGCCGCCCAGCGCCCCGGCGCGCTGACGGCCATGATCAACTGGTACCGCGCCGCTGCCCGCCATCGCGCGAGCATGCGGATCGGCGACGGCAAGGTCGATGTGCCGACGCTGATCGTCTGGGGGGAGCAGGACAAGGCGCTCGGCCTGGAAACGCTCGAGGGCACCGACCGCTACGTCGCTGACCTAACCATCCGTCGCCTGCCCGGCGTATCGCATTGGGTGCAGCAGGAAGCCCCGGAAAAGGTCAATGCGATCCTGATGGACTGGCTGCCGCGCGCGGACGAGTGATGGCGGGCATGACCGGCGGGCGCGGGGCCGCTCAGCGGCTCCGGGGCGTGGTGACGAGGCAGTGCCCGCTGCCCGTCGCGAGCGCCCTGCCCGCCTCGCTCCAGATGCGCACCCGCCCGCTGATCAGCCCGTCGCCGGACACGTCGCTGTCGGCATCGCTCAACAGCCACGCGCCCGCCGGCTCGCTGCCGTGGAAATAGACGGTCAGATCCAGCGATGGGGCAAGATAGCCGGCCGCTTCCTCCAGCCGATGCCAATGACCCGGCCAGATGCCGAGGTCGATCAAGAGCGCGGTCCGCATCGCATCGAAGAACAGGTCATCGGCCTGCCCCTCGTCCCACTGCGTAAACCGCATCCAGCGGCGCTGGTTGGGATGCTGCGCGGGCGGATCATCGTGGAGGCGGAACTCGACCGGGCGGCCCTCCAGGTTCTTCCAGAACTTGCCGGGCTGGATACCTCGCTCGGCGCTCAGCTCCTCCTGGTTGCGCAGCACCGCCGGGCGGGGAACGTCCGGCATCACGGGCTGGATCGGGGCGGACGGTTCGGCACGCCGGGTGGTCCAGACCTGAGACAGGAAGATCGGCTGCCCGTCCTGTGACAATGTGACCGCATAGAGTGCCGACGCGCCTTCCTTGAGCGGCGTGATCGAGATCTGGAGCTCGCCCGGCTGGGCCACGCGCACGAACTGGCCGGTCAGAGTTACGGGCCGGTGGCCGTCCAGCGCGCGTTCCCGCACGGCGCACAGCGCGATGGCCGCAAGGTAGCCGCCGGCTGGCCCCCAGATTTCCCAGTCGCGATCAAGCGTGGCGACATAGCCATCGCCCGCCGCTCGTAGCGCGGTTGCCTCGATCAGCCCTGCCATGATGCGACGCCCTTCGCGGTACGCCGCATCATGCCATCAGCGCCAGAGCATCGCAGTCGATCGCCTGCGCACACCCGCCCCGCGCCATGGCAAGGAACATCGCGTCGCCGCGCTCGGTACGCTTGGTCGATGCCGAGGCGAAAACCGCGGTCGACACGCCGGACAGGAGCGTCAGGCGATAGTCTCGATAAAGGTCATCGTAATCATAATCTTGCACGCCATAGCTGCGAAGATGATCGAGGTAATATTCCAGCAGGTGCCGCTCATGCCGGCGGCGATCCTCGATCGAGATCGCGAGGCCCATGAAATAGGCGACGTCGACGGCGCCCAGCCCGATCGCCGGCGATTGCCAGTCGAGCACCGCCAGCGGTACCTCACCGTCGCGCGCGTCGAACAGCATGTTGTCGAGCCGGAAATCGCCATGGGTCAGCGTGAAATTGCCCGGCTCCGGCGCCTTCGCGCTGGCGATCAAGGCGCCGTAGCGATCGCACACCGCCATATATTCCGGCTCCAGGATGCCGTCATAGCGGCGGTGGAACTCGGCAAGGCAGTCGGGAAACACGCTGATCACGAAATCGCGCGCGCCGCTGACGTTGAGGAAGGCATGGTCGCGCAGCGTCGCGTCGTTCCAGCGCGGCCCGTGCAGCGCCGCCGCCTGCTCCATCGCGCGTTCGGCATCGGCGATGTCGCAGCCGGTCAGCTGGTTGCCGGGCCGTGACGGCGTCAGATCCTCCAGCAGCAGGGCGAAGGTGCCGTCGGCCGGGTCATGCTCGGCCGTGATGCAGCCGGGCGAGCGGATCGCCACCGAATCCGCGATATGCCGGTAGAAGCCGACTTCGCGCTCATAGAGGCCGAAGCCCGCGCCGGTCTGCCGGCTGGTGGGATCAGCGCTGGCAAACTTGCCGACGAACGATCCGGGCGCCCCCTCGTCGCGGTCATAGCGCACTTCGAAGCGGATCGAATCGCCGAGCATGCCGACGCCGACCGGGGTCGCGGTGACGTCGACGACGCTGGCCTCCTGCAACACGCCTGCCCCGCGCAGCCGCTTGGTCAGCCACGCAGCGTCGACGGCGCCTGCCTCTAGATCGGCGCTCATCAGCAGCCCCCGTCGCAGCGAATGACGCTGCCGGTGACGAAGCTTGACGCTGGGCTCGCGAGGTAGAGCGCGCTGGTCACGATCTCCTCGGGACGTCCGGGGCGGCCAGCGGCGTTGTCGGCGGTTTCGCGCGCCTCCTCGGTCCAGGCCTTGGAAATGTCGGTCAGGAACGGCCCGGCGGCGATGCCGTTGATCCGCACCTTTGGCCCATATTCATGCGCCATGCTGACCACCATCGCGTTCAGCGCCGCCTTCGCCCCGGCATAAGGCACAACGCGCGGGGTGGGGCGCAACGAGGCGATCGACGAGGTCGCGAGGATCGCCCCGCCCTTCCCCTCCGCCATGCGATGGGCGATGTTGGCCATCAGCCGGAACGGGCCCTTGAAGTTCAGGCCGACGACGCTGTCGAACAGCGCCTCCGACACCTCATGGCTGGGGACCAGCGGCCCCATGCCGGCGTTGGCGACCAGGATGTCGAGCCTGCCGAACGCAGCCCATGCCTCGTCCGCAAGCCGATCCATCTCGTCCCACTTCGCCGCATGCGCCGGGATCGCGACGGCGCGTCGGCCCTTCGCCTCCACCTCCGCAACCACCGCCTCGCAGGCGTCTGCCTTGCGGCTCGACACGATAATGTCTGCGCCGGCATCCGCGAAGGCGAGCGCCATCTGGCGCCCCAGCCCGCGGGAGCCACCGGTAATCAACGCAACCTTGCCCGACAGGTCGAACAACGGATGTGGTACGGCCATCCTCGTCTCCTAAGCGTCGCCGATCGTAAGCCGGCTGACTTAAGTGTGTTATGCCGATTGCGGCGGCGGCTGCAAGTGACGCGGGCGATGCCTATCTTGGCCATGATGGGACGCGTGAAGCGGATGATGGGGCTGCGGGAGGCTGAGCGGCGGGTGGCCGGCAGCGCGCCCGAGCGATGCGCGCTATGTGATCGACCACTGGGCGCGCGGACCGAATGGCATCATGTCGTGCCGCGGAGCGAGGGTGGCACGCAGACCGCGCCGCTTCACCCGATCTGCCACCGCGCCATTCACGCCGCGGCGGACAATGCGACCTTGGCGCGGCTGGGTGATCTTGCCGCACTGAAAAGCCTTCCAGCGATCGCGCGGTTCTTGAAGTGGATCGCGCACAAGCCGGCCGACTTCCATGCGCCGACGCGGCGCGCGCGCTGACCCACCGCGATCTCAGCCGGCGAGCAGCGAATCCCCGCGTACCAACACCCGCAACGCGAGGCCCGCCTGCGCCGCACGATCCAGCGCGAGGCGCGTCGGTGCGGAAATGGTCGCCAGCAGGGGGCAGCGGGCGAGAACAGCCTTCTCCACCAGTTCGTAGGAACAGCGCGACGTCAGCAGCGCGAAGCCGCCGTTCCAGGTGAGGCCTGCCCGGGCACCGGCGCCGATCAGCTTGTCGAAGGCATTGTGCCGGCCGACATCCTCGCGAACCATCAGGATCGTGCCGTCGGCGCTGCACCACGCCGCCGCATGCACCCCGCCGGTAGCGGCATTCAGCGGCTGGTGCGCGGCGATGGCATGATAAGCGCGGAAGATCGCCGCATCCTCCCCCGCCCAGCGCGCGGCCGGGGGCAGCGGCCGCATCGCCTGTTCCATCGTCGCGATGCCGCACAGGCCGCAGGAGGCGTCCGACGCGCGATGGCGCACGCGATCATTGACCCGCTGCGCGACGCGCCGGGCGAGCGTCAGCCGCACGACGACGCCGCCCCCGGCCTCGTGAACGTCGATCGCGCGGACATCCTCCGGCGTGTCGATCAACCGCTCGGTGAGGGCGAAGCCGACGGCCAGATCCTCGAGCGCGTCCGGTGTCGCCATCAGCACGGCATAGCCGATGCCGTTGCATTCGATCGCGATCGGCCGTTCTTCCGGCACCGGGCGCGTGGCCGCTGATTGCGCCCCATCAGCGACGATCAGGCGAAACGGCCGCGCGGCGGCGGTACGATCATCGAGCAGCTGCGTCATGAGATTACCCTGCGCCCGCCCCGGGGGCGGGGCAAGGCATGAAGCTCAGCCGGCAAGTTCCTCCTCCAGCGCGGACAGGAGCGCGCGGTTGAAGGCCGGGATATCATCCGGCTTGCGGCTGGTGATCAGGTTCTCGTCGATCACGACTTCCTCGTCGACGACATCGCCGCCGGCATTCTCCAGGTCGGTGCGCACCGATGGCCAGCTGGTCACGCGGCGCCCCTCGACCACGTCGGCCTCGACCAGCAGCCAGGGCGCGTGACAGATGGCGGCAACGATCTTGTTGTCGTCCATGAATTCGCCAACGATCGACACGGCACGATCGTTCATCCGCATCGTGTCGGGATTGCCCACGCCGCCGGGCAGCAGCAGCGCGTCGAATTCCTCCGTATCGACCTGATCCAGCGTCAGATCCGGCGTGATGGTGCGCGTGGGATCCTTGTCACCCTTCACACCCTGGATCGGATCGGTCTTGATCGAGGCCAGCGTCACCTGTGCGCCGGCATCCAGCAGCGCCTGACGCGGTTCGAACAGCTCGGAATCCTCAAAGCCATCGGTTGCCAGGATAAGGACGCGGGCACGCGAAAGATCGGCCATAGGGGGTAGCTCCTGTCTCGGGGGGTTGCCCTTCACAACCCGCCGGCGGGACCGCCGTTCCGGAACCGTGCGATAGCCCGCGCATTTCCTGTGCCACGCGGAGGTCTTTCCAGTGGCATCGACGACAATCGTTTATCACGACGATGAGGAACCCGGGATCACCCGGCGCAAGATGCGGCATGGCTGGGGATATTTCGATCCCGATGGTGCCCGCATCACCGATCGCGAGGAGATCGACCGGCTGAACAGCATCGGCCTGCCCCCCGCCTATCGCGACGCGTGGTTCTGCCCCGACCCGATGGGCCATATCCAGGCCGTCGGATGGGACGAGAAGGGCCGCAAGCAATATCGCTACCATCCCGAATTCCGCGCCGCGCGTGAGAATGAGAAATATAATCTGTGCGCGGCATTCGGGCGCGGCCTTCCGCGACTGCGCGAGCGGGTCGAGCAGGACCTGAAGAGCCGCCGGCACAGCAAGGAGAAGACGATCGCCGCGATCGTCAAGCTGCTCGACACCGCGCACCTGCGGATCGGGAACGAGACCTATGCGAAGAGCAACAAGAGCTTCGGCGTGACGACGCTGCGTGATCGTCATGCCCGGATCAAGGGCAGCACGCTGCGCCTGCAATATCGCGCCAAGTCGGGAAAGATGCGCACGCTGACGATCACCGACGGCAGCCTCGCCCGCTTCGTCAAGAAGTGCCAGGACCTGCCCGGGCAGAAGCTGTTCCAATATGTCGATGCGGACGGCGAGCCCCGTCCGGTCACCTCCTGCGACGTCAACGCCTATATCAAGGAAGCGATGAAGGGGGATTTCACCGCCAAGCAT
The DNA here is from genome assembly GCF_003950435.1 of Sphingomonas sp. ABOLG. Lineage (NCBI taxonomy): Bacteria > Pseudomonadati > Pseudomonadota > Alphaproteobacteria > Sphingomonadales > Sphingomonadaceae > Sphingomonas > Sphingomonas sp. ABOLG. The sequence continues at coordinate 135,122 of NZ_QQWW01000003.1, forward strand.
TTCCGCACCTGGGGCGCGAGCGTCATCGCGTTCGAGACGCTGGCGCAGGCGAATAAGGACATCAGCCTCAAGACGCTTCTCGCCCCCGTCACGGAGAAGCTGGGCAACACGCCGGCGATCGCGCGCAAATCCTATGTCCATCCGGCGCTGATCGCGCTGATCAAGGATGGCCAGGAGGCGTTCCGCGCCGCGCTGCACCTGCCGCGCTCGACCCGCTGGCTCAGCCGCGCCGAACGCGGCTTGATCGCCTTCCTTGAAACGGGTGAGAACGGCAGCGCGCAGCAAGCAGCCTGATTGAACCAGAAGGTCATAATGACAGCAAAGAAAACCGAGGCGTCGTTACCGAAGATTTCCTCGGAAGAGGTCGAGCGGCAGATCTCCACCTTTTCCTTCACCAGTATCGACTGGATCAAGGATCATTGGCTGCAGATCACGATTGCCGCCGCCATTGGCGCCGGCATCGTTCTTGCCCTGCTGTGGCTGCGCAACCTGGGGCCACGCCTCGCCCAACGATCGACGTCGGGCGCCGGCTGGTCCGCGATCATTGGCCGGGTGATCGCGCGCACGAGCACCTTCTTCATCGTCATGGTCGCCGCCCGCCTCGTCGTCGGCTATGCGGACCCGCCCGAGATCGTCGCCCGGACGATCCACTTCCTCTTCACCGTGGCGGCCGTTTTCCAGGCAGCGATCTGGGCCCGCGAGCTGATCCTGGGCGCCATCGAGCACCGTACGCGCGCGGAGAATTACTCCGGCGAGGCGCTGATGAACGCGATGGGGCTGATCCGCCTCCTCGTGACCATCGTGGTCTTTGCGATCGCGCTGGTGGTTGTCCTCGACAACCTTGGCGTCAACGTGACGGGTCTCGTCGCTGGCCTTGGCGTCGGCGGCATCGCCATCGGTCTGGCGGCGCAGGGCATCTTCGCCGATCTGTTCGCGGCGCTGGCGATCATCTTCGACCGCCCGTTCCGCCGCGGCGATTCCATCACCTACGATTCAAGCTCGGGCACGGTCGAGGAGATCGGGCTGAAGTCGACCCGCATACGCGGCGTCAATGGCGAGCAGCGGATCATCTCCAACCGCAACCTGCTCGACAAGGAGATCATCAACAATTCGCAGCGGGAGCGCCGCCGCACGAAGCTGGCAATCGGTGTCGCCTATGAGACCGACCGCGACGTGCTCCAGCGTCTGCCGGAGATCTTCAAGGAAGTGGTCGAGGAACAGGGCCTGGCGTTCGTGCGCGCCGGTTTCGTCTCGTTCGGCGCCTCCTCGCTCGACTATGAGCTGGAATTTGAATCGCCGTCAGCCGACTATCAGGAGGCATATGACGGGCGGCATAATGTCGGCATGGCGCTGTACCGACGGCTGGATCAGGAGGGGGCATCGATCCCCTATCCGACGCAGACCACCTATACCGCTGCGCCCGACGGGCGGCTCATCATGCCCTTCCCCGACGTCCAGCCGATCCGCGACGTGACGACGCAGGGCCATGGCGACGCGGAACGAGCGAGCGGGAAGCGCAGCAACATCGTCTGAGGACGACTGACCGCTGGATTGAGACGGAAAGAGGGCACCATGCGAGCAGCATGGTGCCTTTTTTCTTAGCGCTGCTTGGCGAACAGGCTCGACATGAAAACGCCGGCCGCATCGCTCAGCGCGTCGACCACGCGGCTGGGATCAACCGTGGTGCCTGCGGTACCGGGAGCGCCGGCAGCGCCAGCGTCCGCCCCGGGCGCATTGTCCGCGCCGGTCGCCTGGTCCCTGGCGGCGGCGCGCTGATCATTCTTGCAGCCATGCTCGCGCGCCTGCCGTGCCGCGACGGCCGCAGCGGCGGTCGCTGCCATGGCAAGGCCGGAGGCGATCGCCTGGCGACCGGCCGGGGTGCTCGCCTTCTCGATCAATGCTTCACCGGCACGACGTGCTTCCTTGGGCACCTTGATCCCGCCGATTTCCTTGGGGATCCGAAAGCCCTTCTTGTCCTTCTTCGCCATACCGTCCTGTCCGCTGGTGTTTCGGCAACATAATACACCAACGAACTTGTTCAATAGTCACGCACCTTGCCGCGGCCGGCCTTCACCGCGCTGCGCCCCTTCTTGGCATCGACGCGGCGCGCCTTGGCGGCGCGCGACGGCTTTGTCTTCACGCGCCGCGCCTCGCGTTCCTCGGCCTTTTCCAGCAATTCGGCGAGGCGGGCGCGCGCGTCGGCGCGGTTGGCCTCCTGCGTGCGGTAGCGCCGCGCGGTGAGAACGAGCGTTCCGGCGGCGGTCAGCCGCGATCCCGCCAGCAGCTTCAGCCGGCGAAACGTCTCGGGATGCAGCCCCAGTCGATAGACGTCAACGCGCAGCTGGCACGCGGTGGCCACCTTGTTGACGTTCTGTCCCCCGGGGCCGGTGGCGGCGAGGAAGCGCTCCTCCAACGCCTCCTCCGGCACATCAACCATCGAAGCCGATCTCGGCAAAGCGCGCCGGCCATGGCGCCTGCGCCGCCGCATCCGGCTTGCCGGGGCGCGGCACGACCAGTTCCGCGGCGTGGAGCATCATGCCCGCGGGATGCGCCGTGCCGTACACCGGGTCACCCAGCACCGGCACGCCGAGCCCCTCCAGCGCGTGCACGCGGATCTGATGAGTGCGCCCGGTCGCGGGATGAAGCTCGACCAGCGCCTTGCCGTCCTTCTCACCCAGCAGGCGCCAGCGCGTGCGCGCTGCCTTGCCGGCCGGATCGCCCGTCATGCGCCAACCACGCTCGGCCGACGAAATCTTGACCAGCGGCAAGTCAATTTCCCCCTCCGCGCCCTGCGGCACGCCGTCGAGGATGGCGACGTAGCGCTTGCGCACCGTCCCCGCCTCGAACGCCTGCTGCAATCGCGCGTGCGCCTTCGGATTGCGCGACAGGAGCAGGCAGCCGCTGGTGTCGCGGTCGAGCCGGTGCACCGCGCGCGGCCAGCGGCGAAACCCGAAGGTGAGGTTCGCCAGATGGTTCTCCAGGCTGATGCCCCCGGCGCGCGGGGGATCGACCGGCAGCCCCGCCGGTTTGTCGATGATCAACGCCTCGCCATCGAGGAACAATACCCGTTCATTCAGCATGAGACTGCCCTTGCCATCGGGACCGCGCGGAGGCCAGAGAGAGACACGGATGCAACCACACCTTCCTCTTTCTCTCGCCGCGATCGCACTTGTCGCCGATGGGCCGGCGCAGGCGCAATTGTGCAATGGCGTCAGTATCACCAAAAGCCCGGACGGCCGCGCGCTCGGCCACTTTCCCTATGGCGATGCTGCTCCCGACGCACTGATGGCGGTACCGCCGTCGATGGCGATCGGCGCATGCCGGTTGCGGCCCGAAGCCGCCGCCGCGCTGCAGCGCCTGCTGACCGCCGCGGCGGGGGATCCGGCGGTGCAGGGCCGGCTCTACGCCTTTTCCTGCCACCGCTCGCTCGTTCACCAGCAATGGACCTTCTGCCGGACGCGCGAGAGCGCCACTGGCGTCGATCGCGCCATCTCCGCCGCGCCGCCCGGGCACAGCGAACATGGCACTGGCTATGCCGTGGATTTCACCGTGCGCCCGGCCGACGGCTGCCCCGATGCCGAGGCGTGCATGGCGGCCAAGCCCGCGTTTCGCTGGCTCGCCGCCAATGCTCCCCGCTTCGGCTTCGAACTGTCCTTCCCCACCAGCAACAAGCAGGGCGTGAAATGGGAGCCGTGGCATTGGCGCTGGGTGGGAACGTCGAGCGCAGAGCCTGGCGCTGCGCGCGCGCGCTTCCTGTTCGCCAAGGCGCGCGCGGCCTTTCCCGCCAATCCGGCGATCGACCCGGTGTTGCCGCGCGTCGTACCCCCGGTGGTGGTGCGGACGATCGAGCAGGCGCCCGCTGACGAGAACGGCAAGAAAAAGCGGCGCCGCAAGGAGCGACGCCGCGACTGATGTCTTCCCCCCGCACGCCAAGGATCGTGCAGGAGGGAAGCTCGTGATCAGGCCTTCAGCTTGGCCGCAACCTCGGCAATGCGCTTGCCCTGGTAGCGCGCGCCGCCCAGGTCGATGTCGCTCGGCTGGCGGCTGCCGTCACCGGCGGCCAGCGTCGTCGCGCCATAGGGCGAACCACCGTGGATCGCCTCCATGTTCATCTGCGCCTGATAGCCATAGTCGAGACCGACCACCGTCATGCCGAAGTGCAGCAGGTTGGTGATGATCGAGAACAGGGTGACTTCCTGGCCGCCATGCTGGGTTGCCGTGGAGGTGAAGGCGCCGCCAACCTTGCCGTTCAGCGCGCCCCTCGCCCACAGGCCGCCGGCCTGGTCGAGGAACGCGGCCATCTGGCTCGGCATGCGGCCAAAGCGGGTCGGCGCGCCAATGATGATCGCGTCATAATCGGCGAGCGCGTTCACGCCCTCGATCTCGGGATGCGAGGTATCGACCTGGAAGCCTGCGGCCTCCGCCACCTCCCTGGGGGCAGTCTCCGGCACGCGGCGCACGTCGACCGTGACGCCCGCCTCGCGCGCGCCCTCGGCCACAGCGTCCGCCATCTTCGCCAGGTGGCCGTAGGACGAATAATATAGCACCAGAACCTTGGTCATCGTGATTGCTCCTTGCTCCCTTTCCGCGCCGGAAAGGCGTTTGATTTGCCGGGCCAGCGGCCCGATTGGGTGTAGAACGACCTATTGCGGCCGGTTGACCCGCCTATTCGGCGTCGACCAGCACCAGTTCGGCATCCTCGCGGGCGACGATCTCGTACGTGCCGCCGCCGAGCGCCGCGCCGTCACGCGCGTCGAACGGCTCACCGTCGATGGTGATCGCGCCGCGCGCCGCCACCAGATAGGCGTGGCGCCCCTCACCAACCGTATAGGTCACCTGCTCGCCGGCGTTCAGCGTCGCGCCCATGACGCGGGCGTCGGCACGGATCGGCAGCGCGTCGGCATCCTCGGCAAAGCCGCTGGCGAGCGTGACGAATCGGCCGGAGCGGTCGCCCTTTGGAAAGGGCTTCGCGCCCCAGCTGGGGCTGCCGCCGGTCGAGCGCGGCTCGATCCAGATCTGGAACAGCGTGGTCGGCTCATTCTCCAGATTATATTCCGCGTGGCGCACGCCGGAGCCCGCGCTCATCACCTGGACGTCGCCGGCGCCGGTGCGGCCGGCATTGCCCATCGAATCCTGATGCGTGATCGCACCGCTGCGGACGTAGGTGATGATCTCCATGTCGCGGTGCGGATGCGGCGGGAAGCCGGTCTGCGGCGCGATCGTGTCATCGTTCCACACCCGGATCGCGCCCCATCCCATGCGGGCGGGATCGTAGTAGTTGGCGAAGCTGAAGTGATGCCGGGCGTCGAGCCAGCCGTGGTCGGCATGGCCAAGCGATGCAAAGGGCCGGCGTTCGATGCGGGTGCGGATGTCGGTCATGAGAACCTCCGAAGTGTTGCTGCGGAGATAGGATCAACCCTGCATAGCGAAAACAGAAACGATTGAAACGTATTGTTTCCGTCATGAGGTTGAGGCTATGCGGGGTGACGTTCTTTGGAGACGCCACAGATGCGCTTACCCGACCTCGAAGCCTGGGCGATTTTCGCCACCGTGGCCGAACACCGGTCCTTCACCGGAGCAGCCGAGACCCTGGGCCTCAGCAAGGCTACGGTGTCGAAGGCGATCGCGCGGCTGGAAAGTGATCTGGGCCAGTCGTTGTTCCACCGCACCTCGCGCCGCCTGGCGCTGACCGAGGCGGGCCGCCCGCTCGCCGAACGTGCCGCGATGATCCTGGCATCGGCACATGCGGCGGAAGAGGCGGCACGTGACGCGGCGCGCACACCGGTAGGCCGGGTCCGTCTGGCCGCGCCGATGACCTTCGGCGTCAGCAATGTCGCCCCCCTGCTGGCCGATTTCCTGAGCGCACACCCGGGGATCGAGGTGGAGCTGCACCTCTCCGACGCGCGGGTCGATATCGTCGCGGAAGGGTTTGACGTGGCATTGCGCATTGCCGAACTGCCCGACAGCTCGCTGCGGGCGCGGCGGCTGTGCTCGATCCAATCCTATCTGGTCGCAGCGCCCGCCTATCTCCAGCGGCGGGGCACTCCGAGCCATCCGGGCCAATTGGGGGAGCATGAACTGCTCGGCTACACCAATCTGTCCGGCCCCTGGCGCTTCCGCGGTCCTGGCGGCGCCGAGGTATCGGTGAAGGCGCAAGGGCCGCTGGCCGCGAACAGCGGCGAGGCGCTGATCCCTGCGCTGGTCGCCGGGCTCGGCATCGCCCGCCTGCCCGCCTTCATCCTGGGCGACACGATGGAGACCGGGCAGGTGGTGGAAATCCTGCCCGACTGGCGCCCCGCCCCGGTCGGCCTCCACCTCCTCACCCCGCCCAGCCCGTTGCGCCCCGCCCGGGTCGAAGCCTTGATCGCGTTCCTGGGCGAGCGCCTGCGCGATTGAGGCCGCTCAGAAGGCGGCCGACAGCGTGAAACCCCAGGTGCGCGGGTCGCCCGGCTGGCCGACGATCAGCCCGGTCGAGCCCGACTGGGTGGCGAGCAGCTCGTAATAATCCTCGTCAAAGGCATTACGCAGCCAGGCGAACAGGTTCAGCCCGTCGTCCGTCTTGAACCCGAGGCGGAAGTTGGACAGCGCATAGCCACCAACCCAGGTATAAGCGGATGGCGAGGGATTGGACGAGAAGCGGGAGCGATAGCTGCCGTCATAGCCGATATAGACCTGCCCCTCGCGGCCGGCGATCGACGTCGGGATGCCGTATTCCGCGCCATAGCTGAACGCCCATTTGGACACGCCCGGCAGCACCTGGCCGGAAATGTCGCACGACGGCGGGCTGATCGCACCGGGCACGCCGGCGGGGCCTGGCCGCTGCCCCGGCGCCGCGGCGGGGCCGCCGGACAATTCGGGCGGGCACGGCGCATCGACGAAGCGGACATATTTGGCGTCGGTATAGGCGCCGTTGATGTAGAGGTTCAGGCCGCTCACCGGCCGGAACGCGCTGTCCACCTCGATCCCGCGCGTGCGCACCTTGCCCGCATTGGCGAGATAGCCGCGCAGCACGCCGACCTGCTGGTTGTTCACCGTCGCCTGATAATCATCGATCTCGGTCCAGAAGGCGGCGACATTGACGGTGGCGCGGCGATCCCAGAACTGGGTCTTCAGCCCCAGCTCGAAATGATTGACCGTTTCCGGATCGATCGTCTGAACCGCGAGGATCGGGTTGTTGGCGGCATCCAGCGGCAGGCCCGACAGGTTGATCCCGCCCGACTTATAGCTGTGCGCATAGGTCGCATAATAATGAATGTCGGGAGTGAAATCGTACGACACGGTGATGTCGCCCGAGATGTTCCAATTGTCGAATTCGGGCTGATAGCTCTGCGGCGCCAACACGCCGCGCTGGTCGTTGGTCAGTACCGGGCTGCCGCTGCCATTGGTGACGGTGGCGACATAATCGCCCTCCTTCTTGTCGTAATTGACGCGCAGGCCCGGCGCGATCTCCAGCCGGTCGGCGGCCTGCCACGTCAGCTTGCCGAACAGCGCGGCCGAGGTGTTCTTGAAGCCGATCGTGTTGCGCGAGGTCAGCCCGTTCAGCACCGCCGGATTGCACGCGGCGGTCGTCGGCGTGGCGCAGCCCTTGGGGCCGAAGGGCGGATTGCCGGGATTGAGCAGGAAGCGGCTGGCGGCTGGGCCCTGCACCTGAAGCCCCTGCGTATCGATCGTCTGGTAGAAATAGAAGGCGCCGACTGTATAGTCGAACGGCCCCTTGCTGTCCGAGGCGTAGCGGATTTCCTGCGTGAACTGGCTCTGCTGCGACGGATTGGCCGACACGGTGGTGATCGGCAGGCCGATGAAGTCGCGGTCGTTGGACGGGTTCCAGTGCCAGAAACGCCACGCCGTAACCGAGGTCAGCGTGCCCGATCCGAGCGTCCAGTTGGCGAGCGCGGAGGCGCCGCCCAGTTCCTGCTCCGCGCGCAGGTTCGTATCGACATCGGTCAGCCGGTCGAACGCATCGGTCGATGGCGGCGCATAGCCAAAGGCAGCGGCCAGCGCGGCATATTGGCGGCTGACGGGACGCTGCGTCGCGCCCACCCGGGCGTAATATTGCACGCAGCAGTTCGGATCCTGCCGATTATAGTCGGCGAACAGCGTGACATCGAGGTCCGGCGTCACGCGGAACAGCATCTGCCCGCGAAGCCCGACATTGTCCTGGCTGTTCTGCCATTCGCGCTGAAGCGTGTTGTACACCGTGCCGCGCCGCGTGGTGATCGAGCCGGAGATGCGGGCGGCGACCACATCGTCGACGATCGGCCCGGACAGGGAGAACTTCCCCTGGAAGAAATCGTAATTGCCGCCGCTGACCTCCGCCCTAGCCTCGGTTTCGAAACTGGGGCGGCGGGTGGTGATGTTGATCGCGCCGGCCGTGGTATTCTTGCCGTACAATGTCCCTTGCGGGCCCCGCAGGATCTCGATCCGCTCGGTATCGGTGAAGTCGAACGTCGCCGACGCGATGCGGCTGTAATAGACCTGGTCGACATAGATGCCGACGCCCTGTTCGATCCCGTCGTTGGTGAGGCCGAAGGGCGCGCCAAGCCCGCGGATGTTGGCCGCCGAATTGCGCGGGTTGGTGGAATAGAATTGCAGCTTCGGTTGCAGCTGGGTCAGCCGGTTGACGTTGTACGCGCCGGTTTCCGCCAGCGCCTCGCCCCCGATCACCGACATGGCGATCGGCACGCTTTGCACCGTTTCCGCCCGCCGCCGCGCGGTGACCACGATGTCGCCGCCGCCCTGTTGTGCGGGGCCGAGCCGCCCGGTCGTTTGCGCGTCGGGAGCCGCCGCCGGTGGCGCTGCAGAATCCTGATCCGGTGCCGGCGCGGGTGCCGTGGGGTTCGTCGATTGGGTAGCTGGAGCAGCCTGCGCGGCCAGCAGAAAGGCAAGCGTGATCGACATCGGAATCGTCCCCTGAATTGCTGGATCGAAGGTCCATCAACAAAGTAGGGATTGCAATACCCGATCAACTTAGAGGGGATTTGCCAGGCCTCTTGAAATATGTCTTGACCTTACCAGATTTCCTCCGTGCGGCGCCGATGCCGGGCCGTACAGACGGTGGCGCGACGCTGGTCGTGCGCCTCCGCTTTCAACTCGCTCATTGGAGGAATTGAAGATGCGTCTTGACCTTACCCCCTACCGCCGTTCGACCATCGGCTTCGACCGGCTGTTTGACTTGATCGAAACCAACGCCCGCAATGCGAGCGACAATTATCCCCCCTTCAACCTCGAGCGCGTCGCTGATGATCGCTACCGGATCACGCTTGCCGTGGCCGGCTTCTCTCGCGACGAGATCGAGATCACGGCACAGCAGAACCTGCTGCTGGTGTCCGGCAAGAAGGACGACAAGGCCACTGGCCCGAACTTCCTCCATGTCGGCATTGCCACCCGCAGCTTCGAACGCCGGTTCGAACTGGCGGACTTCGTCTTTGTCGAGGACGCTCGGCTGAACGACGGTCTGCTGGTGATCTACCTGGTGCGCGAAGTGCCTGAGGCGATGAAGCCCAAGAGCATCGCCATCAAGACCGGCCAGAAGCCGACGGTCGTCGAGGACAAGTCCGGCGAGACCGCGCAGGCCGCGTAACTGTTCGGCGCCTCTTTGCTCCCTTTCGAGGCGTCGTGGGGCGTCCGGGCCAATCGGCTCGGGCGCCTTCGCTTCGTTGGGGTGCCGTCGCTTTGTCTGAGAAACAGCGCGCTCGCTCAATCCAGCGGCGCGGCCCAGTGTTGCGGCAGCGCCATGGCGAGCGCGGCGACGTGCATTGCCTGTACGATCGCGCCGCTGCGCGCTTGGGCGATTGCCTCCGCCACCGGCCGGGTCGACAGGCGCAGCCGCTCGGTCGGCTCGTCCACCGGTTTGGCCAGCCGGCGAACGCCGGTGGCGAGCACGGTGTGGCAGCGGTTCGTCTGAGTCGCGGGATTGGGCGCGAGCGTCGCGACCAGCCGCCAAGCGCCGCCGCCAAAGCCGGTTTCCTCCAGCAATTCGCGCTGGCCAGCGGCGATCGGGTCCGCGTCCTCGGGATCGATCGCGCCGGTCGGCAGCTCGCGCGAGGTGACGCCCCAGCCGTGGCGATATTGATCGACCAGCAGCAGGTCGCCCGCCTCGTCCAGCGCGACCACGATCACCCAATCGGGATATTCGGTGACGAAGAAGGGCGCGATCCGCACCCCCTCCGCCGTCACGCAATCATCGGCGCGCACCCGCAGCCAGCGGTCATCGACCACCAGCCGCGATGCCTCGACCCGCCATGCCGGCAGGTCGCCCTCGCGCGTGTCAGACAAGCCGGCTCTGCTTGACCGCCGCGGCGATGAAGCTGGCGAACAGCGGATGCGGATCGAACGGCTTGGACTTCAGCTCCGGGTGGAACTGGACGCCGACGAACCAGGGGTGGTCGGGCCGCTCGACGATCTCGGGCAAGGTGCCGTCGGGCGACATGCCGGAGAACACCAGGCCGCCCTTTTCCAGCGGTTCCTTATACGCCGTGTTCACTTCGTAACGGTGGCGGTGACGCTCGTAGATCGTCGTGTCGCCATAGATGGAGGCGACGACGCTGTTGCCGGCGAGCTTCGCCTCATAGGCGCCAAGCCGCATCGTGCCGCCCAGATCGCCCTCGGCCTCGCGCTTCTCCAGCCCGTCGCGGCCCATCCATTCGGTGATCAGGCCAACCACCGGCTCGGTCGTGGGGCCGAATTCGGTCGAGGATGCTTCCTTGATCCCGGCCAGATCGCGCGCGCCCTCGACGCACGCCATCTGCATGCCGAAGCAGATGCCGAAATAGGGAATCTCGCGCTCGCGAGCGAAGCGCACGCTGGCGATCTTGCCTTCCGCGCCGCGCTCACCGAAGGCGCCGGGCACCAGGATCGCGTCGCACGGCTCGAGCTGCGCGGCGATTTCCGCGTCGTCATTCTCGAACAGCTCGGCGTCGATCCAGTTGATGTTGACCTTCACCCGGTTGGCGATGCCGCCATGGACCAGCGCCTCGTTAAGCGACTTGTACGCATCCTGCAGGCCGACATATTTGCCGACCACGCCGATCGTGACCTCGCCTTCCGGATTGGTCAGGCGATCGACAATCTCGGTCCAGCGCGACAGGTCCGGCGCGGAGGACGGGGTGATGCCGAAGGCGCGGAGCACCTCGGTATCCAGCCCCTCGCCATGATATTGCAGCGGCACGGCATAGATGCTCTTCGCATCGAGCGCCGGGATGACCGCGGTTTCGGGCACGTTGCAGAACAGCGCGATCTTGGCGCGATCCGACGGCGGCAGCGGCTTTTCACAGCGGCAGACCAGAACGTCGGGCTGCACGCCCAGCGCCGCGAGCTCGCGCACCGAATGCTGCGTCGGCTTCGTCTTCAGCTCTCCGGCGGCGGCGATGTATGGCACCAGCGTGACATGGACGCTGATCGCATTGCCGCGGCCAACCTCGTTCTTCAGCTGGCGAATCGCCTCGATGAACGGCAGCGACTCGATGTCGCCGACCGTCCCGCCGATTTCGCACAGCACGAAATCGAGGTCGTCGGTCTGGTCCTTGGCGAATGCCTTGATCGCATCGGTGACGTGCGGGATCACCTGCACCGTTGCACCCAGATAATCGCCGCGCCGCTCGCGGGCGATGATCTGCTGATAGATGCGGCCGGACGTAACGTTGTCGCTCTGCCGCGCCGCGACGCCGGTAAAGCGTTCATAATGGCCAAGATCGAGGTCGGTCTCCGCCCCGTCGTCGGTGACGTACACCTCGCCATGCTGGTACGGGCTCATCGTGCCCGGATCGACGTTCAGATAGGGATCGAACTTGCGGATCCGCACGCGATAGCCGCGCGCCTGAAGCAATGCGGCGAGGCTCGCCGCCATGAGACCCTTGCCGAGCGAGGAGACCACGCCGCCGGTGATGAAAATAAACCGCGCCATGGGGATATCGACTTAGCCTCGAACAAACATGGGGGACAAGCGCCCGCTTTCACGGACGCGATGAAATTCCGGCGAACCGGGGGGATCAGCGGGCGAGCGGAACGCCGTTGTCGGCCGGGGCCGTCTGGTTCGCCGCCGCTGCCGCCGCCGCGGCTTCTGCCGCCGACAGGCCGGCATCACCCTCGGGCTGCGGCGCCGTCTGGCTGACCGGGGCACGCCGCTCGAGCGAGGTGTCGACGCTGGTGCCGCCACGCGTTGCCGCCAGCACCGCCAGCGCGATCGACATCAGCACGAACAGCGCCGCGAGCACCGAAGTCGCCCGCGTCAGGAAATCCGCCGCGCCGCGCGCCGACATCAGGCCCGACGGGCTACCGCCGGTCGTCAGGCCGCCACCTTCCGATCGCTGCATCAGAATCACCGTCACGAGGGCGGCGGCAATGATCGCCTGAACGACGAGAAGGAAGGTGAACATGTCGAATCCGATGTTGTGCCGGCGCTGGCTGGCCGATGCGCGCACATAGGCGCGGCGGGCCGCGCGATCAACCATTGCCGGATTTCGTGACAGTACTGAAACCAGCCGCGCAGGCAGACGTTATCTGTCGCGAACGGCGCGCATCAGCCGCCTGGTATCCGGATGACGCATTGTGGCAGTTCTCGCGAATTCCGAATTGAGCTCCTGGATGAACACCCTGGTGGACTATGTCCGCTCGGGGGAGCCTGACCTGACCAACCGCCAGATGGCGCTTCTGCTGGTCGTTTATCTGAAACCGGGCCCGCATACGGTGCGCGGCCTGGCCCGGATCTTAAACGTGTCGAAGCCGGTCGTCACTCGCGCCTTGAACAGACTTGGCGCGCTCGGCTATCTGCGCCGCCAACGCGACGACAGCGACAAGCGCAACATCTTTGTCGCACGCACATCCGAAGGGGCAAATTTTCTTGAGGAGTTCGGCCAGTTTCTCGGCGACGGCGATGAGCCAGTCCCCAGCCGCGCCAGCGCAACCGCAGGTGCCAGCGCGTAGATCGTTCGCGCTGGTCGGCCGTTCGCGCACGCTTGATCCGACTCGTTTTGCCGTGCGCAGCGACCTTGCCGACGTGCGGCTCGCCGATCAGGTATTCGCCCCGCATTATGCCGCGCACCAGCCGCGCCGTGCCGCCGTTGCCGCCGATCTGCGCACTGCGCGCGCGGCCGATTCGGCTGTGCTCGCGACCCTCGCGCCAGGCGATGCGTTTGAACTGCTCGACGTCACCGGTGACACGGCATGGGGCATCGCCCCAGCGTCCGGCTTTGTCGGCTATGTTCCCGCCGCGGCGCTCAAGGAGCAGCCATGACTGCAACCGTTTACATCGATGGGGCGGTCGGCACGACGGGGCTTGAGATCCGCGAGCGGCTGGAAGGTCGCAGCGACATCAGGCTCGTCACCCTGGGCGAGGATCGGCGCAAGGACGTCGCCGCCCGGCGCGAGGCGATCAACGACGCCGATGCCGTGATCCTGTGCCTGCCCGATGAGGCGGCGAAGGAAGCGGTTACCTTGGTGGAGAATCCGCGCGTTCGCGTGATCGATGCGTCCAGCGCGCATCGTGTTGCCGATGGCTGGACCTATGGCTTCCCCGAGCTTGGCTTCGACGTTGCCGGCGCGCAGCGCGTGTCAAACCCGGGCTGCTACCCCACCGGCTTCCTCGCGCTTGTCACCCCGCTGGTGCGCGCCGGGCTGATCAAGCCGGACGCTGGCCTCGTCGTGCACGGCACGTCGGGCTATTCGGGCGGCGGCAAGGCGATGATCGCGGAGTTCGAGGCGGGCAATGGCTCGGCCCACCGCGCCTATGCGCTGCACCTCGGGCACAAGCATGTGCCGGAAATGACGCGCCACGCCGCGCTTGCCTGTGCGCCGATCTTCCTGCCGTCGGTCGCGAACATCCATCGCGGCATGGTGATCGAGGTACCGCTCCACGCGGCGCAGCTCGCCCCCGGCACCACGGCCGCGGCGATCCGGGACGCGCTGGCCGCCACCTTCGACGATACGCCGCTGGTGCGCGTGTCGACCGACGACGTGACCCTGATCCGGATCGAGGATGACGCGGGCACCGACCGCATGACGCTGCACGTGTTCGGCAGCCCGGCAGGGGATCAGTTCCGGCTCGTCGCGGCGCTCGACAATCTCGGCAAGGGAGCGTCGGGTGCTGCGGTCCAGAACCTGAACCTGATGATCGGGGCCGACCCGCTGACCGGGCTGGTCTATTAAGCCGCGACCGGCATAAGTCGTCGCGCGTTCCCCGAGGGCGAACGCCGACAGCCAACAGGAGAAGCAAACATGCAGCGCAACCCGGTCGGGAAGCTATTGTTGTTTGGCGCGACGGGCGACCTGGCGCAGCGCATGCTGCTGCCCTCGCTCTACGGCCTCCACGCCGACAAGCTGCTGCCCGATGGGTTGACGATCACCGGCACCGCGCGTTCGGAGCATGACGACGACAGCTTCCGCGAGTTCGCGCGCAAGGCGCTGGACGAATTCGTGCCCAAGGATCGCTGCGATGCGGACACGATCGACACCTTCGTCGCGCGGCTGCAATATCAGCCGCTCGATGCCACCGACACCGACCATTACGGCGCGCTGGCCAAGAAGGTCGGCGACGTGTCGGGCGGGCTCGCCATTTTCCTGTCGACCGCGCCGTCCCTGTTCGAGCAGGTGATCCGCGGGCTCGAGGGCGCCGGCCTTGCCGGCGAGACGGTGCGCATCGGGCTGGAAAAGCCGCTGGGCTATGACCTCGCCTCCAGCCGCGAGATCAACGACACCGTCGCCACCGCCTTCCCGGAGGAGCGGATTTTCCGCATCGACCATTATCTGGGCAAGGAAACCGTCCAGAACATCATGGCGCTGCGTTTCGGCAATTCGTTCTTCGAACCGGTGTGGAATGCGCGCGGGATCGACAACGTCCAGATCACCGTCAGCGAGACCGTCGGGCTGGAGGATCGCGCCAGCTATTACGATGGCGCGGGTGCGCTGCGCGACATGGTGGCGAACCATATCCTGCAGCTCGTCGCGCTGATCGCGATGGAGCCGCCGGCGCGGTATGACGTGGCCGAGATACGCGACGAAAAGGCCAAGGTGTTCCGATCGCTGCGCCAGTTGAAGCCGGAGGAGGTCCCGCAGAACAGCGTGATCGGCCAGTATCTGGGCGGCGCGATCAACGGCGAGATCGTCAAGGGATATGACGAGGAGCTGGGCAAGGATTCCAACACCGAGACGTTCGTCGCGCTGAAGGCGCATGTCGACAATTGGCGCTGGCAGGGTGTCCCCTTCTACCTGCGCACCGGCAAGCGCATGCCGACCCGCCGAAGCGAGATCGCGATCCAGTTCAAGCCGGTGCCGCATTCAATGTTCGCCGGCCGCGGCGGCCTGCTTCAGCCCAACATGCTGATCATCCGCCTGCAGCCGGAGGAATACATCCAGCTGCTGGTGATGGCGAAGGAGCCGGGGCTGGACCGCGAGGGCATCCGCCTGCGCGAAGTACCGCTGAACCTCAGCCTCGACGCCGAATTCGCCGGCAAGCGCCGCCGCATCGCCTATGAACGCCTGCTGCTGGACCTGATCGAGGGCGACCAGACGCTGTTCGTGCGCCGCGACGAGGTGGAGGCGCAATGGACCTGGATCGACGCCATCCGCGAAGGGTGGAAGGCGAACGACATGAAGCCCAAACATTACGCTGCCGGCACCTGGGGGCCCGCCGCCTCGATCGCGCTGACCGAGCGTGACGGCGTGAGCTGGCAGGACGATTAACAAGCGGGGACCTTGCATGGTCCCTCGGCCGTTCGTCCCCCATCATTGGGGGCACGGTTCCAGAACAGGGTCCGCCCCGTGCGGAACAACGAAAGTGACATCATGAGCGACGAAATCGAATGGTGGGAATATGACGACGCGCAGGAGATGGCGGAGGCGGTAGCCGGCGACATCCAGTTCATCATCGAAAGCGCGATTGACGCACGCGGCGCGGCCGTCGTCGCGCTGTCGGGCGGCAAGACCCCCATCCCGATCTACAAGAAGCTGGCCGAGGCGAAGCTCGACTGGAAGCGCGTGACGATCGTGCCGACCGACGAGCGCATCGTGCCGCTCGGCGATCCGCTCAGCAACGTGACGATGATCGGCAAGACCTTCATCCCCAAGGGCGCGCGCGTGATTCCGATCGTGCCGGGCGCGACGGACGACTACAAGGCCGCCGGCCGCTCGGCGGATGCGCTGATGCAGGACCTGCACTGGCCGCTCGACCTGTGCCTGCTGGGCGTGGGCGGTGACGGGCACACCGCGTCGATCTTCCCCGGCCCCGACTATGACGAGGCACTGAACGGCCCGCGCGAACGCCGCGCGCTAGGCGTCATGCCCGATCCGCTGCCGCCGGAGGCGCCGGTCGCCCGCGTCACGCTGTCGCGCGCGGGAATCATCTCGGCCAAGGCGCTGATGATCGCGGTCACCGGCGCCAGCAAGCGCAAGGTGTTGGAAGACGCAATCGCTCAGGGCGCCGGCTCGGCCTATCCGATCGGCCGCGTGCTGGCCGACGCGGAACTGCCGGTCGACATCCACTGGGCCGAATAGCGCCTGGCGGGCGCTGGCGCGTCATCAGGCTCGTGTGAACGGAAGTAGAGTGCAACAATGCCCCAGCTGAACGCCATCGTATCCGCCGTCACCGATCGCGTGATCGCGCGATCGCGTGACAGCCGCGCGCGCTATCTCGACCTTCTGCTGCGCGAGCGTGACCAGTGGATCGGCCGCCCGGCGCTTGGCTGCGCCAACCTTGCCCATGCCTATGCCGGGACGGAGGAGGACCGCCCCGCCATGCGCACGGGCGAGGGCATGAACATCGGCATCGTCACCGCCTATAGCGACATGCTCTCGGCGCACGCGGTCTATTACCGTTATCCCGAGCAGATGAAGGTGTGGGCGCGCGAGGTCGGTGCCACGGCGCAGGTTGCGGGCGGCGTGCCGGCGATGTGCGATGGCGTGACCCAGGGCTATGCCGGCATGGAGTTGTCGCTCTTCAGCCGCGACACGATCGCGCTGTCCACGGCGATCGCACTCAGCCATGGCACATTCGAGGGCGCGCTGCTGCTCGGCATCTGTGACAAGATCGTGCCCGGCCTACTGATGGGCGCGCTTCGCTTTGGTCACCTCCCGATGCTGATGGTGCCGGGCGGCCCGATGCCGAGCGGCATTTCCAACAAGAGCAAGGCCGAGGTGCGCGAGCGGTTCGCGGTCGGCGAGGCGGATCGCGAGGAGCTGCTCGACAGCGAGATTGCCGCTTATCACACGCGCGGCACCTGCACCTTCTTCGGCACCGCCAACACGAACCAGATGATGATGGAGGTGATGGGCCTCCACGTTCCCAACGCCGCCTTCGTCAATCCGGGCACCAAGCTGCGTCAGGAGCTGACCCGCGCCGCCGTGCATCGCGTGGCCGGGCTTGGCTGGCGCGGCGAGGATTACCGCCCGATCGGCCATTGCGTCGACGAACGCGCGATTGTGAACGCCGCCGTGGGCCTGCTCGCCACTGGCGGCTCGACCAACCACCTCCTCCACCTGCCCGTGATCGCGCGCGCGGCCGGGATCGTGATCGACTGGGAGGACATGGACCGCCTGTCGAGCGCGGTGCCGCTGATCGCGCGCGTCTATCCCAATGGCGCTGCCGACGTGAACGGCTTCGAGGCGGCGGGCGGCATGGCCTTTGTCATCCGCGAGCTGCTCGCCAGCGGGCATCTGCATGGCGACATTCTGACGGCCGGCGGCGCCTCGCTGTCGGAATGGGCGGGCAAGCCGGTGCTCGAGGATGACCGGCTCACCTGGCGCGATCCGGGGCCGAGCGGCGACGACACGATCCTTCGCACGCCGGACACGCCCTTCTCCGCCGACGGCGGCATGCGCATTCTGGCGGGCAACATCGGCCGCGCCTGCATCAAGGTGTCGGCGGTCGACCCCGACCGCTTGATCGTCGAAGCGCCAGCCGCCGTCTTCTGCGACCAGGCAGCGGTGCTCGCCGCATTCCAGCGTGGCGAACTGGACCGTGACGTAGTGGTGGTCGTCCGGTTCCAGGGGCCACGCGCCAATGGCATGCCCGAATTGCACAAGCTGACCCCGCCGCTCGGCGTGCTGCAGAACAGGGGCTATCGCGTGGCGCTCGTCACTGACGGGCGCATGTCGGGCGCGTCGGGCAAGGTGCCCGCGGCGATCCATGTGTCGCCGGAAGCGCTGCCGGGGCTGAATGGTGTCAGCGGGCCGATCGCGCTGATCCGCGACGGCGACATCATCCGGGTCGACGCCGTGGCGGGAACGCTGGAGACGCTGGTCGACCCCGCGGAGTGGGCCGCGCGCACCCCGGCCGAGGCGCCGCCCGCGGCCGACGGGTTCGGGCGCGAGCTGTTCGGCATGTTCCGCGGGCTGGCGGACGAAGCGGAAAAGGGCGCGTCCGCCGTGCTGGCATGTGCCGGGCTGTAAGCCGAAGCCGCGCGCGATGACCGCCGCGCGTCGATGACAGTGTTTTGCGTACGGCGGTGCCGCGCGGCTTGGGAGTTTGAATGATGGACATCGTTTCGGTCGATATCGGCGGCACGCATTCCCGCTTCGCCATCGCGGAAGTGGAAAACGGCCGCGTCGTGTCGCTGGGCGAGCCGATCACGCTGAAGACCGCCGAATATGCCAGCCTTCAGACCGCGTGGCAGATGTTCGAGAAGAAGCTGGACCGTCCGGTGCCGCGCGCCGCGGCGATCGCGGTGGCATCGCCCGTCACCGGCGACATCATCCGGCTGACCAACAACCCCTGGGTGATCCGCCCCTCGCTGATCCCCGAGCGGCTGAACGTCGACAGCTATACGATCATCAACGATTTCGGCGCGATCGGCCATGCCGTGGCGCAGCTTCCCGATGAGAATTTCGATCATCTGTGCGGCCCCGAAATCCCCCTCCCCTCCAGCGGCGTGACCACCGTCTGCGGCCCGGGCACCGGGCTGGGCGTGGCGCAGGTATTCAAGACCGGCGGCAGCTATCACGTGCTGCCGACGGAAGGGGGCCACATCGATTACGCCCCGCTGGACGATATCGAGGACGCGCTGCTCAAGCGGCTGCGGCGCAGCTACACGCGCGTGTCGGCCGAGCGGATCTGCGCCGGCCCGGCAATCGTCGCCATCTATGAAATGCTGGCCGAGATGGAAGGCCGCCCGGTGCGCATGCGCGACGACAAGGCGATCTGGACCGAGGCGCTGGAGGGCACCGATCCGATCGCGCTGGCGGCGCTCGACCGTTTCTGCCTCGCCCTGGGCGCGACGGCGGGTGACCTCGCGCTGGCGCATGGCGCCAACGGCGTGGTGATCGGCGGCGGCCTTGGCCTCAGGATCAAGGATCGGCTGCTGCGTTCCGGCTTTGCCCACCGCTTCGTCGCCAAGGGACGTTTCCAATCCATGATGAGCGGCATTCCGGTGAAGCTCGTCACCCATCCGCAGCCGGGCCTGTTCGGTGCCGCCGCTGCCTTTGCACAGGAACATACGGCATGAGCGAGATCGGCACCATCATGCGGACGAGCGCGGTGATCCCGGTGCTCGTCATCGACGACGCCGCCGCCGCACGGCCGATGGCCGAAGCACTGGTCGCCGGCGGGCTGAAGGTGCTGGAGGTGACGATGCGCACCCCCGCCGCGCTCGATGCGATCCGCGAGATGAAGCAGGTGCCCGGCGCGATCGTCGGCGCCGGCACGGTGGTGACGAACGAACAGTTCGTTCAGGTGATGGATGCCGGCGCCGAATTCATCGTATCGCCCGGCCTGACCGAGCGGCTGGCCGATCCGATCATCGCCAGCGGCGTGCCGTTCCTCCCGGGTGTGGCCACTGCGGGCGACATCATGCGCGGGCTGGACCTCGGCCTGACTCATTTCAAGTTCTTCCCGGCCGAGACATCGGGCGGACTGAAGGCGCTGAAGGCGCTCGCCGCGCCCTTCTACCAATGCCATTTCTGCCCGACGGGCGGGATTACCGAGGAAAGCGCGCCGGCCTGGCTCGGCTTCGATCGCGTGCTGTGCGTCGGCGGCAGCTGGGTCGCCAGCGGCACCCCGGCGAAGATCGAGACCAAGGCGCGCGCCGCCGCCGCGCTGCGCGGCTGACGCCTCTCCCCTCCGCGGGCCGCGCCATTGCGGTGCGCGGCCGGGGCGGCATTCACTCGGCGGCGTCTGCCTCCGCGATCAGCTTGGTGAGCGGGCGCGCCGCCTGTTCCACCACTGGCGGCGCCTCGATCGCCTTGCCCGCGGTGTCGATCTTCAGCGCCTCGAACCGGCGCGCCTGGGTCAGCACCTGCGATTCCAGGCTGCCGACGAACTGATTGTACGCCGTCATCGCGGTGTCGAGGTTCTTGCCCAGCTTCGCGACATGGCCGCCCATCACCGACAGCCGCGCGTACAGGTCCTTCCCCAGCTGCGCGATCTCACGCGCTTCCTTGGCCAGCATTTCCTGCCGCCACACCGCCGCGACGGTGCGCGAAATGGCGATAAGGTTGGTCGGTGTGGCGAGCAGCACCTTGCGGTCGAAGGCATAGTCCCACAGCGACGGATCATGCTCCAGCGCGGCGGACAGGAAATGTTCGCCGGGCACGAACATCACGACATAATCGGGCGCGTCCTCGAACTGGTTCCAATAGGCCTTGGCACCCAGGCTGTTGACGTGTGCGCGCATCGCGGCGGCATGGGCGGTGAGGCCGGCGGTCCGTTCCGCCTCATCCACCGCGCCGAACGCATCCTGATAGGCGTTGAGCGACACCTTGGCGTCGATGACCAGCGACTTGCCGCCGGGAATCCGCACGATCACATCGGGGCGGAAGCGCGCACCTTCCGCGTCGGTTACCGACACTTCGGTCTGGAAATCGGCATGTTCGGACAGGCCGCAGCTTTCCAGCACGTTGCGTAGCTGCTGCTCGCCCCAGCGCCCGCGCGCCTTGGGTGCATTGCGCAAGGCGTTGACCAGCCGCGCCGCCTCGCTGCGCACCGTTTCCTGCCCAAGCCGCATCTGTTCGATCTGACCGCGAAGCTCGCCAAAGGCGTCGCGGCGCTCGGCCTCGACCTTCGCCACGCCTTCCTCATAGCGTTGCAGCCGGTCGCTTACCGGTTGCAGCATCGCCTTCAGGTTCTGCCCGGCGGTTTCCTCTGACTCGCGGAAACGTTCGTTGGCGCGCTGAAGGAAGCGGTCCTGCGCCTCGGCCAGCAGCTTCTGCCCCACCTGTCCGAATTGCGCGGCAAGCGCGTCCTTCGCCTCGCGAAGCTCGGTCAGCCGCGCATCGAAACCGCGCGCCTCCGCCTCCAGCCGGGCGATGTCGGCGCGTGCCGCATCGCGATCGTCGCGGATCACAGCGAGTTCCTGACGCAGCGCGTCAGCGGCCCGGGCGCGCTCCTCCGCGCCGGCCAGATCGACAATCGCCTTCTTGAATTCCGTGGCGCGGGCATCACGCTCGGCCCGGAGCGTGGCAGCGGTGCGGCTGGCGAACCACCAGCCCGCGGCCAGCCCAAGCACCAGCGCCACGAAGATGAACAGGACGGCGACAGGCTCCACGCTTCCTCCAATCTGGAACGAAGCGCGAACCTATCCGGCACATCCTGTTGTGGCAAGCCGCCTCAGGCGGCGTTCTTGCGTGCCTTCGCCAGCTTCTTCAGCAGCATGTCGCGCTTCAGGCGCGTGATGTGATCGATGAACAGCACGCCGTTCAGATGGTCGATCTCGTGCTGCATGCAGGTGGCGAGCAGCCCGTCCATTTCCTCTTCGTGGCGATTGCCATCGACGTCGAGCCACGCGACGCGGCAGCGCGCGGGGCGCTCCACCTCGGCATATTGCTCGGGGATCGACAGGCAGCCTTCCTGATAGCGCGACAGCTCGTCCGACACCCACAGGATCTCGGGATTGATGTATGCCTTGGGATCGCGGACGGTGGCTGGCGCCTCGCCCTCCTCCACCGGCTCGTCGCTCTGCCGGTCCTGCAGGTCGATGACGACCACGCGGCGCAGCACGCCGACCTGGATCGCGGCAAGGCCGATCCCGTGCGCGTCATACATCGTGTCGGTCATGTCGGAGACGAGCTGACGCACCTCGTCATCGATCGTGGCAATGGGTTCGCACATCTGGCGGAGGCGGGGATCGGGAATCTCTACGATAGGAAGAACGGCCATGGCGGGCAGATATTGGCAGCAGTCCGCCGAATCAAGCGAAGGGGGTGCGCCGCGCCGCGATCACGCCACCGGACGGCGCGCGCGCAGCGCCTGCGCCAGCGTTCCTTCGTCGAGATAATCGAGCTCGCCGCCGACCGGAAGGCCGTGCGCCAGCTGAGTCAGCCGGACCGGATAGCGTTCCAGCCGCTCGGCAATGTAATGCGCCGTGGTCTGCCCCTCCAGCGTGGCGTTCATCGCCAGCACCACTTCGTCGATCCCGCCCGCCTCGATCCGGCGGACGAGCTGATCGATCGTCAGATCCTCCGGGCGGACACCCTCCAGCGCGGACAATCGCCCGCCCAGCACGTGGAAGCGCCCCGGAAACAAGCGCGATCGATCGAGCGCCCAGAGGTCCGCCACCTCCTCCACCACGCACAGCGATCGGGCGTCGCGACGGGGATCGGCGCAGATCGCGCAGGGATCGACGGTATCGACATTGCCGCAGATCGAGCAGGTCGCCAGCCGTTCCTCCACCGCCTGAAGCGCCGACAGCAACGGGATCAGCGCGCCCTCGCGCTTCTTGACGAGGTGAAGCACCGCCCGCCGTGCCGATCGCGGCCCCAGCCCGGGCAGCCGCGCCAACGCGCCCGTTAGCGCCTCGATCTCCTGTGATGCCATCGCGTGAACAGATAGGGGGTTGCGTCCGCGTCCGCCAGCGCGTTGAAGCGCGCCCCATGCGGATCATCTTCATGGGCACGCCCGCGTTCGCCGTGCCGGCGCTGGAAGCGCTGGTTGCCGCCGGTCATCAGGTCGTCGCGGCCTATAGCCAGCCGCCACGGCCCGGCGGGCGGCGCGGGCGCGCCCTGGTCCCCTCCCCCGTTCACGCGGCGGCCGAGGCGCGCGGCATCCCGGTGCATACGCCCGTGTCCCTGCGCAATGCGGAGGAGCAGGCGGCGTTCGCCGCGCTGGAGGCGGACGTGGCCGTGGTCGCGGCCTATGGCCTGATCCTGCCGCAGGCGATCCTCGATGCCCCGCGCTTCGGCTGCCTCAACATCCACGGATCGCTGCTGCCACGCTGGCGCGGCGCGGCGCCGATCCAGCGCGCGATCCTCGCGGGTGACGCAGAGACCGGCGTCGGCATCATGCAGATGGAGGCCGGGCTCGATACCGGCCCGGTCAGGCTGGAAGGTCGTACGCCGATCGCCGGCAAGACCGCGGGAGAGCTGACCGACGAACTGGCGCAGATGGGCGCGCGGCTGATGGTGGAGGTGCTGGCCGATCTCGATGCGCACCCGGCGGTCGCGCAGCCGGCGGACGGCGTTACCTATGCGGCCAAGATCGCCAAGGAGGAGATGCGGCTCGATTTCGCCCCCGCCGCCGAGGTGGTCGAACGGCAGGTCCGCGCCTTCAACCCGCCGGGTGCCTGGTTCGAGGTGAATGGTGAGCGGGTTCGGCTGCTGGCGGCCGATGTGATCGCGGATGCCGGCGCCCCGGCAGCGCCCGGCGAGGTAGTCGACGATCGGCTGACGATCGCCTGCGGCAGCGGCGCGCTGCGCCCGACCCGGGTCCAGCGCGCCGGGCGCGGCGTGATGAGCGTCGACGAACTGCTCCGCGGCTTCCCGATCCCCGCCGGCACCCGCCTGTGACCCGCTTCGCGCTGACCGTCGAGTTCGACGGCCGGCCCTTCATGGGTTGGCAACGGCAGGATCACGGCCCCAGCGTTCAACAGGCGATCGAGGACGCGGCCTTTGCCGTCACCGGCGAGCGCACCACGGTCCATGCCGCCGGGCGCACCGATGCCGGCGTCCACGCCACCGCGATGCGCGCGCATGTCGACATCGCAAAGCCGATCACCGCCTTCCGGCTGGGCGAGGCATTGAACGCCCGGCTTCGCCCCAACCCGGTCGCGATCCTCGCCTGCGAGATCGTGCCCGACGGTTGGCACGCGCGCTTCTCCTGCCTTGGCCGCGCCTATGAATATCGCATCGTCAACCGCCGCGCGCCGCTGACATGGGAAAAGGGGCTGGCGTGGCAGGTCGCCCAGCCGCTCAATGCCGCGGCGATGCACGATGCCGCGCAATTGCTGGTCGGGCGGCACGATTTCACCACCTTCCGCTCGGCGCATTGCCAGTCGGCCAGCCCGGTTAAGTCGATCGACCGGCTCGCCGTCCGGCGGGAGGGCGACCGCATCATGTTGGAGGCGGCGGCGCGATCTTTCCTCCACCATCAGGTGCGCTCGATGGTCGGCTGCCTCGCGCTTGTCGGCCTGGGCCGCTGGTCCGCCGCTGACCTGCGCAACGCGCTGGAGGCGGCGGATCGTGCCCGGCTCGGCCTCAACGCCCCGCCCGACGGGCTGTTCTTCATGGGCGCGCGCTATCCCGCGCGCCCCGAAGCGGCGGCCTAATAGGCGAGCGCGCAGCCGTCGGCGCGCATTTCGCTCGCCGCGCCATAGACCCGCGTCGCACCGTCCATGCGATGCTCGACGCATTGATAGCGGCCGAAGCTGCCGTCGGGATCGCCGATCGACCAGCCCATCTCGGCGAGCTTCTGCCGCGTCGCCAGCGGCACGCCGCTTTCCAGCCGCAACCGCCCCTTGGGCCCGAGCCCCGGATCATCCTCGCCCATCGACTGCGACGATCCTTCATGGTGCCAGCGCGGCGCATCGCCGGCGGATTGCGCCTCCAGGCCGTAATCGACGCGATTGACGATGATCTGCGTCTGACCCTGCGGCTGCATGTCGCCGCCCATAACGCCGAAGCTCATCCACGGGTCCGCGCCGCGCGTCGCAAAGCCGGGGATGATCGTCTGGAACGGCCGCTTGCCCGGCGCATAGATATTGGGGTGGCCGTCCTTCAGGCTGAACAATTGCCCGCGATCCTGGAACATGAAGCCGAGGCCATCGGCGACCAGCCCCGATCCCATGCCGCGGAAATTGGACTGGATCATCGACACCATCATGCCGTCCGTGTCGGCGCAGGAGAAATAGGTCGTGTCGCCCCGGCTGGGCGCCTGCCCCGGATAGACCGGCGTCAGGATGCGGTCCGGTCGGATCAGCCTGGCGCGCTGCGCGGCATATTCCTTCGACACCAGCCAATCGACCGGCACGTCGGCGAATTTGGGATCGGCATAGAAGCGCGCGCGATCCTCATAGGCCAGCCGCTTCGCCTCCGCCTGCAGGTGGATCGACAAGGGCGACTGGAAGCCCGCATCCTTCAGGTCGAAATGCTCGAGGATGTTGAGCATCTGAAGCGTTGCGATGCCTTGGGTATTGGCCCCCAGTGCATGGACCGTCGTGCCGCGATAATCGGTGTGACTGGGCTCGATCCATTCGGAGCGGTGCGCCGCCAGATCCTCATAGCGCAGCCAGCCGCCGATCCGCTTGAAATAGCGGTCCATCGTGCGCGCCAGATCGCCGGCGTAGAAGGCATCGCGCCCGCCGGCAGCGATCGCGCGATAGGTGCGCGCCAGGTCGGGATTGCGGAACACCTGCCCCGCCGCCGGCCCCTTGCCGTCCGCCATGCCCCATGTCTTGAGCGCATTGGCAGTCTCCTCCACCCCGCTTCCGGGGCGAGCGAAGTTCGCCATGCTGCGGCGGATATAATAAGCGATGATGTCGGGTACCGGCGTCCCCGCCTCCGCCATCGCGATCGCCGGTTCGAACAGAACCTTCCACGGCAGCTTGCCGTAGCGCTGGTGCATCGTCCACCAGCCGTCGACCGTTCCCGGCACCGAGACGGTGATCGCGCCCAGCGGCGGCAGCGCGCCGTTCTTCGCACGCCCGCGCACCGTTTCCAGCGACAGGCCGCGCGGGCTGGCGCCCGATCCGGCGAGGCCGACCACCTTCTTCTGCCGGGGATCCCAGATCATCGCATAGACGTCACCGCCGATCCCGCTGGCGGTCGGCTCGAGCAGGCCGAGGCAGGCGTTCATCGCGATTGCCGCGTCGACCGCCGATCCGCCGCGCTTCAGCATGTCGATGCCGGCTTGCGTGGCGAGCGGATGCGCCGTGCCGGCCGCGCCGTTCAGGCCATAGACGGCGGTACGCGAGGCGAAGCTGGCGCCGACCGGCCGGTCGCCGGCATGGACATCGGGGCGGATGAAGCGATCCTCGCCCGGCTTCCAATATTTCGGCTGATCGCCCGCCTTCGCGGTGGCGGGCTGCGGCGCGCCGCCCTGCCCCGGCCCCTCGGTCCCCTGCGACTGACTGGGCGTCCCCTGCTGCGCCCGCGCGAGCGATGGAGCAAGGGCAAGCGCCGGCAGCGTGGCAACAAAGGTTCTACGTCGCATGGAAGGCTCCCCGTTTTCAGCACCTTGTCGCGACAAACGCCGGGCGCCGCAAGCAGCGGCCCCGCCATCAGGGAACGAAAAGCGCCCCTCGGGCACTCCATCGGCGATGACCGTCACCGATCTGGCCACGCGCACCTATAATCACAGCTTCCGGCTGGATCCGATCGTCCGCAGCCTGCTCGACACCGATTTCTACAAGCTGCTGATGCTTCAGCTGATCTGGTCGCGGCACGCGAACACGAACGTCACCTTTTCACTGATCAACCGCACCCGCGCCGTCCGGCTGGCGGAAGTGATCGACGAGGCGGAGCTTCGCGAACAGCTCGATCATGCGCGCACACTCCGCTTCACCAAGAAGGAGTTGATCTGGCTCGCCGGCAACACCTTCTACGGCGTCGAACGCATGTTCCGGCCCGATTTCATCGCCTGGCTCGCGCGTTATCGCCTGCCCGATTATGAGCTTCGCCGCGTCGACGGCCAGTTCGAGCTGAGCTTCACCGGCCCGTGGGTGGACGTGACGCTGTGGGAGATCCCGGCGCTCGCAATCGTCAACGAGCTGCGATCGCGCGCCGCGCTTCGCCATCGCGGCCGCTTCGCGCTCGACGTGCTGTACGCGCGTGCGAAGGCGCGACTGTGGAGCAAGGTGGAGCGGCTGCGCGACCTTCCCGAGCTTGCGCTGTCGGATTTCGGCACCCGCCGCCGCCATGGCTTCCTGTGGCAGCGCTGGTGCGTCGAGGCGTTGAAGGAGGGGCTTGGCGAGCGGCTGATCGGCACGTCCAACGTCCTCCTCGCGATGGACGCCGACCTGGAAGCGATCGGCACCAATGCGCATGAACTGCCGATGGTCGCCGCAGCCGAGGCGGCGGACGATGCCGCGCTCGCGCGCGCGCCCTATCGCGTGCTGGAGGAATGGCAGCGGGATTATGCCGGCAACCTGCTGATCGTCCTGCCCGACACTTATGGCACTGCGGCGTTCCTGCGCGACGCGCCCGATTGGGTCGCCGACTGGACCGGCTTTCGTCCCGACAGCCTGCCACCGATCGAGGCGGGCGAGCAGATCATCCGCTGGTGGCAGGACAAGGGCCGCGATCCGCGCGGCAAGCTGCTGATCTTCTCCGACGGGATGGATGTCGACAGTATCGCGGCGACCTACCGGCATTTCGACGGGCGGGTGCGGATGAGCTTCGGCTGGGGTACCAACCTCACCAACGATTTTCGCGGCTGCGATCCGGAGGGCGACGCGCCGCTCGCCCCCTTGTCGCTCGTCTGCAAGGTGACGCGCGTCAACGGCCGGTCGGCGGTCAAGCTGTCCGACAATCCGGCCAAGGCGACCGGCGACCCTGCCGAAATCGCCCGCTATTTGCGCGTATTCGGCGAAGCAGGGCGGCTCGCCCAGACGGTCAGGGTCTAGCCGCGTGACGGGCGCGCCCGTGCCTCAGAAGCTGCGCGGCATCCCCAGCACATGCTCGCCGACGAAGCTCAGGATCAGGTTCGAACTGATCGGCGCGACCTGATACAATCGCGTCTCGCGGAACTTGCGCTCGACGTCATAATCCGCCGCAAAGCCGAAGCCGCCATGCGTCTGAAGGCAGGCATTGGCCGCCTTCCACGATGATTCCGCCGCCAGATGCTTGGCCATGTTCGCCTCCGCGCCGCACGGCTGATGCGCGTCGAACAACCGGCACGCCTCGTAGCGCATCAGGTCCGCCGCGCGGACCTCCATATAGGCCTGCGCGATCGGGAACTGAACGCCCTGGTTCTTGGCGATCGGCCGGTCGAACACGATCCGCTCCGACCCGTACTGCACCGCGCGTTCGACGAACCAATAGCCATCGCCGATGCACTCCGCCGCGATCAGCGCGCGTTCGGCGTTGAGCCCGTCGAGGATGTAGCGGAAACCCTTGCCCTCCTCGCCGATCAAACTGTCGGCAGGCAGCTCCAGATCGTCGAAGAACACCTCGTTGGTCTCGTGGTTGACCATATTGCGGATCGGCCGGATCTCCATGCCATTGCCGATTGCCGCCTGCAGGTCGACGAGGAAGATCGACAGGCCGTCGGCCTTCTTCTTCACCTCGTCGAGCGGGGTGGTGCGCGCGAGCAGGATCATCAGGTCGGAATGCTGGATCCGGCTGATCCACACCTTCTGCCCGTTGACGACATACTTGTCGCCGCGGCGCTCGGCGCGGGTCTTCAGCTCGGTGGTGTTGGTGCCGGTGGTCGGTTCGGTTACCGCCATGGATTGCAGGCGCAGCGCGCCGCTCGCGATCTCGGGCAGGAAGCGCTGCTTCTGCGCCGCCGATCCGTGCCGCAGCAGCGTGTTCATATTGTACATCTGGCCGTGGCAGGCGCCCGAATTGCCGCCCGCGCGGTTGATCTCCTCCATGATGATCGACGCTTCGGTCAGGCCAAGCCCCGCCCCGCCATAGCTTTCGGGGATCAGCGCCGCCATCCAGCCCGCCTTGGTCAGCGCGTCGACGAACGCCTCGGGATAGGCGCGCTGGTCATCCACCTCGCGGAAATAGCTGTCGCCGAACTCGCGGACGAGCGCGCGCACGGCATCGCGGATTTCGGGGAAATCGTTGCGGGCGGCGGGGATCATGCACGGGCCTTTCTGGACGGCGGTGATGGTTTGTGGTCGAGCGCCGCGATCTCGGCGGCAAGCGCGACCAGCGCGGCGGCAAGGTCGGCGAACTCCGCCTCGCTGCGTGATCCGGCAAAGACGGAGGCGGAGACGCACAGCGACTGCGCTTCATCCGGCAGGCACACCGCGATCGACGATATGCCGGCGTAGCTCAGCCCGTCGT
This sequence comes from Sphingomonas sp. ABOLG, assembly GCF_003950435.1. Lineage (NCBI taxonomy): Bacteria > Pseudomonadati > Pseudomonadota > Alphaproteobacteria > Sphingomonadales > Sphingomonadaceae > Sphingomonas > Sphingomonas sp. ABOLG. The sequence continues at coordinate 164,270 of NZ_QQWW01000003.1, forward strand.
CGACGCCATACCCCTGCGCCACCGCCGCCGCGACTTGGGCGGCATAATCCTCAAAGGCGACCGCTCGCTGCCAGCGCACCGCGGCAAAACGCCGCGCCAGTTCCTCGCGGCCGACGCGCTGCGCGGCGGCACGCGCACGGCCCACCGCGCCGCTGCCGATCGGCTGGCGCTGTCCCTCTTCCATATGGATCCGTGTCGCGGCGACGCTCTGGCCCAGTGCGACCAGTTGCAGCCGGTCCCGCCCGGTGACACGCCACAAGCCGATCGGCGCGTGCCAGCTACGCGCCGCCCGCTCCAGCAACGGCCGCGCCCGCGCCACCAGCCGCGTCGACCGATCGAGGTCGCTCGCGGCGATTTCCGACCAGGGCGGCGACAGCGCGTACCGCTTGCCCTCGCCCAGCGACAGCACGCCCTCCCCCACCAGCGTGCGCAGCAGGCCAAGGCAGCTCGACGGGCTGATCCCGCAGCTTTGCGCCACTTCGGACAGCGTCAGCGCCCGGCCGTCCGCCAGCGCGCGCATGATGGCAAAGGCCTGAACGACCGAGGGGACTGGCGAACTCATCGCCCGATGCATAAACTTCATTGGAGTGAAACCGCAATGCGCCATCTTGAAATAGCGTCCCCCGCGCCGTAACCCGTCGGCGAGCAGTTTCAGGAGGTGGAGCATGGGCATTCTCGACGGAAAGGTCGTGGCCGTGACGGGCGCGGGCCGCGGCATCGGGCGTGAGATCGCCCTGTTGTGCGCGCGTGAGGGCGCCGCGGTGGTGATCAACGATCCGGGCGTCGGCGGTAGCGGCGAAGGCGGCGAGGCTGGTCCGGCGGAGCAGACCGCATCGGACATCGTCGCCGCTGGCGGCAAGGCGATCGCCAACCTCGCCAGCGTCGCCGATCCCGCCGCCGCGGCGACGATCGTCGAGGATGCGGTGAAGCAGTTCGGCCGCATCGATGCGGTGGTGAACAACGCCGGCATCCTGCGCGATTCGATCTGGCACAAGATGAGCCATGAGGATTGGCGCGCGGTGATCGACGTTCACCTGAACGGCGCGTTCAACGTGTCCAAGGCCGCCACGCCCTATTTCCGTGAGCAGCAGTCGGGCAGCTTCGTCCACTTCACCTCGACCAGCGGCCTGATCGGCAACATCGGCCAGGCGAATTATTCCGCGGCGAAGCTGGGCATCGTCGGCCTGTCGCAGTCGATCGCCCTCGACATGGCACGCGCCGGCGTCCGGTCGAACTGCATCGCGCCGTTCGCGTGGAGCCGCATGACCGCCTCCATCCCGGCCGAAACGCCCGAGGCGAAGGAGCGCGTCGCCCGCCTCCAGACGATGAGCGCGGACAAGATCGCGCCGCTCGTCGCCTTCCTCGCATCCGACCTGTCGAAGGACGTCAGCAACCAGATCTTCGCGGTGCGCAAGAACGAGATCGTGCTCTTCTCCAAGCCGCGCCCGATCCGCTCGATGACCAAGCTTGAGGGCTGGTCGGCGCAGGCGATCGCGGATGAGCTGATCCCCTCCTTCCGCCCCAGCTTCGCGCGGGCCGACGAAGTGTCGGCCAACGTCTTCCCCTACGATCCGATCTGAGGACCATCATCATGTCCACCCTCAACCCCGCCCCGAACAGCGGCCCGAATCCCGGCATGGACGCCGAGACGTTCGACCAGTTCATCGACCAGCTGCGCCGCTATGTGCGCGACCGGCTGATCCCGGCCGAGAAGGAAATCCTCGAGACCGACCGCATCCCGGACGAGATCCTGAACGAGATGCGCGAGATGGGCCTGTTCGGCCTCACCATCCCCGAGGAATATGGCGGCGCGGGGATGAACACCTATCAATATACCCAGACAATCCGCGAGCTGGCCTATGCCATGCCGTGCTTCCGCTCGATCATCTCGATCACCATCGGCATGGTCAATTCGGCGCTGCGCAACGGCGGCACCGAGGAGCAGAAGGCCGAGTGGCTGCCCAAGATGGCTGCGGGCATGATCGTCTCCTTCGGCTTGACCGAGCCCGGTTCGGGCAGCGACAGCGCCGGCATGCAGACGATGGCGGTGCGTACCGGCAACGGCTGGGTGCTGAACGGTACGAAGCGCTACATCACCAATGCGCCCGACGCCGAGATGGCGGTCATCATGGCGCGCACGTCGAAAGAGGCGCTGCCCAAGAACGCGCACGTCTCCGCCTTCATCGTGCCGATGAACACGCCGGGCGTGACGGTCGGCAAGCCCGACAAGAAGATGGGCCAGGCCGGCACGCATATCGCCGACATCATCCTGGAGGACGTTCACCTTCCCGCCGACGCGCTGCTCGGGCTTGAGGAAGGCAAGGGCTTCGTCACCGCGATGAAGAGCCTCGACAACGGCCGTTTGTCGGTCGCTGCGGCCTCGATGGGTTATGCCCGCCGCGCGGTGGATTCGGCGCTTCGCTACGCCACCGAGCGCAAGGCGTTCGGCGAACCGATCGCCAATTTCCAGCTGATCCAGCAGATGCTCGCCGACAGCGATATCGAGATCTATGCTTCGGAGACGATGCTGGCCGATTGCGCCCGCCGCGTCGATGCTGGCGAGCCGGTGCTTCGCAAGGCAGCGGCGACCAAGGTCTTCGCCTCCGAAGCATGCGGCCGGATCGTCGATCGCGTGGTGCAGATCTATGGCGGCGCGGGCTATCTCGCCGAATATGACGCCGAGCGTTTCTTCCGCGATGCGCGCATCTACCGCATCTACGAGGGCACGACCCAGATCCTGCAGCTGCAGATCGCCAAGCACATGCTGCGTGAGTTCAACGCCGGAGTGAATTGAGATGTACAACCTCCTCCCCGGCCTGACCGTGATCGAGGCGTCGTCCTTCGTCGCCTCGCCCACCGCCGGGCTTTATCTGGCGCAGATGGGGGCGGAGGTTATCCGCGTGGACCAGATCGGCGGCGGGCCCGATTTCCGCCGCTGGCCGGTCACGGAAGGCGGCGATTCCCTCTATTGGGAAAATCTCAACCGCGCGAAGAAGAGCCTCGCGCTCGATCTCGGCCGGCCGGAGGGGCGCGAATTGCTCCAGGCGCTGGTCCGCGCGACCGGGCAGTTCGTCACCAACTTCCCGGTGAAGGGGTTCCTCGCGCATGAAACGCTGGCGGAAGGTCGCCCCGATCTCATCACCGTACGCGTGATGGGCTGGCCCGACGGCAGCCCGGCGCTCGACTATACCGTCAACAATGCGGTCGGCTATCCAATGCTGACCGGGGCGGGACCGGACCCGGTCAACCACGTCCTCCCCGCCTGGGATCTGCTCACCGGCGCCTATGCCGCCTTCGCGATGATGGCTGCGCTACGCCGGCGCGATACGACCGGCGAAGGTGGCGAGATTCGCATTCCGCTGTCCGACGTCGCGATCGGCACCGTCGCCAATCTCGGCGGCATCGCCGAGGTGATGCACACCGGCACCGATCGCCCACGCCTCGGCAACACGGTCTTCGGCCTGTTCGGGCGCGATTTCACGACGCGCGACGGCAAGCGGACGATGATTGTCGTCGTCACGCATCGCCAATGGGCCAACCTCATCGCCGCGCTGAACCTCGGCGATGCAATCGCGCGTGTGGAGGCGGACCGCGGGGTCAGCTTTGCGCACGACGATGGCCTCCGCTTCACGCATCGCGACGCGCTGTTCCCGCTGTTCGAGGCCGCCATCGCCGCGCGCGACCATGATGATCTCGCCGCCGCCTTCGATGCCGGCGGCATCGTCCACTCTGCTTATGGCACCATGGCGGATGCGGTGCGTGATCCCCGGTTGGTCACCAACAACCCGATCTTCGGCACTACCGATGACCCCAGCGGCACGCGCTACCCCGCCGTCGGCGCCTTCGCGACGCTCCCCGCCGAGGATCGCCGCCCGCCCGCGCCCGCCCCGCGTAACGGCCAGCACAGCGAACAGATACTTGCCGAAACGCTCGGCCTCTCGTCCGGCGAAATCGCGCGCCTGTTCGACACGGGCATCGCCGCCACGACCAAGTAGAGGCCGCGACGGGGGCCGCCGTATCTCTGCGGTCGACCGGTCTTACCGTGTCGTAGCGCGAAAGACCGAAGCAACGCTGCGGTCCATTACGGATCTCGCGTTGACGGGATCTGGCGCAGAAACCAGCGCCCGCGATCGGTGGGCGCTGGTTCCTCCTTCACTTGCCGACGGTCGCCTCGGCCATCGCCGGCGCCGAATGAATGTCCGGCGCGCCGCCCATGTCGCCGCCCTTGGTGCGGCCAGCGCCCGGTCCGGCGCCAAGGTCCGCGCCCGTCGTCGGATCGGCCGTCGGATCGGACATGGTGCGCTCCGCCATCTTGGTGGCGACCTTCTTGTCCTTGGCGGGCATCGTCACGCTGGCCGTGCCGTCGCCGCCATCGGCCGGCATCACCTGCTGCAGGTCGTCCACCCGCTCCCATTGATCACCGCTGTTCCACGGCCCGGTGGTGTCGCCTTCCCCCTGCGAGGTGTTGACGTACATGTTGGCATATTTCTCCACGCCCGGCAGCTTGCCCGACGGGAAGTTGTTCTCGATCGCGTAGAGCGCCTTCTCGAACGATTTCTGGTGCGCCACTTCGCGCGTCATCAGGAAGCCTAGCGCATCCTTGATTCCGGGATCGTCGGTGATGTTGATCAGCCGCTCATAGACGATCTTCGCGCGCGCCTCGGCGGCAATGTTCGATCGCAGGTCGACGGTCGGCTCGCCGCGCGAATCCACATAGGCCGCAGTCCACGGTACGCCGGCGGAGTCGCACAGGGCGGGGCCGCCGCCGAACAGGATCGATCCCTTCGCGCTGGTCCCGGTCGAGCCGACCAGCTGGTACAGCTCGGCCTCCTTCATCTGCCCTTCGGCCAGCTGCGCCTTCACGCCCTTGGTCAGCATGGCGATGATCGACCCGATGATCTCGAGGTGGCTGAGTTCCTCCGTAGCGATGTCGAGCAGCATGTCCTTGCGGCCGGGATCATCCTCCGCCAGCCCCTGCGTGAAATAGCGCATCGCCGCGGCCAGCTCGCCATCGGCGCCGCCGAACTGCTCCATCATCAATGTTGCAAGTCGCGGGTTCGGCTCGGCGACGCGCACGGTGTATTGCAGGCGCTTGTTATGCATAAACATAGGTTAAACTCCGGCAAAGTAACGACTTTTCGCCCTGCCAGAGCGAACCAGCGACATAAGCGTTCCGCCGCGCTCAAAACATTCCGCAGCATCTATTCCGATCCTTTGCCATCCCTTCCTCCAGGGCATGGCGGCCTTGCGTGCACCAGCGGATGGGTCAATGGAGGTGGCCTATCTCCACAAGAAGAGTTGTTCGTGACCAAGCACTTCCTTCTCGCGCTCATCGCCACGTCCGCCCTCTCTGCCGCCCCCCTCGCAGCTCAGGAAAAATCCGACGCCAAGCAGCCCCCCGCCCGCTCTTATGCCGAGACGGTGAAGGCGGAGGCGGAGGCCGGCTGGGCCAAGGCGCCGGTGGAGGAAACCGAGACCCGCACGCGCGACAGCGTCACGATCAACGGCAAGCGGTACAATTACATCGCCTCCGCCGGCACGCTGACCACCCGCGACAATGAGGGGAAGCCCACCGCCTCGATGTTCTACACCGCCTATACGCTGGACGGGACGAAGCCGGGCACGAAGCGGCCGATCACCTTCCTGTTCAACGGCGGCCCCGGCTCGCCCTCCTTCTGGCTGCGCATGGGATCGTTCGCCCCGATCCGCATCCGCACCACCAATCCCGAATTCGTCCGCCCGGCGCCCTATGACGTCGGCCCCAACCCGGATTCGCTGCTCGACAAGACCGACCTCGTCTTCCTCGACGCGATCGGCTCGGGTTATTCGCGGCCGCTGGGGGATGCGAAGCCCGGCGATTTCTATGGGGTCGATGAGGACGTCGACGTCTTCGCGCGCGCGATCATGCGCTACGTCACCAAATACGGCCGCTGGATGAGCCCCAAGTTCATCCTGGGCGAAAGCTACGGCACGCTGCGCGCCGGGGCGCTGGCGTATCAGCTGCAGGATCGCGGCATGGCGCTGAACGGCGTGATGCTGCTCAGCTCGATCATGAACTACGGCTATCGCCAGCCGGGGCTGGACCAAGTCTATATCAATTACCTGCCCAGCTACGCCGCCACCGCCTGGTATCACAATCGCGTGCAGAACCGCCCCGCCGACGTCGCCACGATCGTCGCCCAGGCGCGCGCCTTTGCGACCGGGCCGTACATGGCCGCGCTGGCGAAGGGGCAGCTGATCTCCCCGCAGGAGCGCGATCAGGTGGCCGAGCAGATGAGCCAGCTGACCGGCCTCAGCGCCGATTTCATCAAGCGCGCCAACCTGCGCGTCGACCTGCCGCGCTTCCAGAAGGAGCTGCTGCGCGGCTCCAACCGCACCGTCGGCCGCTTCGATTCGCGCTACATGGGGATTGACACCGATGCGGTGGGCGAACGTCCGGAAACCGATGCCTCGTCAGACGCGGTGTCGGGCGCCTACATCGCTTCGTTCCAGGACTATGTGCACTCGACGCTCGGCTACAAGACCGACCTGCCCTATCGCCTGTCGGCGCGCGATGGCGCCGGCTTCAAGTGGAACTGGGCGCACCGGGCACCGGGCGGCGGCTATGGCAGCCAGAACAATCCCAACACCGCGATCGATCTCGCCGCCGCGATGCGCACCAATCCCTATCTGAAAGTGCTGTCGCTGAACGGCTATTACGACATGGCGACGCCGTTCTTCGGCACCGAGAACGATCTCGGCCGGATGATGCTGGAACCCGCGCTTCAGGCCAACCTGAAGTACACTTACTATCCGGCGGGCCACATGACCTATCTGAACCCGGACGCGCTGCGCGACATGAAGCGTGATCTGGCGAGCTGGTATGACGAGGCGGTGAGCGACGCGCGCTCCTCCACCCCGCCGGTGCCAGTGTCGGGTCAGGCCGGCACGATGACCGGCAACACGCCGAACTGAGCCTGCCGGATACCCGCTCGCCACATGGTGAGCGGGTATCCCGGCGGCGTCAGGCGGCCAGTTTCAACGCACCGACATAGCGGTCGCGCAACTCACGCTTCAGCACCTTGCCGATCGGGCCGCGCGGCAATTCCTCGACGATGCTCACGTCGGCCACGCGCTGCATCTTGCCGACGCGCGCGTTGATCCACTCCTTGATCGCACCCGCGTCAGCACCCGGCGCCACCACGAAGGCGACCGGCGTCTCGCCCCAGGTCTCGCTCGGAACGCCGACCACGCTCGCCTCCTGCACCGCCGGATGGACCACGGCCACGGCCTCGATATCCGAGGGGTAGATGTTGAACCCGCCGGAAATGATCATGTCCTTCTTGCGGTCGACGATCGTCAGGAACCCGTCCTCGTCGATCCGCCCGATGTCGCCGGTGCGCTGCCATACGCTGCCGTCTGGCGCGATCCAGCGGCTGGCGGCGGTTTCCTCGGGCCGATTGTGATAGCCGATCATCATGCCGCCGGAGCGGGTGACGATCTCCCCCTGCTCGCCCGGCGCAACGTCGCGATCATCATCATCCAGCAGCCGCACCTCGCCGCCGCCCGGCGCGATCCGGCCGACGGTGTGCAGCTTGTCGGGATGCTCATGCGCGAACAGAACGAAGCTCGCGCCCCCTTCGGTCATGCCATAATATTCGACCAGCCCGCCGGGCCAGCGATCCAGCATCTCGCGCTTCATCGCCGGCGCGAAGGGCGCCGAGGTGCAATATTTGACGCGAAACGCGCTAAGGTCGGTACGGTCGAAATCGGGATGCGCCAGCAGCCGGGCGCACATCACCGGCACCAGCATGGCATGGGTCACGCGATGCCGCTCGGCCAGCGCCAGCCATCGGCCGGCATCGAACTTCGTCATCAGCACGATCGTCCCGCCCGCGCCGATCGTCTGCACCAGCGCCGACAGCGTGGTGTTGGAATAAAGCGGCGTCGCCAGCAGCGTCACGGCATCGGGGCCGTACCCCCGTGCGCCGCCACTCTCCAGCATCCGCGCGCGATAGCGGAACGGCTGGACGATTCCCTTGGGTGTGCCGGTGGTGCCGGAGGAATAGATGATCGTCATCGGCGCATCGCCATCCACCGCGACCGGCGCCTCATCGTCCGCATCGGCCGCGCCGTCCTGCGCCAGCCACCGGTCGAACGGCTCGCCCAGCATCACGACCTCGGCTGAAACCTTGAACGGCAGCGCCTCGTCGGTGAACAGCAGCGTCGCGCCGGAATCGCGGATCATCGCCTGCTTGGCGCCATCCTCCGCCGACACGGGAATGGCCGCCAATACCATGCCGGCCCGCGCCGCCCCGACCATCAGCGCCAGATAGGCTGGCCCGTTCGCCGCCAGCACCGCAATCGTGTCCCCGGCGCTGGCGCCTGATCGACGAAGCGCGGCCGCAATCCGGGCACCCAGCCGGTTCATCTCGCCATAGGTCACCCGTGCGTCGTCGCTGATCAGCAGCACGTGATCGCGCGCCTCCTCCGCGCGCCGCGCAATCACGTTCGATAGGGTGGACAGATGTTCGTCGCTCACCGCAGCTTCCTCTCGCCTTTTTCCATCCGGTAAAACCACAGGCGCATTTCGGCTTGCGGCTCCCCTTCGCCTGTTTTAACGACCATAAAGACAAATTGGCAAGGGAGCGGATGCGCATGGCACGCTGCCCGCCCGATGTTGGGAGAGAGACGATGAACCGCGACGATTTGATGTTCCGCGACAATCTGCTTGAGGGTCATCGTATCCTGGTCACCGGCGGCGGCACTGGCCTTGGCAAGGTAATGGCGGAGGCGTTCCTGATCCTCGGCGCCGACGTATTCATCTGCGGGCGTCGTGGCAGTGTGCTCGATCAGACGGCCGATGAATTGATGACCGCGCATGGCGGCAAGATGGTCGGCCTCGCCTGCGACATCCGCGACGAAGCCGCGATCGAGGATATGCTTGACCGTATCTGGAACAATGGCGGCGCGCTCACCGGCCTCGTCAACAATGCCGCGGGCAATTTCGTCAGCCGCACCGAAGATCTCTCGATGCGCGGCTTCGACGCCATTTCCTCCATCGTGTTCCGCGGGTCGTTCGCGATGACGCTGGCCTGCGGCAAACGCTGGATCGACCAGGGCGTCTCCGCCTCCGTGCTGTCGATCCTTGCCACCTGGGTGTGGAACGGCTCGGCCTTCACCGTGCCCAGCGCCATGTCAAAGGCGGGCGTCAACGTAATGTCGCAGAGTCTGGCGGTCGAATGGGCCGATCGCGGCATCCGGCTCAACTGCATCGCACCGGGCACCTTCCCGACCGAGGGCATGTCCGCCCGGCTGCGCCCGACCGATGGTGAACAGGCGTTCCGCGACACGACTGATTACCCGATGGGTCGCGTTGGGCGGATGCCGGAACTGGCCAATCTCGCCGCCTTCCTCATGTCGCCGCAGGCGGAATATGTCAGTGGTCAGACGATCGCGATCGACGGCGCGCGTTACCTCGCGACCGGCGGCAACTTTTCCTCGATGCGGTCGTGGAGCGACGAACAATGGGCCGCGGCGCGCGATTCGATCCGCGCCACCACCGCGAAGGACAAGGCCGCACGAACCGCCTGACCATCGCGGCCGAGCGCAATATTGCCGCGCCGCCGATTACTTTACGGCACGCGAAACTTTTACGCCAACGTTCAGGCTTTGCTTGAACAATCAGAAACCAGCACGTTAAATGGTGCACAAGCGGTCGGCGACAGCCGGACGCAGGACGGGAGTGGAAATCATGTTGCAGGGCATTCGGGTGGTCGAACTGGCCAGCTACGTGGCAGCGCCAGGCGCATGCGGGATCCTGGCCGACTGGGGTGCAGAGGTCATCAAGGTGGAGCCGCCCGCCGGCGACCCCTTCCGTCAGTTCTTCGGCTCGATTGGCCTTGAAAACACCGAAAATCGCGTGTTCGACAATGACAATCGCGGCAAGCGCTCGATCGCGCTCGACCTGACGAATGCGGAGGATGCCGAAGTGCTGCGCCGCCTCGTCGCGACCGCCGATGTCTTCGTCACCAACACCCGCCCCGCCAGCCTGGAACGGCTCGGCATCGGCTGGGAGCAGCTGAAGGCGATCAAGCCCGACCTGATCTTCGCCAATTTCACCGGCTATGGCAGCGAGGGTGCTGAGGCGGACAAACCCGGCTTCGACATCACCGCTTTCTGGGCGCGCTCCGGCCTCTGCTCGCTCACCACGGTGAAGAACGGCGATCCGGCGCAACTGCGCACTGGCATCGGCGATCACATGGCCGCAATGGGCCTCGTCGCCGGGATCATGGGGGCGCTGTTCCACCGCGCGCGCACAGGCGAGGGGCAGAAACTGGAAACCTCGCTGCTGCGCATGGGCATCTACGCCGCCTCCTGCGAACATGCGATCCAGCTTCAGATGAACAAGCTCGCCTCCACGAAGTCGCGGCCGGAGGCGGTCAATCCGCTCAACAATTTCTTCAAGACCGCGGACGGCCAGTGGTTTGTCATGGTGCCACGCCAGGGCTCGGGCGACTGGCCGCGCATCGCCCGCGCGATCGGCCGCCCGGAATTGCTGGAGGACACACGCTTCACCGGCGTGCGCGATCGCCGCAGCAACGGGCCCGCGCTGGTCGGCATTCTCGATGAGGCATTCGGCGCGATGACCTGGCCCGAGGTTCAGGTCGCGCTGGAGGCGGAGAAGGTGATCTTCGGGCCGGTGCAGAGCGTGGCGCAGGCCACCCGTGATCCGCAGGCGCTCGCCGCCGGCTGCTATGTCGACGTCGCCGGGCCGCAGGGCGAGATCCGCCTGCCCGCGACACCGATCGATTTCGAATCCCACCGCCCGTCCGCGCGGCTCGCGCCTGCGCTGGATGCCGATGGCAATGCAATCCGGGAAGAACTCGGTATCGAGACCGCCAAGACGGCGGCATAACGGTCGTAAAGGCCGAACAAGGGGACAGAATGGCGAAAGCGGTCGAAAGTAGTAGCTCGGGGGCACATAATGGGCGGAGCGAAGGACCGGCGCGGGAGGTGTTGCTACAGGCCGCCAGCGACCTGATGATCGAACTGGGCACGCCGGAAGTATCGCTCCACGCCATTGCACGGCGCGCCGGCGTCACCGCCCCGCTCGTCAAATATTATTTCGGCAGCAAGGAGGGGCTGCTGGTGGCGCTGGTCGAACGCGACACGTCGCGCTCGCTGGCGCAGCTCGACGGGCTGAACGCGATGGCGATCGATCCGCTGGCGAAGCTGAAGATCCATATCGCCGGCATCGTGCGCACCTACAGCCGCTATCCCTATCTCGTCGGGCTCCTGAACCACCTGCTGCGCGAATCCCGGACGGAGGGGTCGGACCAGATCAAGGCCAATTTCGTGATCCCGCTGATCGACGCGCAGCGGCGCATCATCGAGGAAGGCGTCGCCGCCGGCCAGTTCCGCCCGATCGACCCGGACAAGCTCTACTTCATCATCGTCGGCGCCTGCCAATATCTGTTCTCCTCGCGCGTCGCCTTTGCCGAGATCATGGACGGCAAGCTCAGCGACGAGGCGTTCGCGCATGATTTCCCGTCCGCGGTGCTCGACGTGATCCTGAACGGGCTTCGCGCCTGATCCCTGGGGGGTTGATAGCGGGGCGCAGGTCACGGCCAGCGCTCCGCGATTGACCCGTCGGCGCCACGCCGCTAGACGCCGCCCCGCGGCGACCACGTTCCCGCCCCGCCAAGGGTGTCAAGTCCGGGACGGCCCGGCAGTCCTGAATGGAGGCTGCTGTGGCGTGGATCTATCTTGTTGTTGCCGGTATTCTCGAAGTGGTCTGGAGCTTCTTCATGAAGCAGTCCGACGGCTTCACCAAATGGCAGCCGACGCTGATCACCTTCGCGACCATGTTCGTCAGCTTCGGCCTGTTGTCGCTGTCGATGCGCACCCTGCCGCTTGGCACCGCCTATTCGATCTGGACCGGGATCGGTGCGGTTGGCGCCTTTGTCGCTGGCGTGCTGCTGCTCGGCGAACAGGCCAGCCCGATACGCATCCTAGCCGCCGCGATGATCGTCGGCGGCCTTGTCCTGATGAAATTGTCCTCCCCCGCCTGACACCTGCCTGGCTGCCGCTTGATCGCGGCGGCGCGGGACTTCATCCTCTCACCCGTCGATCGCGAACGGTTGGAGGCCCCGATGAAGGTTCATCGCTACGCGCTGGATGTTGAATGGACCGGCAATCGCGGGGAAGGCACCCGGACGATCGCTGGCTACAGCCGCGATCATCGCATCACTGCGCCCGGCAAGCCGCCGATCCATGGCTCCTCCGACCCCGCCTTTCGCGGCGATCCGACACGCTGGAACCCGGAGGAGCTGCTGCTCGCCTCGATCTGCGCCTGTCACAAGCTCTGGTACCTTGGCCTGTGCGCGCACGCGGGGGTCACCGTGCTCTCCTACCGCGACCGGGCCGAAGGGATGATGGAAGAGGAGCCGGGCGGCGCCGGGCAGTTCACTGCGGTGACGCTATCCCCAACCGTGACGATCACCGCGAGTTCGGACCCGGCGCTGGCCGCCGCGCTGCACGAACGCGCCCATGCCATGTGCTTCATAGCCCGGTCTGTCGCTTTCCCGATCCACTACACGCCCGTCATCGAAGTGGCGCCCGCGACCTAGCCGCTGCCTGCGGGGCACCCCGATTGCTTTTTGCGGAACAAACCATGTATCTCTGCCGGTCCATCGATGGGCCTACGCCGAATGTCGCGATCAGAAGAGCTTAGCCGCGAGCAATTGCTCGACCGACAGACATTCCAGCTTCGGCTGCTGGATCAGTTGCACGACCTGAGCGATCCCCAGCAGATCGTGGCGACGGCCGTCGCCGCGCTGGGCCAGAAGCTGGGCGTGGGCCGCTGCGGCTATGCGACGGTGTGCGATGACGGCGCGACGCTTCAGATCGAGGCCGACTGGTCCCCCGCCCTCTCGGAACTCACGGGCCGGATACCGGGCGCGAAGCTGATCAGTGCGCCGTCACTGGCGCTGCTGCGCGCTGGCGAGACGCTGATCATCCCCGATGTCACCGCCGACCCGCAATCCGAGGGTGACATCCCCGGTGGCGCCCAGGCGATGATCGTCTTTCCGCTGCTCCGCTACGGCAGGCTCGACGCCTTGGTGTATGTGCAGGAGCCCGCGTCCCGCGCCTGGACCGCGCAGGAGGTGACGCTGGTTCAGGATGTCGCGCTGCGCGTGCGTGACGCCTTCGACCGCGCGCGTGCGGAGGGGCAGCTGCGCGCCAGCGAGCAACGCTATCGCGAATTGTTCAACGCGATCGACATCGGCTTTTGCGTCATCAAGGTGCGCTTCGATCCCGATGGCCGGGCCAGCGATTATTGCATTCTCGAGGTGAATGATGCTTTCGCCGCGCAGACCGGCATCGCCGATGCGCGTGGCCGCTGGATGCGCGACATCGCACCCGATCACGAACAGCATTGGTTCGACCTATACGGCCGGGTCGCCAAGACCGGCATTCCCGAGCAGGTGGAACTGCCCGCCACGACCCGCGACGGGCGCTGGCTGATGGTGAACGCCTATCCGCTGGACGCGCCCGAGGAGCATCATGTCGCGGTGCTCTTTTCCGACCTCACCCAGCGCAAGCGCACCGAACGCGCGCTGGAACGCAGCCGGGAGGAACTGGAGGCCGCCGCCGCCGCCGCTGATCTCGGCCGCTATGATTATCGGCCGCGCGAAGGACGCCTGACATGGGATGATCGCTGCCGTGCCTTGTTCGGCCTCTCGCCCGGCGTCCCGGTCAGCTACGACGGATCCTTCATGGCCGGCGTCCACCCGGATGATCTGGCAGGGGCGGTCGCCGCGGTGAACGCCGCGCTCGACCCCGCGGGACCGGGCCGGTTCGCGGCGGAATATCGCACGATCGGCATCGAGGATGGCGTGCTGCGCTACGTCAGCGCGCATGGCCTCGCCTTTTTCGAAAATGGCGTTGCCACCCGCCTCATCGGCACGGTGCAGGACGTGACCCGCGACCGCGAGGCGACCGCCGCGCTGCGCGAGGTGAGCGAACGCCTGCGCCTCGCCAGCCGGGCGACCAACGACGCGATCTGGGACTGGGATCTGCGAACCGATCACGTGACCTGGAACGAGGCGCTGTACGCGGTCTACGGCCACCCGCCGTCAGAAACGGAGGAGACCAGCCAGTGGTGGCTGGACCACATTCATCCCGACGACCGCGCCCGGGTCTATGCCAGCATCCATCTGGTGATCGACAGCCAGGGCACCGACTGGTCGGACGAATATCGCTTCCAGCGGCAGGATGGCCGCTACGCCGACGTGCTCGACCGCGGCTATCTGATCCGCGACAGCGATGGCGCGCCGATCCGCATGGTCGGCGCGCTCCTCGACGTGACGGCGCGCAAGGCGAACGAGCGCCTGCTGGAGCAGGAACACCAGCGGCTCGTGCACGAGATCGAGGAGACCACGGCGGAGCGTGACCGCGCCGAGGAGGCGCTGCGCCAGTCGCAGAAGATGGAGGCGGTCGGCCAACTCACCGGCGGCCTGGCGCATGATTTCAACAATCTGCTGACCGGCATTTCGGGCGCGCTGGAGATGATGCAGGTGCGCATCACGCAGGGCCGGGTTGCGGAGCTGGAGAAATATTCCGTCGCGGCGCAGGGTGCGGTTCGCCGCGCCGCGGCGCTCACCCACCGGCTGCTCGCCTTTTCGCGCCGGCAGACGCTCGATCCCCGCCCGACCGACGTCAACCGGCTGATCTTCGATGTCGAGGAACTGATCCGCCGCACGGTCGGCCCTCATGTCGAGGTGGAAACCGCCGGCAAGACCGGCCTGTGGACGACCCTGGTCGATCCGAACCAGCTCGAAAACGCGATCATCAACCTGTGCATCAATGCGCGGGACGCCATGCCCGACGGCGGGCGGATCACGATCGACACCGCCAATTGCCGCCTCGACGATCGTGACGCACGGGAGCGTGATCTCGCGCCGGGCGAATATGTGTCCATTTCGGTCACGGATACCGGCACCGGCATGCCGCCCGATGTGGTGTCACGCGCCTTCGACCCCTTCTTCACCACCAAGCCGATCGGCGAGGGAACGGGCCTTGGCCTGTCGATGATCTACGGTTTCGCGCGCCAGTCGGGCGGCCATGTCCGGATCGACACCGAACTGGGCGCGGGCACGACGATGTGCATCTACCTGCCGCGCCATATGGAGGCGCCGGACGTCGAGGCGGCGCAGGCCGGAACCGGATCGTCGATGCTGGAACAGGATGCGCAGGCGGATGCCGGCTGCATCCTCGTTGTCGATGACGAACCCACCGTGCGCATGCTGGTCGTCGAGGTGGCCGAGGATCTCGGCTATGACGTGCTGGAGGCGTTCGACGGCCAGAGCGCGATGCGCATCCTGCAGGCGTATCCGGGCATCGACCTGCTGATCACCGATGTCGGGCTGCCCGGCGGCATGAACGGGCGCCAGATCGCCGACGCGGCGCTCAGCCTGCGGCCGACGCTGAGGGTGTTGTTCATCACCGGCTATGCCGAAAATGCCGTGATCGGCAGCGATCAGCTCGCGCCCAACATGGCGCTCGTGACGAAGCCATTCGCGATGGATGCGCTCGCCGCCCGGATCCGCGAGATCATGGACTGATCACCCCGCCGACGCGCACGCGGGCAGCATCGCCGCGCGTCGGCCGGGATTGCCGTCAATCCTTCTTGGCGGTCAGATGCTTGCTGAGATGCTTGTTCATCTCGAACATGCTCGCCGATTTCTTGCCGAAGATCTTCTCCAGCTTGTCGTCGGCGTTAATCTGCCGCCGGTCCTTGGCGTCCTGCAGGTCGTTCTTCTTGATATAGTCCCAGACCTTGCTGACCACTTCGCTGCGGGGCAGGTCGTTCTTGCCGACGATCTCGGCCAGTTCGGCGGACGGGGTCACGGGCGCGGTGATGCCGCCGCGCGCGCCGCCGGCCGACTTCCCGGTCGACTTGACCTTCTTCTCGGCCGCCTTGGTTTCGTCCTTGCCGCGTTTTTCCGCCGTACGGGCCATGATATTCATCCTCCTCTGCCACCCACCGCGCACTGGGCGGCGGAGCCACCGTCCTTAAGCGCCATCGCCCTTCATGGTTCCCTGTGGCTGGCGAGCGGCAGCCCCGGCGTGGCTGGCGGGCGGCAGGATGATGCGCATCCTCGCTGCGGTCGCGGGAACGCCGCGCCGCGCCGCCCGTTCGGTGAACCTCACTACAGCGGATGCAACCACCCGACATGCGCCCCCGATCCGAAGCGGAGATTGCCGTAATGACTCCGCGCGCCGACGTGCCCGCCCCGACGCTCAGCATCGCGGAGGCGAGCGCGGCGGTGGCGGAGCTTCTGGCCGACGCGAACGTCATCGTCGCCGTCGCCGACGAGACCCGCGCGTTGGCATTGACGCGGATGGTCGCGGCACTCGTCCCCGATGCGGCGACCATGTTCTGCCCCGGCAGTGACGCGCTCCCCGGCGACAATGCCCCTGCCTCCCCCGCCAATGTCGGGCAGCGCGTGTCCGCGCTCCGTGCCATACGCCGCGCGCTGGAGGCGGAGGCGCCCGGCCGGATCGCGCTGATCACGTCGGGCGAGGCGCTCGCCCGCGCCTATCCGGCGCCTGCCGCCTTCGACGCCGAGCCCCCTTCCGTCGCCGTGGGTCAGCCATGCGATCTGGCGCAGTTGCACGACGACCTGCTGTCGCTCGGCTATGTCGCCGACGAACGCGTCGACGAGCCTGGCGAAGTCGCGCTGCGCGGCCAGGTGCTCGATGTCTTTCCCGCCGACAGCGACCTTCCGCTCAGGATCGAGGTCGCCGACGGCGTGATCGCCGGCATCCGCCGCTACGACCCGGCGGACCAGCGCAGCACCGACGAACTGGAACGCCACGAACTCGGCCGCGTGATGGAGCCGCCGCTCGACGGCGATCGCACGACGCTGCTCGATCACCTTCCCGGCGCGCTGGTCGTCGTCACCGCCGCGGCCGACGAGCGTCGCCGCCGCCTGCTGCTGCTCAGCGCCGACACCGCCAAGCGCGGCAGCCGCCGTGCTCCGGCCGACATGATCGTCGACGCCGCCTGGCAGAAGGCGCTGGCCGCCCGCGACACCGCATCGCTCGACCGCGCCGGAGAGCCCCCCGCCCGCTTCGTCGAACAGCGCGCGCCGCTCGCCGCTTTCGCCCGCGCCGCGCAGGCGGCCATCGCGGATGGCGAGCGCGTCGTCCTCATCGGTGGCGAGCGGGACGTTCGTTTCCTCACCCGCCGCATCGAACAGCGGCTGAAGCTGACGGCCGAGGCGGTGGCGGATTGGGCCGGTGTCGGTGCCGCCGCGCCGGGCACCCTGCTGACCCTCACCGGCCCCGCCGACCAGGGTTTCCGCCGCGACGGCGCGCTCGCCATCGCCGCCGCCGACCTGATCGGCAGCCGGGCGGAGCGCGAGGACGGCAGCGCGCACCGCGTCGACCTCTCGCTCGTCCACAGCGCCGAGATCCGCGTCGGCGACACCGTCATCCATGAGGATCACGGCATCGGCGTCGTCGACGGGATCGAGCCGCTGCCCGCCGGCGAAGGCGTCGGCGGCGACACGATCAAGCTCACCTACGCCAAGGACGCCGTCCGACTGGTGCCGATCGCGGAGGCTGACCGCCTGTGGCGCTACGGCGCGGAGAACGACGCCGTCACGCTCGACACGCTCGACGGAAAGAGCTGGCATGACCGCCGGGGAGAGATTGCCGCCGCCATCGCCGAAACCGCCCGCGGGCTGACCGAACTCGCGGAGGAGCGCGCCACCCGCACCGCCCCCGTGCTCGATCCCCCCGTCGCCGCCTATGAGCGGTTCGCCGCCGGCTTCGCCTTTTCGGAAACGCCGGATCAGCTCGCCGCGATCGAGGCGGTACGCAACGACCTTTCCTCCGGCCGCCCGATGGACCGGCTGGTCATCGGCGACGTCGGCTTCGGCAAGACGGAGGTCGCGCTGCGCGCAGCCGCGCTCGCCGCGCTCGCCGGCAAGCAGGTGGCGATCGCCGCCCCCACCACCGTTCTCGCGCGCCAGCACCTCGAAAGCTTCACCGCAAGGTTCGAGGGAACCGACGTGGTCGTCGCCGGCCTGTCGCGCCTCACCAGCGCAGCCGACAAGCGGCGCGTGAAGGCGGGGCTCGCCGACGGCAGCATCCATATCGTCATCGGCACCGGCGCGGTCGCGGGCAAGGGCGTCGCCTACAAGGATCTCGCGCTCGTCATTATCGACGAGGAACAGCGTTTCGGCACCGCCGACAAGAACAAGCTACAGGCATTATCCGCCGGGCATGTGCTGACGCTGTCCGCCACCCCCATCCCGCGCACGCTGCAGGCGGCGCTCGTCGGCCTGCGGCAATTGTCCGTCATTGCGACGCCCCCCGCGCGGCGCCAGCCGATCCGCACCGCCGTCTCCGCCTTCGCGCCCGAAACGCTGCGCGCCGCCCTGCTGCGTGAGCGCGCGCGCGGCGGCCAGAGCTTCGTCGTGGTCCCGCGCATCGCCGACATGGCCCCGCTCGCGGAGAAGCTCGCCACGCTCGTTCCCGAGCTCGAGATCCTGCACGCGCATGGCAAGATGCCGGCCGCCGATATCGACGACACGATGGTCCGCTTCGGCCATGGCGACGGCGACGTGCTGCTCGCCACCAACATCATCGAGGCAGGGCTGGACGTGCCGCGCGCCAACACCATGGCGATCATCCACGCCGACCGGTTCGGCCTGTCGCAGCTTCACCAGTTGCGCGGCCGCGTCGGGCGCGGGCATCGCCGCGGTCAGGTACTGCTGTTCACCGATGCCGATGACGCGATCGCCCCGCGCACGCTGAAGCGGCTGCGCACGCTGGAGGCGTTCGACCGGCTCGGCGCCGGCTTCGCGATCAGCGCGCGCGATCTCGACATGCGCGGCGCCGGCGACCTGCTCGGCGACACACAGGCCGGGCACATGCGGCTCATCGGTGTCGAACTCTATCAGCAGTTGCTCGAGGACGCGCTGCGCACCGCACGCGGCGAGACGGTGGAGCGCTGGACGCCGGACCTCCGCCTCGGCATCGACGGCCGCCTGCCTGCCGAGTGGATCCCCGACGAGGATCTGCGCATCTCGCTCTACGCGCGCCTCGGCCGGCTGCGCAGCGATGCCGATCTCGACGCCTTCGAGGCGGAGCTGGAGGATCGCTTCGGCGAATTGCCGGAGGAAGCTGCGCTGCTCCTGTCGATTGCGCGGGTGCGGGAGCGCGCTCGCGCACTGGGCATCGCCCGGATCGACGCTGGCCCAGCCGCCATCGCCCTCACCCCCCGACGCGACGCACCGCCCGCGCTGGGCGAGATCGACGGCCTTGTCGAAAAGGATGGCCGCCTCCTCCTCAAGGAGCCGCATGAGGATGCGGCCGAGCGGCTGGAGCGGCTGGCGGCCCTGCTCGCCTGACCGCTGGCGAGGCGGCCGGTCCGGCGATCAGGCGGCGGCGGCGCGCGTCGGCCGCCGCCGGTCGAGCAGCAGCGACACCGCCCAGATCGCCAGCCCGCCCAGCGCCAGCGCCATCCCGACCCACCCGGTCGAGGTCCAGCCAAGCCCCGCGCTGATCGCCATCCCGCCCAGCCATGGCCCCAGCGCATTGGCGACGTTGAACGCGCTGTGGTTGAGCGCGGCCGCAAGCATCTGCGCCTCGCCCGCCACGTCCATCAGCCGCGTCTGGAGCACGCTGCCCAGCCCGCCGCCCATGCCGATCAGCACCACCACCCCCAGGATTGACCAGCTCTGCTGCGCCGCCATCGGATAGAGCGACAGCGACAAGGCGCTGAACGCCAGCGTCAGCCCCGCGGTGGTCATCAGCGCGCGGTCGGCGCCCCAGGCGCACAGGATCGTGCCCAGCGTCATGCCGACGCCAAACAGCGCCAGCGCCACCGGGATCAGCCCCGGCGCCCCAGTGACCGCGGTCATGGTGGAGGCAAGGTAGGTATAGACGCAGAACAGCCCGCCAAAGCCGATCGCCCCGGTGGCGAGCGTCAACCACACCCGCCCGTTGCGCAGCGCGCCCAGCTCCCGCATCGGATTGGCCCTGCGATCAGCCGGGGTGCGCGGCGCAAAGGCGAACAGCATCACCGCGGTCGCCACCGCCAGCAGCGCGACGATGCCGAAGCCCCAGCGCCAGCCGAGCGCCTGACCGACGACATTGGCGAAGGGCACGCCGGCGACGGTCGCCAGCGTCAGCCCCAGCATCATGCGCGATATCGCCTGGCTGCGCCGCTCGTGCGGCACCATGCCCGCAGCGACCAGCGCGCCGACCCCGAAAAAGGCCCCGTGCGGCAACCCGCTAAGGAAACGGAACACCAGCATCCAGCCAAGGTCGGGCGCCAGCGCCGACAGCCCGTTGGCCAGCGCGAAGAAGCTCATCAGCGCGATCAGCAAGGTACGCCGCGCCATGCGCGCGCCCAGCACCGCCAGCAGCGGCGCACCGACGACAACGCCCAGCGCATATGTGCTGATGACATGCCCCGCTGTCGGCTCGTCGATCCCCAGCCCGCCCGCGAGCTGCGGCAGCAGGCTCATCGAGGCGAATTCGGTGGTGCCGATTGCGAACCCGCCCATGGCGAGCGCCAGCAACGCCATGGGCACGTTGACGCGATGCCCGGCGGCAGCATTGGCAGGATGCGTCATCCTCGGGCCCCGCACGCGGCGCAATGGCAAATGGCAATGGACGCGCGGGCCCGTGACGGCGGCTGCATGCTGTTCTCCGATGGGGATGTTGGCCGGGCTTCGCCAGGCGTCGGGCACTTCACCGTGCGTCTGCCGCCCGATTATCGTCATGCTGCATTGCAAAATCAACGCCGTCTGCCGGATCGCCATGGCTCATGCCGCCTCGGCAATTCCCCGCGCCTGTGGAACGCTCGCCTGTCCAACCGGTTCGTCTGACACACAGGGACGGGATTGATGACGACGATCGATGGGGATGGGCACCGGCAGCCGACCGGACAGGATCACGGACATGCAGCAACGCGCCCCTGGGCGATCCCCGCGGGCGGCTGGAAAGACGTTGCGCTGCGCAGCTGGAAGGAATCCGGGCAGGACAATATCAGCCTGATCGCGTCGGGCGTCGCCTTCTGCGCCATCCTCGCCATGGTGCCGATGCTGGGCGCGGTGGTGCTCAGTTACGGTCTGATCGCGACCCCCGACACTGTGCTCGCCAATGTCCGCTCGCTTACCTCGGTCATGCCGGCGGAGGCTGCCCGGCTGATCGGCGAGCAGCTTGCCAATATCGTCAGCACGTCGGACGGGAAAAAGGGCTTTGGCCTCCTCATCGCGCTGGCGATCGCGCTCTACGGCGCCATGAAGGGCGCGACCGCGATCATCACCGCGCTCAACGTCGCCTATGATGAGGAGGAGACACGCGGCTTCATCCACCTCAACCTCGTGGCGCTCGGCATCACTGCCTGCGCCGTGCTGGTCGCGGTGCTCGCCATCTTCTCGATCACCGCCATGGCGGCTGTCGAAACACTGTTTCCCGAGCTTCCCGGCCCCCTCGCCTTCCTCGCGCGGCTGATACCCTATTTGCTGATGGCGGTGGTCGGCTCGGCAGCCGCCGCCAGCCTGTATCGGTTCGCGCCCAATCGCAGCCACGCGCGGTGGGTCTGGCTCACACCAGGTTCGGTCCTCGCCGCTTTGTGCTGGGTGCTGATGACCTTTGGCTTTGGCATCTATGTCGCCAATTTCGGCAGCTATGACGCAACCTATGGCTCGCTCGGCGCCGCGGTGGTGACGCTCACGTGGCTGTATCTGTCGGCCTATGTCCTGCTGCTCGGCGCGGAGTTCAATTGCGAGCTTGAACGCCAGACGGCGCGCGACACCACCACTGGCCCGGAACAGCCGCTCGGCAGCCGCGGCGCGTTCGCCGCCGATACGGTGGCCGAGGGGCCGGAGCCGCAATCCGCCCCGGGGCTCGCCGCCCACCAGCAGCCCGCGCCCCCTCCCGCCGCAGCGGCGCCGGCCCGCGCCGCCCCACCCGCGCCGGGCATGCGCCAGAGCCTGCTCGCGGCGGAGGGCACCCATCGCGCCTTGCGCATCGCGCGGGTTGGAAAGGCCGGTCTTCTCCCCACCGCGCTTGCCACCTGCGGCCTCGCGCTGATCGGGCGGCGTGACAAGGCGGCGCTGGGCGTCACGCTCCTCGCCACCTCCGGCGGCTTGCGCTGGATCACGCGGCCCAAGGCAAAGCCGGCCGCGCGGGGCAGCGCACGACGCTGATCCCGCCGGGCTGACCCCGCCGGCCGGCCCTGCCGGCCCGCCCCGCCGGGCTCAGGCCTTGCGCAATTCCTCGGGCTTGTGGATCGCCTCCTTGCCCGACTTGTCGCTCTTCACGCGATATTGCGGGTCCTTTCTGGTCGCCTTGGCGACATGCCCACCGGCTTTGGCGGTCGATGTCTCCTTGCGCACGACCTTGCCGTGCGTCTCGCCCTGCGGCGTGTCCCATTTCACGTGATCGCCGGACGTGAAGGTCTTGTCGGTCATGCGCCGCTCCTTGGCAGTGATGAGCGGCAAACGCGCCGCCCGGCATCCGTCTCCCGCATGCGTGCGGGCGCTGCGCCGTTTTCGACGGCCGTGAACCGAATGCCTGACCGAAGGTTCTCCCCTGCGACCGGGGCGCCCGCCCCCTTTGCCCGATCGAGGAGTGCGTCGACCATGGATCAAGCCGCGACATTGGACCGCACCATCGCCCGAAAGGTCGCCGCCCGGCCGATCGGCACCGTCCCGATTCACCTGACGATCAACGGCACGCCGCATGATCTGGCGGTCGAACCCTGGACGACGCTGCTCGATCTGGTGCGCGAAACGCTCGCCCTGACCGGCTCCAAGAAGGGCTGCGACCACGGCCAGTGCGGCGCCTGCACCATGCTGGTCGACGGCAAACGGATCAATTCCTGCCTGAAGCTCGCCGTCACCCTCGACGGCAGCGAGATCACCACGATCGAGGGCATGGGCAGCGCCGACGACCTCCACCCTCTGCAGGCCGCCTTTATCGAGCGGGACGCCTTTCAGTGCGGCTATTGCACCCCGGGCCAGATCTGTTCGGCGCAGGGCCTCATCAACGAAGGGCAGGCGCGCAGCCGCGACGATGTGCGCGAATTGATGAGCGGCAACATCTGCCGCTGCGGCGCCTACACCAACATCGCCGACGCGGTGCTCGACGTGCTCGGGCAGGAGAAGCAGGCATGATCCGCTTCGACTATGCCCGGCCCACGGCGGTCGAGGAGGCGGTCCGCGCCGCCGGGGACCAGCACGCCGCGTTCCTCGCCGGCGGCACCAACCTCGTCGATCTGATGAAGGAGAATGTCGCCCGGCCGCTCCACGTCATCGACATCAATCGCCTGCCGCTGGATCAGATCGAGGAACGGGAGGACGGCGGCCTGCGCCTCGGCGCGCTCGTCACCAATGCCGACACCGCCTACGACCTGCGCGTGCGGCAGCATTATCCCCTGCTGTCCTCCGCGATCCTCGCCGGCGCCTCGCCGCAGTTGCGCAACGCCGCCACCAACGGCGGCAACCTCAACCAGCGCACCCGCTGCTATTATTTCTACGACGTCGACACGCCCTGCAACAAGCGCAACCCCGGCGAGGGCTGCGGCGCGATTGGCGGGGTGAACCGGATCCACGCGATCCTCGGCGCCAGCCCGCAATGTATCGCCACCCACCCCTCCGACATGTGCGTCGCGCTCGCCGCGCTGGAGGCGGAGGTACAGGTGACCGGCCCTGACGGCAGCCGCACCATCCCCTTCGCCGACTACCACCGCCTGCCCGACGATGAGCCGTGGCGCGACAACACGCTACGCCCCGGCGAACTGGTGACTGCGATCGACCTTCCGGCCGAGCGCTTCACGCACAATTACACCTACCTCAAGCTGCGCGATCGCCTGTCCTACGCCTTTGCGCTCGTCTCGGTCGCGGTGGCGATGCGGCTGGAGGACAATGGCCGCATCGGCGACGTGCGCATCGCGCTCGGCGGCGTCGCGCACAAGCCGTGGCGCCGGCGCGAGGCGGAAGAGGCGATCCGCAATGAGCCGCCGGGCGAAATGGCGTTCGACACCGCAGCCCGCGCATTGCTCGCCGGCGCCCGCGGCCAGGGCGACAATGACTTCAAGATCGATCTCGCCCGCCGTGCGATCATGCGTGCGCTCGCCCAGGCCGCGGCCGGCACGCCGCAGTCGCAGATCGACAAGCGCATCGCCTGAGGAGCCGATACGATGACCAGCAACGCATCCCCCGCTCCCGCCGCCCCGGTCGGCATCGGCACCGCCCTGTCGCGCGTCGACGGCCTCGCCAAGGTGACCGGCACGGCCAAATATGCCGCCGAATATCACGTCCCCGGCCTGCTCTACGGCGTTGCCGTCTCGTCGCGCATCGCCAAGGGGCGGATCACCGCGATCGACGAGGAGGCGGCACGCGCCGTCCCCGGCGTGGTCGACATCATCACCCACAATAACCGCCCCAGACAGGCATGGCTCGACCGCAACTGGAAGGATGAACTCGCCATTCCGGGCGACCCGTTCAAGGCGCTGCACGATGCCGAAATCCTCTTCGCCGGCCAGCCGATCGCCGTGGTCATCGCGGAAAGCTTCGAGGCGGCGCGATATGCCGCCAGCCTCGTCGACGTCTCCTATGAGGAACAGGCGCACAACGTGGATTTCGAGGCCTCGCTGGCGGAGAAATTCCTCCCGCTCCCGCTGCGCCGGCGCAATTCCTTCCACCCGCCCAAGAACCATGGCGACGCGCAGGCCGCCTATGATGCCGCCCCGCTGAAGCACGCCGCGACCTATCATCTCGCGACCGAGCATCACAATCCGATGGAGATGCACGCCTCGACGGTGGAATGGCACGGCGACGGCACGATCACCGTCTATGACAAGACGCAAGGCTCGCAGGGCGTCCAGGCCTATCTCGCCAGCGCCTTTGGCCTCGGCAAGAAGAACGTCCGCGTCGTCAACGCTTATGTCGGCGGCGGCTTCGGCTCCGGCCTGCGCCCGCAATGGCAGGTGCAGCTCGCCACCATGGCCGCGATCCACCTCGAACGATCGGTTCGCGTGGTCATGACGCGCGCGCAGATGTTCACCCACGCGCATCGCCCCGAATGCACCTATTCGATCCGGCTCGGCACCGATACCGATGGCAAGCTCAGCGCCGTGCTCGGCGACGCCACCACCTCCACCTCGCGCTTTGAAAGCAACATGGAGGATATCGTGACCTGGGGCATGATGAACTACGCCAGCCCCAACATCCACGGCGAATATACCATCGCCCCGCGCGACACCTATACCTCGGCCGACATGCGCGCGCCGGGCGCGGCGACCGGCATGACCCTGTTCGAGATCGCGGTGGACGAAATGGCCTATCGCGCGAAGGTTGATCCGCTCGAATTCCGCCTCCTCAACTATTCCGACATCGACAATATGAATCGCACGCCCTTCACGTCGAAGGCGCTGCGCGAGGCCTATCGCGAGGGCGCGGCACGGTTCGGCTGGGAACGCCGGTCGCCAGAGCCCCGCTCGATGCGCGACGGCCGCGAACTGATCGGCTGGGGCGTCGCGACCGGCATGTGGGACGCGCAATTCTCCAAGACCGCCGCCTCGGCAAAACTGAGCGCCAACGGCGATCTCGAGGTCGCAAGCGCCACGTCGGACATTGGCACCGGCACCTATACCGTCATGGCGCAGGTCGCCGCCGACACGCTGGGCCTGCCGCCCGAGCGGATCACCGCCCGGCTGGGCGACAGCGACCTGCCGACCGCCCCGGTCCAGGGCGGCTCGTGGGCGGCGGCCTCGACCGGTGCCGCCGTCCAGCTGGCGTGCGAGGCGGTGGCAAAGCAATTGTTCAAGGCGGTGCACAAGCTGAAGGACAGCCCCTTCGCCAACGCCTCCTTCGATGACGTGATCTGCGCCGACGGCGAGCTTCGCCTGCGCGACGGCAGCGCCGCCATGCCCTTTACGGAGATCATGCGCGCCGCTGGCCTCCCCTCGATCGAGGTCGAGGAAACCGCGACGCCGGGCGTCGGCGACATGATCTCGATGGCGCGCAAGTCACGCAACACGCACAGCGCGATCTTCTGCGAGGTGCGCGTGGACGAGGAACTCCACCAGGTCCGCGTCACCCGCGTCGTCAACGCCGTCGCCGCCGGGCGCATCATCAATCCCAAGACCGCGCGCAGCCAGATCCTGGGCGGCGTCGTCATGGCGATCGGCATGGCGCTGCATGAGGAAACCTTCGCCGACCGCCAGCTCGGCCGGTGGATGAACCACAATCTTGCCGAATATCACGTGCCCGCCCATGCCGACGTCCATGACATTGACGTGATCTTCGTCGACGAACCTGATCCCGAGGTGACGCCGCTCGGCGTGAAGGGGCTTGGGGAAATCGGCATCGTCGGCACGGCCGCGGCAATCGCCAACGCCATCTATCACGCCACCGGCAAGCGCATCCGCTCGCTCCCGATCACGATCGACAAATTGCTCGCCGCTGACGCCGACTGACAACGGCAGGCGGGCCTGACCCATCCGTCGGGCCCGCTCCTGCGCTGGCGCGACCACATCCCGCCCATCACCGTGAATGATCCTCGGCTGGACCGCAGCGCCCCGGGCGGCAGTCGCGCGTGTTCGCCTCATGCCGCAGGCGCTGCCGGGGGATATGCCCGCACTCCCGCTATGCGCGGCAGTCGCCGCGGCTTAGCCCCACCCTCTGGCCGATCATGACGGTAGCAACCCTTTGGTAGCCGCCGCGGAGCGCCCCATGGTTCTCGCGCGTCGCGAAACGACCGCCGCGGGCATCGCTCTTATGGTCCGCCATCAGGATTATCGCATGGGCGCAGCACAAATTGTCGGACAGGGATGATCTACCGTCGCTGACTTAGATCTATGTGAAGGCGCGGCAGGCGCAGCAAAGGAAAGCCCCGTGGCCGGATGACGGCTTTTCGGGGCTTCGTTGTGGGTGGCGGCTGGAAGTGGCCGCTGACATTGTTTGGTCGGGGATGGTGTTTTCCTGTATATTTTCACGATGCGCCACTATCCCGACCTCATACACCGGTTCACCCGATCGCGTGAAACAGAGACGGTGAAGCTATTCACCTCGTCGGGGCATCCCTGGATGGGCCTCACGGCTCTGATAACCTACCGATTACCTGCCCTTATTGTAGCCGCCGTTTTGGCCGTCAGATACGCACCGTTCTAAGCGCGGCTGTGTTGCCGACATGGTGCATATCCTACAGGGCGCACGCTGAAGTCGACAAGGAGATTGTGGATAAGCGGCGGCGCAGATACGAAATCACTTCTTCGGACCCTCTTTCCACGCGAAGGCCATGCTTGTCACATCAGTCGGCGTATGTGGTCTTACTACCCTTGTTGATCGACTTGTTGGGATAGCTTTCGGGGAAGGCGACGCGGTTGTGTTCCTTGCTCGCGTCAATGGCTTCCAGTCAACAATCGTTGAGGGTCATGCCGCTCATGCGACACCTCCGAGCGCTATCACCAGCTTCCGCACGGCCTCAGCCTTCCTGCTCTCGAATCTGAACGTGTAGATGCGATCATGGCAATCGAAGCTAATGCTAGCGGTTCGTTGACAGCCGCCGTCGAGCGCCGTGCGTCGTGGCATCGCTGATGGGATCAACGCAGGCGCACGCGCGCCGGCTTGACCCAAGGAAGTGCCCATGGAACATTATGCGAACATCGCGAATCGGCAGGCGGCTTGGCGCGACGCGGCGCCCGGCGCGTCCGTGTCTAGATGTGGGGCTGCATCGATGCGCCAATTACCAGATATTGCATTTTAGCCGTGACACTGCGGGGCGAAGAACGGTATCAAGTCCGTCCGATCCGGGGCTCGCTCACGGATCATGAGAGTCGCGGTACCGGTTCGGCAAGAGGCGTGCGGCGGATGGATCAGATCATGGGCCGGAGGGCAGCTTTGCAACGCGTCGCAGCGCGGCCCTTCACGGGTCATGATGATCGTACGATAAGCGATCGAAAGGGACGCCTCCGGCCTCCCGGAACCGCCCCTCTTCATGCCGTCGCTCGCCCGTCTGGCGCTACGCCTCGCGGGGGCAGCGCCCGGTTCGCCCCGCGCCGTGGCCCGGGAACAGTGTCATTCCGCTTCTTCGAACATGTCCACGGCGTTCTGCGCGGTCGCCGACAGGCGAACCGTGTCGCCTTCGATCGCCGCCACCAGGCCCGCCGGCAGATAGTGGTGCTTGGCGCCGGTCCCGTCCTGCGTGGCCGGGCTGTCCTGCTTGGTCAGCTTGATCCGCTCGCCGTCGACGTGATCCACCGTACCGACGTGAACGCCGTCCGCGCCGATGACCTTCATATGCTCCTTGATGTTGCTGTGATCGTGCATCGTGGATCTCCTCTTGGGGTCGGCAACACAACGACACATCGCCGCTTTGGATGCATCGCGCGGGTGGCGGCATGATCGCGCGCTGGTCCCTTGTCGCGCTCGCCCTGCTCCTGGCGGGCTGCGCCACGCAGGTCCCGTCCACGGTGGCGCACACGCCCGATACGCCCGGCTTCCTGCTCGGCCTGTGGCACGGCTTCATCTTCCCGGCCGCTTGGGTGCTCAGCCTGTTCATGCCGGACGTCGCCATCTATGCCGTGCCCAACAATGGCGGCTGGTATGATTTCGGCTATTTCGTCGGCATCGTGTTCCTCGGCGTCGGCGCGCGCAGCACCCGCACCGTCCATGTCACCCGCCGGGTGCGGCGATGAACTGGCAGGTCCCCGTCATGTATGCGGTCGCGCTGGCGCTCGCGATCGTCGGCACGGCGCTGCTGGTCGCCCTCGCCCGTCCGCGCACCGCCGGTCAGGTCTATGCCTTCCGCATGGTCGGCATCATGGCCCTCGCTGGCGCCGCCGTCCTCGCGATGAGCGCCACCGCCATGTGGCAGTGGAGCATGGAGGCATGACCCCCCATCTATCCCTCACACGCGCAATCTTTATGAACTTCCACAATTTCCGGTCGGAGTAACCCATGCCCCTCCTCCAAGCCTCCAAGCAGTACAAGCCATTCGAATACCCCTGGGCGTTCGAGTACTGGAAGCGTCAGCAGCAGCTTCACTGGCTGCCTGAGGAAGTGCCGCTGGGTGAGGATTGCCGTGACTGGGCGCAGAAGCTCACCGATCACGAACGCAACCTGCTGACGCAGATCTTCCGCTTCTTCACCCAGGCGGACGTCGAGGTGCAGGATTGCTACCACGAAAAGTACGGCCGCGTGTTCAAGCCGACCGAGGTCAAGATGATGCTGACCGCGTTCAGCAACATGGAGACGGTGCATATCGCGGCGTACAGCCACCTGCTCGACACGATCGGCATGCCGGAAAGCGAATATGGCGCCTTCCTCGAATATGCCGAGTTGAAGGACAAGCACGACTATCTGCAGCAGTTCGGCGTCGACAATGACGAGGATATTGCGCGCACCCTCGCCATGTTCGGCGGCTTCACCGAGGGCGTGCAGCTCTTCGCCAGCTTCGCGATGCTGATGAACTTCCCGCGCTTCAACAAGATGAAGGGCATGGGGCAGATCGTCAGCTGGTCGGTGCGCGATGAAAGCCTCCACTGCGAAGGCATCATCAAGCTGTTCCACGCCTTCGTGAAGGAGCGCAACTGCCTGACCAAGGCGGTGAAGGACGATATCGCCGATCAGTGCCAGACGACGATCCGGCTGGAGGATGCGTTCATCGATCTCGCGTTCGAGATGGGCCCGGTGAACGGCATGACCGCCAAGGATATCAAGAAGTACATTCGCTACATCGCCGACTGGCGGCTGGGACAGCTCGGGCTGAAGCCGATCTACATGATCGACGAACACCCTATCCCCTGGCTCACCCCACTGCTGAACGGCGTCGAGCATGCGAACTTCTTCGAAACCCGCGCGACCGAATATTCCAAGGCAGCGACCAAGGGCCAGTGGAGCGACGTCTGGGATTCGTTCGACAAGCGGCAGAAGGCGAAGTCCGTGCCGGCGGCGAACGAGGATCTGGCGCTGGAGGGCGACATGTTCTCCCGCGCCGGGGTCGCGGCGGAGTAACACCGCCGCCTGGCAGCGATGCGCAGGGAAACGGTGGCAGTGGCACCGAAACGGTGCCACTGCCACCGAACCGGGCGGTGGTTACATATGCAACCATCTTGCAGGCTGACTGGCCTGTGCTATGTCGATCCAATGGCTGATCATTCCACCGTGCTCTCCCCGCCGCCGGGCGCTGCTTCGGACTGGACCGTCCCGCAGAACTGGTCGCACTACACGCCGGAGGAACATGCCACCTGGGACACGCTCTTCGCGCGCCAGTCGAAGCTGCTGCCCGGCCGCGCCTCCGACGCATGGCTGCGCGGGCTGGATGTCCTGAAACTGTCGAAGCCCGGCATCCCCGATTTTGAGGAACTGTCCGAACGGCTGATGAAGCTCACCGGCTGGCAGGTCGTGGCCGTGCCCGGCCTGGTTCCCGACGAGATTTTCTTCGATCACATGGCCAACCGCCGCTTCGTCGCCGGCAATTTCATCCGCCGCCCGGATCAGCTGGATTATTTGCAGGAACCGGATGTGTTCCACGACGTGTTCGGCCACGTCCCGATGCTCGCGGACCCCGTGTTCGCGGACTATCTCGAGGCTTATGGCCGCGGCGGTCAGCGCGCCATGCAGCACGACGCGCTGAAATATCTCGGGCGCCTGTACTGGTACACGGTCGAATTCGGCCTGATCGCGGAGCCGGACGGGCTGCGGATCTACGGCTCGGGCATTGTCTCCAGCTATGCCGAAAGTCGCTTCGCGCTCGATGATCCGTCGCCGCATCGGCTGCGCTTCGATCTCGCACGCGTCATGCGCACCGACTATCGCATCGACGACTTCCAGCAGAATTACTTCGTCATCCCCAGCTTCGACGAACTGCTGCGCGTCACCGTCGAGACCGATTTCGCACCGCTCTACGACAGCCTGCGCGAACAGCCGGACATTCCCGTCGCGCAGATCATCAGCGACGACGAGGTGATCACCCGCGGCACGCAGGATTACGCCCGCTCGCGCGCATCCGGAAAATAGTCAGCCAGGAAATCGGCGACCACCTTCACCCGGATCGGCAGGCGATCGGCCGGCGCCGCCGTCATGAGCGTGATCGGGATCGCCGGAATGACTGCTTGCGGCAACACGGGCACCAACCGCCCTGCCGCAAGGTCCTCAGCCACCTGCAGGTGTGGCAGCAACGCGATGCCGAGGCCGCTTAGCGCCGCCCGATGCACCGCTTCGCTGCTGTTCGCGCGCAGCCAGGCGCGCGGCCGAACTGTCGCGCCGTCGATCGGCCACCCGCCCGGCCGCGCCGCATAGCCATAGGTGAGGCAATCGTGCGCGGCGAGATCGCCGGCCGCCTCTGGAGCGCCGCGCGGTGCAAGATACGATGGCGCCGCAACCAGCATGCGCGGCACGTCTCCCAGCCGCTTCCCGCCCGGCTCATCGCCGACGCGCAGCCACAGATCGAGCGCTTCATTGCCCGCCATCTCCCGCCAGTCAGCCACCATCAATTCGATCGTCAGCCCCGGATGAGCTTCACGCAGCCGGACAAGCTTGCTCGCATAATGCAGGCCAAGCGCGGTCGTGACACCAAGACGTACCAAACCCTGTGCCGCGACGACACCGGCAAGATCCGCTTCCGCCGCGGCCACATCCTCAAGGATCCGCAACGCATGCTCGGCCAGCCGCTCGCCGTCATGCGTCAGGCGCAGCCGCCGGGTCGAACGGTGAAACAACCGCACGCCGAATCGCTCCTCCAGTTCGTCGATCGCGCGTGCCACCGTCGTGTGGCTCAATCGTTGTTGTCGGGCCACGACGGAAAAGCTGCCCTGGTCACGCAGGTTCAGGAATAGGCGAAGTGTGCGTACCAGGTCCGACATTTGAACGAATATAGTTCAAGCCCTGCACGGAAAGCACCTATTGTTTATCGCAAACGTTAAGATGATGAGGGCAGCACGGCCCGCGTGAGGGGTCGGAGAGGAGCCAGACGTGATCGATCGTATTGCCAACCCCACCTTGCGCAGCCGCGTGATGTCCCCGGAGGACGCTGCGATGTTCATACAGGCGGGCGACACCGTCGGCATGAGCGGCTTCACCGGCTCCGGCTATCCAAAAGCAGTGCCGACCGCGCTCGCCAAGCGGATCTCTGCCGAACACGCCGCCGGGCGACCGATGCGGGTGAAGGTGTGGACCGGCGCGTCCACTGGGCCCGAACTGGATGGCGCGCTGGCAGAGGCCGACGGGATCGAGCTTCGCCTGCCGTACAATTCGGATCCGATCGCGCGTGAACGCATCAATCGCGGCGAGATGGACTATCTCGACATGCACCTGAGCCAGGTCGCGCCGATGGCCTGGCAGGGGTTTCTGGGCCAACTCGACGTGGCGGTCGTCGAGGTGACGGCGATCCGCGCCGACGGCAGCGTCGTCCCTTCCTCCTCAGTCGGCAACAACAAGACGTGGCTCGATCGCGCCAAGTCGGTGATCCTTGAGGTCAACCGCTGGCAGAATCCGGCGCTGGAGGGGATGCACGACATCTATTACGGCACGGCGCTGCCGCCCAACCGCGTGCCGATCCCGCTGCTGCGCCCGGACGACCGCATCGGCGATCCTTACCTGCGCTGCGACCCGGACAAGGTCGTGGCCGTGGTGGAGACCGACGCACCCGACCGCAACCTCCCCTTCACGCCGCCCGACGCCTCGGCAAAGGCGATCGCGGAGCATCTGCTGGAGTTCCTCGCGCATGAAGTGACCAAGGGACGCCTGCCGTCATCCTTGCTGCCGATCCAGTCCGGCGTCGGCAACATCGCCAATGCTGTCCTGACCGGGCTGGTGGACGGTCCGTTCCACGATCTGACCGCCTACACCGAGGTGATCCAGGACGGCATGCTCGACCTGATGGACGCGGGTCGCCTGCGCATGGCATCCGCCACTGCCTTCTCGCTCAGCCCGGACGCGGCGAAGCGGATCAACGATGAGATGGTGCGGTATCGCAGCAAGATGATCCTGCGTCCGCAGGAGATCAGCAATCACCCTGAACTGATCCGTCGTCTCGGCTGCCTGGCAATGAACGGGCTGATCGAGGCGGACATCTATGGCAACGTCAATTCCACCTGTGTGATGGGATCGCGCATCCAGAACGGCATTGGCGGCTCGGGCGACTTTGCGCGCAATGCCTTTATCTCGATCTTCATGACGCCCTCGACGGCGAAGGGGGGCGCCATCTCCGCCATCGTGCCGCAGGTCTCGCACGTCGATCACATCATGCAGGATGTCGCGGTACTCGTGACCGAGCAGGGCCTGGCCGACCTGCGCGGCCTGCCGCCCAAGCAGCGCACGGCGCTGGTGATCGACCGCTGTGCCCATCCCGATTATCGCGACGGCCTGCGCGATTATTATGAGCGCGCCCTGCGCGGCGCCTACGGCCGCCATGCCCCCTCGCTGCCGGGCGAGGCGCTGTCATGGCACCAGCGCTTCATGGAGCACGGAACGATGCGGACGGGCTGACCCGTCCGCATCATCACGCAAGACCGAGGACGGTCAGAGGTCCAGCGCCCAGCCGTCCCGCCCCTTGGGATCGGGCGGCGTTGCGGGGACGAAGCGCGTGGCGCCAGCGGCCAGCCGCAGGATCGTCCAGTCCCCCCGCCGGTCGACCGCCTCCAGCGTACAACCGCAAGCGGCAAAGGCCTCGATGACCTGCCCGCGCTGAGTCTCCAGCAACCCGGCAAGGACGATGGCTGCTCCCGGTGCTGCAATAGCCGCAAGCTCCGGCGCCATCGAAACCAGCGGCCCGGCCAGGATATTGGCGATCACCAGGTCATAAGGCCCGCGTTCCGTGATCGCGTCATGCAGCGCGCCGTCCGCCACCAGCAGTTCCAGATCCGCGATCCCGTTCGCGGCGGCATTCGCGCGCGTCACCTCGACCGCCGCCGGATCGATGTCCGTCGCGACGATCGTCGCGTCCGGCCACAGGAAAGCAGCGGCAAAGGCCAGCACGCCGGTACCCGTGCCCACGTCGATGATCCGTGCGAGGCTCCTCTCCGCCAGCCCGTCGAGCATCGCGAGGCAGCCGCTGGTCGTCGCATGGTGCCCCGTGCCGAAGGCGCGGCCAGCGTCGATCAGCAGCGCGCATCCTCCCTCCGGCGCCGCCGTGGGATGCGCGCTGGTATGGACGACGAACCGTCCTTCGCGGATCGGCTCCAGCCCCTCCTGCGACAGCGCCACCCAATCCTGTTCGGCAAGGGCAGTGACGGTTGGCGCCGTGCCCGACGCGCTGGGCACGAGCGCGCAAATCGCCGCCAGCGCCGCCGCGTCCGGCTCGCGCTCCATATAAGCGTCCAGCCGCCACCGCTCGCGATCGTCCTCCACCTCCTCGGTGGTCATCAGAACGGCGTCGATCGCGAGGTCATCCGCCGCGTCGATCGCCTCGGCTTCCGCGCGCGTGCATGGCAGCGACACGCGCCAGCTGTCCACCGCGCCGCTCATGGACGCATTTGCCTCCTCAGCGGACATAGCTGGCCCCGTTCACGTCCAGAACCGCGCCCGTCATCGACTCGGGCGCATCAAGCGCGAGCCAGCGGATCATCTCGCCCACTTCATCAGGCATGGCGACCCGGCCGAGCGGAATGTCCGCCAGCAATTTGTCGCCCCCGCGGCTGGCGAGATAATCATCCGCCATGCCCGTCATGGTAAAGCCGGGGCAGATGGCGAACGCCAGGATGCCGTCCTTTGCATAGGCGCGCGCGATCGTCTTCGTCATCGCCACCATGCCGGCCTTTGACGCGGCGTAATGCCAGTGCGCCGGGCTGTCGCCGCGATAGGCGGCGCGACTGGCGACATTGACGATCCGCCCGCCGACACCGCGCTCGTGCCAGTGACGCACCGCGAGGCGGCACAATTGCGCCGCGCCGGTCAGGTTGATGCGCATCGTGCGCTCCCACCCGGCAAGCCATTCGTCATCCGCGCTGTCGAGTGGATTGGCCTCGAACACGCCAGCATTGTTGATGAGCACATCGACATGCCCCAGA
Organism: Sphingomonas sp. ABOLG; assembly: GCF_003950435.1. Taxonomy (NCBI): domain Bacteria; kingdom Pseudomonadati; phylum Pseudomonadota; class Alphaproteobacteria; order Sphingomonadales; family Sphingomonadaceae; genus Sphingomonas; species Sphingomonas sp. ABOLG. The sequence goes on from NZ_QQWW01000003.1 coordinate 199,296, forward strand.
CGCTCGATCGTTTCCGCCCACAAGGCTGCGGCAGCACCCGGCGTGTCCAGATCGGCGGCAATCAGGCCGTCCGCGTCGCGCGTCGCCTGCCCCAGAACCGTCGCGCTGCCGGACAATGCGCTGCGGGCAGCAGCCCCGATGCCGCGCGAAGCACCCGTAAGAAGAACATTGGTCATGCCGCGTCCATAGAAGCTGGCAAGCAGCCCGTCATCCCGGCACCGCCTCGTTGACCGAAACGACCGTCAGGCAACTTTCGCGCTGAATTCCTCCGCCGCGCTGCGCAGCGAGGCAAGCCGATCATCGATCGCCGCGAATTCGGTGCCCAGCGTATCGACGTCGCGTGCCAGGCCCGCCCCCTCGCGCATAATCGCGGTCATGTTGCCCGCGGTTGCGTCCGCCGCCAGCGCGGTCTCGTCGACGGCAGCGGTAATCGCGGTCACGGTCTGCGCCTGCGCCTCCATCGCCCGCCGGATCCTGGTGGCCGACGTTTTCACGTCATCGATGGTCGCGCGGACGCTGGCGCTCGATTCTACCGTGACCTGAGTTGCGGCCTGGATCGCGCCGATCTGCGCCGCGATATCGTCGGTGGCCCGCGCGGTCTGGCTAGCCAGGCTCTTCACCTCCTGCGCCACCACGGCAAAGCCACGCCCGGCATCCCCCGCCCGCGCCGCCTCGATCGTGGCATTCAGCGCCAGCAGGTTGGTCTGCCCCGCAATGGTGCGGATCAACGCCAGGATGGACTCGATCGACTTGGCATGGGCGCTCAGCGCCTCACTGACCGTGACCGCCCGGTCCGCCTGCGCCGCCGCCTGCGACGCGATGTCGGCTGCCGCCTCCACTTCGCCGCGCGCATCCTCGATCGCCAGGATCAGCCCCGCTGCGGTCGACGCCGCATCGCGCATGGCAAGCGCCGACTCGCCGGCCGCGGCCGCCACTTCGGCGCCGCGCCCGACCATCGATCCGACCGACTGTGTGGCACTCGCCGCCTGCGCACGCACGCGTTCCCCCAGTACCGCCGCCCCCTCGATCGCATCGGCGATATGCAGGCGAAAGGCCGCAGCATGGGCGGCGCGTTCCTCCGCCACCTGCGCCCGCTCGCTACGGCCAAGATGCGCCGCCATGACATCCGCCTCGATCAGCGCCAGTCGCTGAACAACATCGGACAAGCGCCGCATCCGCGCCACGTCCCCTTCAACGCGAGTCTCCAGGATCGCCAGCGTCCGGGCATGGGCAAAGGCCAGCGCGGAAAGCAGCGCCGCCAGCGGCACGCCCGTTTCGCGCGTCATCTCCGCATGTTTGGTGGCCGACCGCCCCCATTGCTCATCGAACGGCGCAGAATATTTCATCCGCATGTAGCGTGCGCTCCGCGCCAGCTGGCGCTGCAGCCAGACGTCCTCGATCCCCTCCAGCATCTTCTTCGTCGCCGGAAGGCTCCGGTACTGCTGCCAGAATGCGTGGGCGATATCCTCGCAATCGGCAGCGGTCAGCAGAGCGTCGATGTCCGCCGCCGCGGCACCAATGGTGCCATCCCAGTCATATTCGCGAACCTGCGCCGCGATCGAACGGGCCACACTGTCCCAGATCGGCATCGTGGTTCCTCCCCTTGATTATCTCGCGTGCCCCGTGTCTCCGCCGGGGCATCGTCCATCCTGCCCTATCGTCAGGCCGCCACGCGCTCGGCAAAGTCACCGGCGCTTCGATTGAGCAGGACCAGGCGCCCCGCCAGTCGGTCGAACCCGGCGCCAAGCGAGTCGATCTCACCTGCGACCGCTTCGGTGTCCGAATGGATCGCTGCGATCGTGCTGGACATGGAATCCGCCGCGAGCGCCGTTTCGTCGACCGCCGCAGTGATTGCCGTCACAGTATGCGCCTGCGCCTCCATCGCGTCGCGAATGCGCGTCGCGGACACCTGCACCTCGTCGACGGTCGCGCGAATGCCGACATTGGCGTTCACGGTCACCTGAGTGGCGGTCTGGATCGCGGTGATCTTCGCGGCGATATCGTCCGTGGCGCGCGCCGTCTGGCTGGCCAGGCTCTTCACCTCCTGCGCCACCACGGCAAAGCCGCGCCCCGCGTCCCCCGCGCGTGCCGCCTCGATGGTTGCGTTCAACGCAAGCAGGTTGGTCTGCCCGGCAATGTCGCGGATCAGGCCAAGGATCGACTCGATCGACTTGGCATGGTCATTCAGCATCTCCGTCACGCCGACCGCCTCGTCGGCCTGGACCGCCGCCCGCGTCGCGATATCCGCCGCCGCCTCCACCTCGCTTCGTGCATCGCCGATCGCGCGGATCAGCCCCGCGGCCGTGGAGGCTGCATCGCGCATCGCCAGCGCGGATTGTTCGGCCGCCGCCGCCACCTCGCTCGCCTTCCCCAGAACGCCTCGCGCCGACCGGGAGGCGGTGGATGCCTGGTCGCGCAGCGTCGCCCCCTCGGCCGTCGCATCGCCGACCGTCGTCGCGATTCCCCCTCGGAAATCCGCCGCCAGGCGATCGCGTGCAGTCTGCGAGCTGTGCTTGCGATAGTCGCCGTACAGCGCGACGGTGATCTCCCCTTCCAGCGCCGACAGCCGCATCAGCGTGTCGATCATGACCGGCAGGCGCGGGTCCGCTGGTTCGCACCGCGCCATCAGGACGCGCAGCGCCGCGCGATCGCTTGCGCTGATCATCGACAGCAACGCCAGCGGTGAGACCTGCCTCTGATAGGCGGCAGCCACCGATCGCTCGATCGATTCGACCCACGCACGTTGGTCGGTACGCAGGAAACGATCCTGCAAGAACGCACAGCCCAGATCGATCATCCTGGCGGCGTCCTGTTCGACCCAGGATTTCTCCTCGTGGAAGCACCGCCGGCCATGTTCCCAATACGCCTCGGCGATCTGGCGCACCTCGGGTTCCAGCACGTCCCACACCTCTCGCGACGCGGTCGAAAGCGTGCCGTCAAAGTCGAACGCCCGCAGGCGGGTGTCGAGATCGATCGAGCGGGCCAGTTGGCCTGGTGCTGGCAGATCGGCGGACAAGTTGTTGCGCTCCCGGTTCATTATCGGCCGGGTCATAGGGGATTGATCGTTAAGTGCTGGTTGAGGCGCGGCGCCCATCCGCCATGCGATTCATTCGCAGGAGGTCACTCCCGCTTGCAACATCGGCCCTCGGGTCTCATAGACCGCGCCAAACCGTCGGCTTACCGCAGGAAACCGTAGCCTTGGCCACAAAACCCGCCCGCCCCAAAAGTCCGCATCTCTTCAGCGGCCCGCTCGCCCTCCATTACCGCTGGAGCGCGGCGATGACGGTGTCGATCCTGCACCGCGCCACCGGTAGCGGGATGGCGACACTGGGGGCATTGCTGCTCGTCTGGTTCCTCGCCGCGCTGGCGTCGGGGGCAGAGACCTATGCCACGTTCCGCGACGTCTTCACCCTGTCGGATGGCCGTCTGAACATCCTGGGCTGGGTCATCGGAGTCGGCCTGACGTTCAGCCTGTTCCAGCACATGATGAGCGGTATCCGCCACCTCGTGCTGGATACCGGCGCCGCGTTCGAGTTGAAGCTGAACCGCAACCTCGCGCGGCTCACCTTCGTCGGCTCGACGCTGCTTACCCTCGCCTTCTGGCTCTACGTGGGAACCAAGTAATGGGTACGGGAACCTCGATCGGCCGCGTCCGCGGCCTCGGCAGCGCGCACGAAGGTCCGCATCACTGGTGGCATCAGAAGATCACGGCGGGATCGAACATCCTGCTGATGAGCTGGCTGATGATCTCGCTCGCCCGTCGCCCCGGCTACGATTACGGCACGATGCGCGACTGGCTGTCCTCGGCTTGGGTCGCGATCCCGATGATCCTGCTGGTCGTCTCGGTCTTCTACCACTTCCGCCTCGGGCTTCAGGTGGTGATCGAGGATTACCAGCGTGACGAACGCCGCGTCGTCGCCATGGTCCTCCTCAACCTGTTCACTGCTGCCGTCACCGGCACCGCCCTTTTCGCGATCCTGAAGATCGCCTTCGGAGCAAATTGATGCCCGCCGCTTACCAGATCATCGACCATACGTACGACGCGGTCGTCGTCGGCGCCGGCGGCTCTGGCCTCCGCGCCACGATGGGCATCGCGGAGGCGGGCCTCAAGACCGCCTGTATCACCAAGGTGTTCCCGACCCGCAGCCACACCGTGGCGGCGCAGGGCGGCATCGCGGCGAGCCTCGGCAACAACTCGCCGGATCACTGGTCCTGGCACATGTACGATACCGTCAAGGGTTCCGACTGGCTCGGTGACCAGGACGCGATCGAGTACATGGTGCGCGAGGCCCCCGCCGCAGTGTACGAGCTGGAGCACGCCGGCGTGCCGTTCAGCCGCAACGAGGACGGGACGATCTACCAGCGTCCGTTCGGCGGCCACATGCAAAACATGGGCGAAGGCCCGCCGGTGCAGCGCACCTGCGCCGCCGCCGACCGCACCGGCCATGCCATGCTCCACGCGCTGTACCAGCAATCGCTGAAGTATGACGCGGACTTCTACATCGAATTTTTCGCGCTCGATCTCATCATGGAGAACGGCGCGTGCCGCGGCGTGATCGCGCTGAACATGGAAACGGGGCAGATCCATCGCTTCCGTGCCCATGCGGTGGTGCTGGCGACGGGCGGCGGTGGCCGCGTGTACCAGTCGGCGACGTCGGCGCATACCTGCACCGGCGACGGCAACGGCATGGCGCTGCGTGCCGGCCTGCCGCTGCAGGACATGGAATTCGTGCAGTTCCACCCGACCGGCATCTACGGCGCGGGCGTCCTCATCACCGAAGGTGCGCGCGGCGAAGGCGGCTACCTCACCAATTCCGAGGGCGAGCGCTTCATGGAGCGTTACGCGCCGAGCGCGAAGGACCTTGCCAGCCGTGACGTCGTGTCGCGCTCGATGGCGGCGGAAATGCGCGAGGGCCGCGGCGTCGGCAAGGACAAGGACCACATCTTCCTTCACCTCGATCACATCGATCCGAAGGTGCTGGCGGAACGCCTGCCGGGCATCACCGAGACGGGCAAGATCTTCGCCGGCGTGGACCTTACCCGCCAGCCGCTCCCCGTCACGCCGACCGTCCACTACAATATGGGCGGTATCCCGACTAACTATCACGGCGAAGTCGTCCAGCTGAAGGACGGTGATCCGGACGCGGTCGTCCCGGGCCTGTTCGCGGTCGGCGAGGCAGCCTGCGTGTCGGTGCACGGCGCGAACCGCCTCGGCTCCAACTCGCTGATCGACCTTGTGGTGTTCGGCCGCGCCACCGGCCTGCGCCTCAAGGAAACGCTGAAGCCCAACACGCCGCACAATCCGCTGCCCAAGGGCTCGGAAGAGATGGCGCTCGGCCGGCTCGATCATTTCCGCAATTCGACCGGCGGTTCGCCCACGGCGAAGATTCGCGCCGAGATGCAGAAGACGATGCAGCGCCATGCCGCGGTGTTCCGCGACAGCGAGCTGCTTTCCGAGGGCGTTACCAAGATCGACGCGATCTACAAGTCGATGGAGGACGTCGGCATCAAGGATCGCTCGCTGATCTGGAACACCGACCTCGTCGAGACGCTCGAGCTGGACAACCTCATCAGCCAGGCGGTCGTGACGATGCGCGGTGCGGAGAACCGCAAGGAAAGCCGCGGCGCGCACATGCACGAGGATTATCCCGAGCGCGACGACGTGAACTGGATGAAGCACACCATCGCGACCTTCGATGGCTGGGGCGGCAAGGGCGGCAGCTGCTCGCTCGATTACCGTCCGGTGCACGATTACACGCTCACCGACGACGCCGAGTACATCAAGCCGAAGAAGCGGGTGTACTAAGGCAGATGGCGCGGCCTTCCGGGCCGCGCCTCATCGCCGGGAAACGAACTCAAGTATCTGCGGCCACATCGCGCAATATTTCGAATGTTGCGCGGCGGTAAACTATTGACTCCAATCGCCGCCCACCGCGACACTCCTTCCATTGTGGAGGGGGCTCGCGATGAAGAGGTTGCTGACCGTCTTTCTTGCCGCCTGCGCCGGTTCGGTGCCGGCGCAGACCTATATCCCTCCCCAGCACAGCCGCCCCGCCCCGCTGATTGCGCGCGGTGGCGAGGCGGAACTTGTCCAGCTCGCCGATCAGGGCGGCGCGATCGAATATGATCGCAAGGCCGGGTGGCAGCTGGCTGAGCATCGCCGCCTCGCCGCCATGCTCGCCACGGTGCAGCCGCACCGCAAGGGTACCACCGACGCCTTCGTCATCAGCGCCGCGCTGGACAGTGACCCGGTGTTCGGCCGCGAGGCGCGAGAGGCGGCGAAGGTCCTGGCGCGCCGCTATGGCGCCGAAGGACGCACGATCGTCCTCGCCGGCACCGACGGCAGGGCGGACAGCGCGTTGCCCATGGGCTCCCCTTCCAATCTCGACGTCGCGCTCGCCCGCGTGGCCGAGCTTATGGACGTGAACGAGGATGTGCTGATCCTCTACACCACCAGCCACGGCGCACGCTTCGGCATCGTCTACAATGACGCCGACCAGGGCTTTGGCGCGATCTCGCCGGCGCGGCTGTGGCAGACCCTGTCCCAGCTCGGCATCCGCAATCGGCTGATCATGATTTCCGCCTGTTACGCCGGCGTCTTCGTACCGCTCCTCTCCAGTGATACCACCGCGATCATCACCGCCGCCTCGTGGGATCGAAGCTCCTTCGGCTGTGTCGCCAACAATGACTGGACCTTCTTTGGTGACGCGCTCGTCAATCGCGCGCTCCGCCAGCCAAAGCCGCTCGCCGCCGCCGTCCAGGAAGCCACCAGCACCATCGCGACGTGGGAACGCGACGGCCGGCTTGAGCCTTCGCAGCCGCAGGTCGCGATCGGCGCCGGCGCGGCGCGCTGGCTGGCGGTGCTCGACGCCCGCGCGCCGCGCAGTGCAACCGCGCCGGTCGGCCGCCCGGCCAACGCGGTGTTGATGGCGCAGCATTAGCCCCCGCTGTGAAACCAAACCGCCACCGCAGCGCGCGATATTTTCCGCCACCTCGGAACCGGTGCGCCCCATTCGCGGTTCGCGTCGCCATGAACTCCACCGGCAACGCCAGCAACTATCCGCTCCTCGCCAGCCCGCATGTCCAGCTTTACGGCACGGTCGACGAGGCCATGTACGCAAGCTTCAAGGATCAGGTCGCCGCGGCACCATCCGATGGCCCATTGATCTTCTCGATCACAACCTTGGGGGGCGATCCGGAAATGGCCCGCGCGATGGGCGATACGGTACGCCTGCTGCGCGAATATACCGGCCGTGAGACGCTTTTTCTTGGCAAGGTCGCTGTTTACTCGGCCGGCGCCACCTTCATGTCCGCTTTCCCCGCCGACAAGCGCTTCCTGACGCGCGGCACGCGTTTGATGATCCACGAACGGCTGATGAATTCGACCATCCAGCTGTCCGGCCCGCTCAACACCCTGGCCCCCGTCCTGCTGGCCAAGCTGAACGAGATCGAGGATTCGATCCGCATCCAGGACGAAGGGTTCGCCGCCCTTGTCGAAGGCTCGCAGGTAACGCTCGAAACCCTGAAGGCAAAGGCGCCGTCCAACTGGTATATCGAGGCGGAAGAGGCGCGTGATCTTGGCCTGGTCCTCGACCTGATCTGACGCTGCCCGGGCAGCCTTCCACCTCCACCTTGCCCATCTCCACCTTGTCACGCACCCGCGCCCGCCGGATAAGCAACCGGCAACCGAGCGAGGCGGAATGAGCAAAGACCCGACCCCCGGGCGCAAGCTGGGCATGGCGATCCTCATCGCCATGCTGCTCGCGATCCCGCTGTTTGCCGTCTACCTGCTGGTATATGATCGGCAGGATCAGTCCGCCACGGCCCGCGCCTCGATAGCGCGAGGCTGGGGCGGGCCGCAGACGATCGCCGGGCCGGTGCTCGTCATCCCTTATCAGGCCCAAGCCGCCGAGACGGTCACGGAGGGCGGCCGTCAGGTCACCCGCACCACTCAGCTCTGGCGAGAGCTGACGCTGTCCCCTCAAGTCGCCGATCTCAGCACGCAACTCACCCCCGAACGACGGCGCCGGTCGATCTACGAAGCCGTCGTGTTCGAGGCCGCGGCCACGGGCACCGCGCGCTTCGATCTGCCGCCTGATCTCGCCCGCTTCGGGATCACCCCCGACGAACTCGCCTTCGATCGCGCGGAACTCCGCTTCGGGCTGCAGGATCCGCGCGGACTGTTCGGGCGGCCGCCGATGGTGTCAGTGGATGGCCAGCAACTGCGCCTTCAACCCGGAAAGGGCTCGCCGGCGACCAACAACGCGGGCTTCTTCACCTGGCTGGACGCTGGCAGCATCCGCAGCCGACCGCTCCGCGTGCAGTACAGCTTCGCGTTCCGCGGCAATGGCTGGCTCGCGCTGGCGCCACAGGCGGGCGACACGCGCTGGCGCGTGACCTCCACCTGGCCGCACCCCAGCTTTCAGGGCGGCTTTCTTCCCACCGCGCAAAGCGTGAACACGGACGGCTTCGCCGCCACTTGGCGCGTCGGCAATCTGGCGCTGGGACGCAGCCTCGTCTCGTCCGGCGACGTCGTGCCCGAGTCGCGCCCCGACCTGTCCGATGGTCAGCCAGTGGCGACTCCGGCCAACGCCTACGAGGCCCGCGTCGTGCTCGTCTCCCCGGTCGATCTCTACAGCCAGGTCAACCGGTCGGTGAAATACGGCTTCCTGTTCATCGGCTTCACCTTTCTCGCCTTTCTGCTGTTCGACGTGATCGGCGGAGTGCGCGTGTCGCCGGTCGAATATCTGCTGGTCGGCGCCGGGCTGGTGCTGTTCTTCGCGCTCCTGCTCGCCTTTGCGGAGGTCGTGGGGTTCACCTTGGCCTATCTGATCGCGGCGGGGGCGATCATTGCGCTCCTCACCAGCTATTCCGCTGCGGTCCTCCGCAGCTGGCGCCGCGCGGGCTACATCGCGGCCCTGCTGGCGGCGCTGTACGCCATTTTGTACGTCCTGCTGAACCTCGAAGCCTATTCGCTGCTCATCGGATCGCTGCTTCTGTTTGCGGCCTTGGCCGGTGTTATGTATCTGACGCGTAACCTCGACTGGAGCGGTTTGCGCGCCCAGTCCTCAACCGACTGAAGCGGGAACGGAAAATGGCCGAATTCACCCTGCCGGCGAACAGCAAGATCAAGGGCGGTCGCAAGATTCCCTCGCCTGAACCGGGCGGGACGATGCGCAACTTCAAGATCTACCGCTACGATCCGGACAGCGGCGAGAACCCGCGCTACGACACGTTCGAGGTGAACCTCGACGAATGCGGCCCGATGGTTCTGGACGCGCTGATCAAGATCAAGAGCGAGCAGGATTCGTCGCTGACGTTCCGCCGTTCGTGCCGTGAGGGCATTTGCGGCTCCTGCTCGATGAACATCGACGGCAAGAACGGCCTCGCCTGCACCACCGCGATCGAGGACGTGAGGGGCGAGGTGAAGATCACCCCGCTGCCGGCGATGGACGTGATCAAGGACCTGGTCCCCGACTTCACGCACTTCTACGCGCAATATGCCTCGATCCAGCCCTGGCTGAAGACGGTGACCCCGCCGCCCGCCGGCAAGGAGCGACTGCAGTCGCCGGAGGACCGCGCAAAGCTCGACGGTCTCTACGAGTGCATCCTGTGCGCCTGCTGCTCGACCTCGTGCCCGAGCTACTGGTGGAACTCCGACAAGTTCCTGGGGCCAGCAATCCTGCTCCAGGCCTATCGTTGGCTCGCAGACAGCCGTGACGAGATGACCGGCGAGCGGCTCGACAGCCTGGAGGATCCGTTCCGCCTCTATCGCTGCCACACGATCATGAACTGCGCGAACACCTGCCCCAAGGGCCTGAACCCGGCCAAGGCGATCGCCGAGATCAAGAAGATGGAAGTCGAGCGGGTTCTCTGATCCACGCATCCAGAAGGGAGCCGCACGGCTCCCTTCTTTTTGTCGGGAGCCATCTCGCCCGCTTGTGCCGGTCCTCCCGACGCACGCCCCCGCCGTGTCATCCCTGACACGCCAGCCGACACGCTCAGGACAAGCGGCGCCATGACTGACAAGCCGGAATTTTTGTACGAGGAACATCCCGACCATCCCGGGTGGCACCGCTGGGGCCCCAAGAATTCGGATCGTTACAATACCTTCCTCGGCGACATGATGGTCCGCGTCGAGGACGGCGCCTGCCGTGTCCGCATGCTGCCCGAACGGCGCCACTCCAACCTCGGCAACAATGTGCACGGCGGCGCGATGCTCGGGTTCATCGACGTCGCGCTCTTCGCCGCCGCGCGCAGCTTCGGCCTGATCGAGGCGGGCACCGCGGTGACGCTGGACCTGAACACGCATTTCGTCGGCGCAGGAAAGATCGGCGACCCGCTGGAGGCGCAGGTCGAATTGCTGCGCGAAACCGGCCGCCTGCTGTTCATGCGCGGCTTGGTGGTACAGGGCGACGGCCCGGTGGCGGAATTTTCCGGCACGATCCGGAAGCCGACGAAGCGTTAACTGGCCTCGCGGTGCACAATCTCCTAAAGGGCCCACAAAATACTCGCGCGGCCGCGGCGAACCGGCACCTCAGGCACGATCCGTCCGCACGCCCCTGCGCGAAACTCGCCGGCGCTCCCATGTCGGCGCAGTGGGGAGCCCCCTTCCCCCAACGGAGTTTGTCGTGGCCGCAGTTCTCAACGCCTATGAAGCCCTGATTGCCGCCGGGGAGTTGCGGCCCGATCCCGAACAGGCCGCCGCGGCGGCGCGGCTCGACTCGCTGGCCGTCGAGCTCGAACATCCCCGCACCACCGGCTTCTTCCGCAAGAAAGTGATTCCGCCGCGCGGCATCTACATGTGGGGCGACGTCGGCCGCGGCAAATCCATGCTGATGGACCTGTTCTTCGCCAACGTGAACGTCGCCCGAAAGCGCCGCGTCCATTTCGGCGAGTTCATGCTGGAGGTGCACGGCCGGATCGCGGCGGAGCGACGCAAGGAGGCGGGCGACCCGATCCTTCCCGTAGCCGCCGCGCTGGCAGAGGAAGCGCAATTGCTCGCCTTTGACGAGATGATCGTCAACAATTCGCCCGACGCGATGATCCTCTCGCGCCTGTTCACTGCGATGATCGAGGCGGGGGTGACGGTGGTGACGACGAGCAACCGCGTCCCTACCGACCTCTACAAGAACGGCCTCAACCGCGAGCATTTCCTGCCCTTCATCGCCTTGATCCAGGAGCGGCTTGACGTGCTAGCGCTCAACGGCCCGGTCGATTACCGCCGCGATCGCTTGGGCCAGCAAAACACCTGGCTCGTGCCCAACGGGCCGGAGGCGACGGCGCAACTGTCGGCAGCGTTCTTCCGCCTCACCGACTATCCGCCCGAAGATCGCGACCACGTGCCCAGCGAGGACCTCATCGTTCAGGGCCGCTCGCTGCGCGTCCCAAAATCGCTGAAGGGCGTCGCCGTCTTCAGCTTCAAGAAGCTGTGCGGCGAAGCGCGCGGCAGCGCCGACTATCTAGCCATCGCGCGCCGCTTCCACACCGTGATCCTCGTCGGCATCCCCGTCCTCGGCCCGGAGAACCGAAACGAGGCCGCACGCTTCGTCAGCCTGATCGACGCGCTCTACGAATATAAGGTGAAGCTCCTCGCCGCGGCGGATGCGGAACCCGCCGATCTCTACCCCGTTGGCGACGGACGGTTCGAATTTCAGCGCACCGTCAGCCGGCTCGAGGAAATGCGATCCGAGGACTATCTGGCACAAGGCCATGGCGCCGAGTGAAAGCCTTATTGCTATTGAGAACGCTTATTGATTAAAAGCGCCCTATGCGCCTTTAGTGGCTTGTGCAGACTGACCAAAGGGCGTACCCGACCTCTCCAATCACGACCTCACGTTACGGAAAGGGATTGGATGGCCCGCAAGAAGATCGCGCTGATCGGCGCCGGCAATATCGGCGGCACGCTCGCGCACCTCGCTGCCCTCAAGGGGCTTGGCGACATCGTTCTGTTCGACGTGGTCGAAGGCGTACCGCAGGGCAAGGCGCTTGACCTGTCGCAGTGCGGCCCGGTCGAAGGGTTCGACGCCAAGATCATCGGCTCGAACGACTATAAGGACATCGCTGGCGCCGACGTGATCATCGTCACCGCCGGTGTCGCCCGCAAGCCGGGCATGAGCCGCGACGACCTGCTCGGCATCAACCTGAAGGTGATGAAGGCGGTCGGCGAAGGCATTCGCGACAATGCGCCCGACGCATTCGTCATCTGCATCACCAACCCGCTCGACGCGATGGTCTGGGCGCTGCGCGAATTCTCCGGCCTGCCGCACAACAAGGTGGTCGGCATGGCGGGCGTGCTCGACTCGGCGCGCTTCAGCCACTTCCTCGCCGACGAGTTCAAGGTGTCGGTGAAGGACGTGAACACCTTCGTACTCGGCGGCCACGGCGACACGATGGTCCCGGTGCTCGAATATTCGACCGTCTCCGGCATCCCGGTCAGCGACCTGATCGAGATGGGCTTCTCCACCAAGGAGAAGGTCGACGAGATCGTGAAGCGCACCCGCGGCGGTGGCGGCGAGATCGTTGCCCTGCTGAAGACCGGCTCGGCCTATTACGCGCCCGCCACCAGCGGCATCGCGATGGCAGAGGCCTATCTCTATGACCAGAAGCGCATCCTGCCGGCCGCAGCACACCTGACCGGCCAGTATGGCATCGACGACCTGTACGTCGGCGTCCCGGTCGTGATCGGTGCCGGCGGCGTCGAGAAGATCGTCGAGGTGAAGCTGTCGGACGAAGCCAAGGGCAACCTTCAGGTGTCGGTCGACGCGGTCAAGGAACTGCTCGTCGCCTGCAAGGGCATCGACGAGAGCCTGGCATAACGCCGGATTGAATACCCGGTGCGCGCCGGCATCCGGCCGCGCGCGCCGGGTTGAGTGATTGGAGAGCCAATGAGCATTCTCGTCGACAAGAATACCAAGGTCATCACGCAGGGCATGACCGGTAACACCGGCAGCTTCCACACCCAGGCGGCGCTCGACTACGGCACGCAGATGGTCGCCGGCGTCACCCCGGGCAAGGGTGGTGGCACCCACCTCGGCCTGCCGCTGTTCGACACCGTTGCCGAGGCGGTGGAGAAGACCGGCGCCGACGCCAGCGTGATCTACGTCCCGCCGCCCTTCGCCGCGGATTCGATCCTTGAGGCGATCGACGCCGAAGTGCCGCTGATCGTGTGCATTACCGAGGGTATTCCGGTGCTCGACATGGTGCGCGTGAAGCGTGCGCTGACGGGCTCCAAGTCGCGCCTCATCGGCCCGAACTGCCCGGGCGTGCTGACGCCGGGCGAGTGCAAGATCGGCATCATGCCGGGCAACATCTTCAAGAAGGGCTCGGTCGGCGTCGTCTCGCGCTCCGGCACGCTGACCTATGAGGCGGTGTTCCAGACCTCGAACGCCGGCCTGGGTCAGACCACCGCGGTCGGCATCGGCGGCGACCCGGTCAACGGCACGAACTTCATCGACGTGCTCGAGCTCTTCCTCGCTGACGATGCGACCGAATCCATCATCATGATCGGTGAAATCGGCGGCAGCGCCGAGGAAGAAGCAGCCCAGTTCCTGCGCGACGAAGCGAAGCGTGGCCGCAAGAAGCCGATGGCCGGCTTTATCGCGGGCCGTACGGCGCCTCCGGGCCGCCGCATGGGTCACGCCGGCGCGATCGTCTCGGGCGGCCAAGGCGGCGCCGAGGACAAGATCGCGGCGATGGAAGCTGCCGGCATCAAGGTGGCGGCAAGCCCGAGCGAGCTCGGCTCCACGCTGCTGTCGGTGCTGAAGGGTTGATTGGACACCCCCTCCCCGCCGGGGAGGGGATATTAAGTCGAGGCAAGTCGTTGCCTAGACGAAGATGGAGAGGGGTCGTGCAGGCCAGTGCCTGCCAAGGTCAGTGACCCCTGCCCCTCTCCCGGCTTGGACGTGCCCGCTTGGGCGTCGTCCGCGCGACCCTCTCCCTCTGCCGGAGGGAAGGGAGTGGAGTTGGTGATGGGCTACGAAGGTCAGGATTTCTTGGACGTTGCCGGCGGCGTATCGCCGGCGTTCATTGACGCGCTCTACACGCGCTACAAGGCCTCGCCCGACAGCGTCGAGCCCGGCTGGCGCGGCTTCTTCGAAGGGCTGGAAAGCGGCACGTCCGGCCCCAGCTGGCGCAACGATCGCTGGCCGCTCACCACCACCGACGATCTGACCGCGGCGCTCGACCCGACCCAGATGGAGCCCGCGCCCAAGCCCGCGAAGGGTGGCAAGCCCGCGCCCGCCGCGGCCGCTCCGGCAGCCGCCGCTCCGTCTCAGGACGAGATCGTCCGCGCGGCGGGCGATGCGATCCGCGCCCAGCTGCTGGTGCGCACCTATCGCGTGCGCGGCCACCTGGCGGCCAATCTCGACCCGCTCGGCCTCAACACCCAGCGCGAGCTGCCGGCCGATCTGCGCACCGAATATCACGGCTTCACCGACGCCGACATCGACCGCCCGGTCTATCTCGGCGGCACGATGGGCCTACAATGGGCCACCATCCGTGAGCTCGTGAACATCCTGCGTGCCAATTACTGCGGCAACGTCGGCCTTGAGTACATGCACATCGCCGATGTCGAGGAGCGCCGCTTCCTCCAGGAGCGCATGGAGGGCAAGGACAAGGCGATCGAATTCACGCCGCAAGGCAAGAAGGCGATCCTGAACAAGGTCATCGAGGCCGAGCAGTGGGAGAAATTCCTCGGCCGCAAGTACGTCGGCACGAAGCGTTTCGGCCTCGACGGCGGTGAATCGATGATTCCGGCGCTCGAAAGCGTCATCAAGTACGGCGGCGCGGCCGGCGTGAACGAGATCGTGTTCGGCATGGCCCACCGCGGCCGCCTGAACGTGCTCGCCAACGTCATGGGCAAGCCGCTGCGCGTCATCTTCCACGAATTCGCCGGCGGCTCGGCCAACCCGGACGATATCGGCGGCTCGGGCGACGTGAAATATCACCTCGGCACCTCCACCGACCGCGAGTTCGACGGTGTGAAGGTCCACATGTCGCTCGTCGCCAACCCGTCGCACCTCGAGGCGGCGGATCCGGTGGTGCTGGGCAAGGTGCGCGCGATCCAGACGATCGCCGGCGACCTTACCGATCATACCAAGTCGCTGCCCGTGCTGATCCACGGCGACGCGGCCTTCGCCGGCCAGGGTATCGTCTGGGAATGCCTCGGCTTCTCGGGCATCCGGGGCTACAACACCGGCGGCTGCGTCCACTTCGTCATCAACAACCAGATCGGCTTCACGACGAGCCCGCAGTTCGCGCGCTCCTCGCCCTATCCGTCGGACGTCGCAAAGGGTGTCCAGGCGCCGGTCTTCCACGTCAACGGCGACGATCCCGAGGCGGTCACCTTCGCCACCAAGATGGCAATCGAATTCCGGCAGAAGTTCCACCGCGATGTCGTGATCGACATGTGGTGCTACCGCCGCTTCGGCCACAACGAGGGCGACGAGCCGGGCTTCACCCAGCCGCTGATGTACAAGGCGATCCGCAACCACCCGCCCGTCAGCGAGATCTACGGCAAGCGCCTGATCGAGCAGAAGGTCGTCGACCAGGCGTGGATGGACGAGAACGTCAAGCAGTTCACCACCCTGCTCGAAGGCGAGTTCGAGGCTGGCGCGAGCTACAAGCCCAACAAGGCGGACTGGTTCGCCGGCCGCTGGTCTGGCCTGTCGGTGCCGGCTGACCCGGAAACCGCGCGCCGCAGCTTCGACACCGGGATCGAACAGAAACTGTTCGATTCGATCGGTCGCACGCTGACCACCGTTCCCGAGGACCTCGCGATCCACAAGACGCTGGCGCGCGTGATCGATGCCAAGCGCAACATGTTCGCCACCGGCGAGAATTTTGACTGGGCCACTGGTGAGGCACTCGCCTTCGGGTCGCTGCTGTCGGAGGGCTTCGGCGTTCGCCTGTCGGGTCAGGATTCGGGCCGCGGCACCTTCTCGCAGCGCCATGCCGTCTGGGTCGACCAGAATGACGAGCACAAGTACGTGCCGCTGTGGAACATCGAACATGGCCGCTTCGAGGTGCTCGACAGCCCGTTGAGCGAATATGGCGTGCTCGGCTTTGAATATGGCTATGCGCTCGCCGATCCGAAGACGCTGGTGCTGTGGGAGGCGCAGTTCGGCGACTTCGTCAACGGCGCTCAGATCATGATCGACCAGTTCATCGCCAGCGGTGAGGCCAAGTGGCTTCGTGCCAACGGCCTGGTGATGCTGCTGCCGCACGGCTACGAAGGTCAGGGTCCGGAGCATAGCTCGGCACGGCCGGAGCGGTTCCTGCAGCTGTGTGCGCAGGACAATATCCAGGTCGCGAACTGCACCACCCCGGCGAACTATTTCCACCTGCTTCGCCGGCAGATGCACCGCAGCTTCCGCAAGCCGCTGATCATCTTCACGCCCAAGTCGCTGCTGCGCCACAAGCTGGCGGTGTCGAGCCGCGCGGACTTCGTCGGTGACTCGCACTTCCGCCGCATCCTCTCGGACACGAACGGCGCGGCGGACGAGGCGACGAAGCGGCTGGTGCTGTGCACCGGCAAGGTCGCCTATGACCTGATCGAGGCGCGCGACGCGGCTGGTGACGAGAATACGCAGATCGTCCGCATCGAGCAGCTCTACCCCTTCCCAACCGAGGCGCTGGCGAAGCGCATCGCGCGGATGCCCAACCTCGAGGACGTGGTCTGGGCGCAGGAAGAGCCGCGCAACAACGGCTATTGGTTCTTCGTCGAGCCGTTCATCGAGGACGCGCTGGCCGAGGCCGGCTGCGCGATCAAGCGCGCCCGCTATGCGGGCCGTGCGGCGGCGGCGTCGCCGGCAACCGGCCTGATGAAGCGCCACCAGGCGGAACAGGGCGCGTTGATCGCCGACGCACTCGGCCACAGCGTGCGCGAGGAAATCCGCCGCACCCGCTCGGCCGAGACCACCAAGAAGGCTGGCAAGGCGGCGAGCTGAGCGCATGGTGCCGGCGCCATCGGGCGCCGGTGCACGAAACGTTGATCAAGCGGCGCGGGTAGCAACACCCGCTCGCAACAGGGCCCCGGCAAAAGGCGGGGTGGAAGGAAACGGGAATGGCAACCGAAGTTCTGGTCCCAACGCTGGGCGAATCGATCACCGAAGCAACGCTGGGCGAGTGGCTGAAGCAGCCGGGCGACAAGGTCGCCGCCGATGAGCCGATCGCCAGCCTCGAAACCGACAAGGTGTCGGTCGAGGTGCCGAGCCCGGTCGCCGGCATCATGGGCCAGCATGCGGTCGCCGTCGGCGACACCGTACAGGTCGGCGCGATGCTCGCGACGGTCGAGGCCGGCGATGGTGCGCCCGCGGCCGAAAGCGCCCAGCAACCGGCCGTGACTCAGGCCCCGGCGGCTGAACAGCCTGCGCCGGCGGCCGGCGGTTACGGCAACCATGGCGCCACCCCGGTCGACAGCAACGCCCCCGCCGCGCTCAGCCCGTCGGTCCGCCGCGCGGTGCTGGAGCATGGCGTTGATCCTGCAACGATCAAGGGCACCGGCCGCGACGGCCGCATCACCAAGGAAGACGTCGCAACCGCCGCGTCCTCGCGTCCGGCCGCCGCTCCCGCCCCCGCCGCTGCGCCGACCCCGTCGGTCGCGGCCGCCGGTGGCCGCAAGGAAGAGCGCGTGCGCATGACGCGCCTGCGCCAGACGATCGCCAAGCGCCTGAAGGACGCGCAGAACACCGCAGCAATGCTGACGACGTTCAACGACGTCGACATGACCGCGGTGATCGAGGCACGCGCCAAGTACAAGGATCTGTTCGAAAAGAAGCACGGCGTCCGCCTTGGCTTCATGGGCTTCTTCGTGAAGGCCGCGACGATGGCGCTGAAGGACATCCCGTCCGTCAACGCCTCGATCGAGGGCGATGAGATCGTCTATCACGATTATGCCGACATCTCGGTCGCGGTGTCCTCGCCGGGCGGCCTCGTCGTGCCGGTGATCCGCGATGCGCAGGACCTGTCGGTCGCGGGCATCGAGAAGACGATCGGCGATTTCGGCAAGCGCGCCAAGGAAGGCACGCTCAAGATGGACGAGATGAAGGGCGGCACCTTCACCATCTCCAACGGCGGCGTGTTCGGCTCGCTGATGTCGACCCCGATCATCAACCCGCCACAGTCGGCCGTGCTTGGCCTGCACCGTATCGAGGATCGCCCCGTGGTTCGCGACGGCCAGGTCGTCGTCCGCCCGATGATGTATCTCGCGCTCAGCTACGATCACCGCCTGATCGACGGCCGCGAGGCGGTGACGTTCCTCGTCGCGCTCAAGAATGCGATCGAGGATCCGACCCGTATCCTGATCGACCTGTAATCCGTATTCTCCCCCCGGTAGGATGCCGGCGGGAGATACGATTATGCCGGGGATGATGATGCGCCGCTTGTTGCCTTTCGCCGCGTTGGCGCTTCTGATCGCCCCGGCCGCCGCCGCCCAGCAGCAGCGCGGCCCGATGACCGAGCCCGGCGCGATCGAGCGGCTGAAACCCGGCCAGTTCTTCTGGGCGCCGCAGATCGCGCCCGCCGGCCCGGTCACGATGATCGTCAGCCTGAAGACGCAGCGCGCCTATGTGTACCGCAACGGCGTGCCGATTGGGGTGACCACGATCTCTTCGGGCAAGCCGGGGCATACCACCCCCACCGGCGTGTTCACGATCTTGCAGAAGAAGGTGGACCACAAGTCCAACCTCTACAACAACGCCCCGATGCCCTACATGCAGCGGCTGACCTGGGACGGGATCGCGCTGCACGCCGGCGCCCTCCCGGGCTATCCTGCCAGCCACGGTTGCGTCCGCCTGCCCATGGCCTTTGCCAAGCTGCTTTACGGCGTGACCAGCCTGGGGCTGACCGTGGTGATCACCAACGAAAGCCTGGTACCCGAAGTGGCGCCGGCGGCCAGCCCGGTGCCCTCCGCCCCGTCCGATGGGCACAGCAACAATGCCGCCTTCAGCTGGACTCCCGAGGTTTCGCCGACGGGGCCTGTGTCGATCATCGTCAGCGGGCGTGATCGCCGCATCGTGGTGCTGCGCAACGGCAAGCAGATCGGCTCTGCGCCTGTGATGCTCGACGTCCCCGTCGCCAATACCGAGGCGTTCACGCTGCGCGCCGTCGATGCCGATGGTGCCCATTGGATGCGCCTGCCGCTGCCGGACGGCTCTGGAAAGGATGGCGGTGAGTTGACCGCGGACGAGCGGACCAAGGGGCACGTGCCAGACGAATTTCGGCAGAAACTGGAAGGGATCCTCGCCCCCGGCGCCACCATGCTGGTGACGCGCGAAACGCTTGCGACCAGCGGGACCGGTAGCAAGCTTGCGGTTCTGGTGACCGACTCCAAATAAGGGGACGCTACCCTCCTCATGCGCGCCGTCCTGGCGCAGGAAGCTCCCGGGATCTCCATGCAGCCGATCATTTCGATCAAGGGCCTTCAGAAGACATATGCATCCGGTCACCGCGCGCTGAAGGGTGTCGATCTCGACATAAGGCGCGGTGAGATCTTCGCGCTGCTTGGGCCGAACGGCGCGGGCAAGACAACCATGATCGGCGCCATCTGCGGCCTGGTGAGCGCCACCGGCGGCAGCGTGACCGTCGACGGCTATGACAATGTGCGCGACTATCGGGAGGCCCGCGCGCGCATCGGCCTTGTCCCGCAGGAGCTGAATACCGACCAGTTCGAGTCCGTTCGCGCGACGGTGGCGTTCAGCCGCGGCCTCTTCGGACGGCCGAGGAATCCCGCACTGGTCGAACAGGTGCTGCGCGACCTGTCGCTTTGGGACAAGCGCGACAACGAGATTCGCGAGCTGTCCGGCGGCATGAAGCGGCGCGTGATGATCGCGAAGGCGCTGGCGCACGAACCCGACATCCTGTTTCTCGATGAGCCGACCGCTGGCGTCGATGTCGAGCTTCGCCGCGACATGTGGGCGATGGTTCGCAAACTTCGTGATCGCGGCGTCACCATCATCCTCACCACCCATTATATCGAGGAGGCCGAGGAGATGGCCGACCGCGTCGGCGTGATCATTGGCGGCGAGCTGATCCTGGTCGAAGAAACATCGGTGCTGATGAAGAAGCTGGGGCGCAAGGAATTGATCGTTCAACTCGCCGAGCCGCTTCCCGCAATCCCGCCCGAACTCGCCGACTGGCATCTCGAGCTGACGGCGGAGGGACGTGAGCTGCGCTACGTCTTCGATCGTCACGCGGAGCGTACCGGCGTGCCTTCCCTGCTCGGCCGTCTGCGCGATCTCGGCATCAACTTCTCCGACCTCAGCACCCATCAAAGCTCGCTCGAGGAAATATTCGTGGACCTCGTTCATGGAAGGCGCGCGGCATGAAGGCGCCCCGTTTCAACGCCGCCGGCGTCTGGGCCCTCTATCGGTTCGAGATGCACCGCTTCCGGCGAACGCTGTGGACCGGCCTTGCCGTCCCTGTCATCACCACGACCCTGTATTTCGTCGTGTTCGGCTCGGCGATCGGCTCTCGAATGACCGAGGTGGGCAGCATCCCCTACGGCAGCTTCATCGTGCCAGGCCTCATGATGCTGTCGCTGTTTCAGGAAAGCACCTTCAACGGCGCCTTTGGCATCCACATGCCCCGGTTCACCGGCACGATCTATGAGCTGCTCTCCGCCCCGATGTCCGCGTTCGAAACCGTGCTGGGCTATGTCGGGGCGGCAGCGACCAAGGCGTTGATGGTCGCATTGGTGATCCTGCTGACCGCCAACCTCTTTGTCGACGTTGAGATCGCGCATCCCGTCATCATGCTGGCCTATCTGGTGCTGGTCGCCTGCGCCTTTTCGTTGTTCGGCTTCGTGCTGGGTATCTGGGCAAAGGGATTCGAGCAGTTGCAGGTGATCCCGCTGCTGATCGTTACGCCGCTCACCTTCCTCGGCGGCGCCTTCTATTCGCTCGACATGCTGCCGGAGCCATGGCGCACGGTGTCGCTGTTCAACCCGATCGCCTATCTGATCAACGGCTTCCGCTGGACCTTCTTCGGGCAGGCGGATGTGTCGCCGCTGGCAAGCCTCGCGGTGACGGCGGCGTTCTTCGCCGTCTGCCTCACCGCCGTATGGTGGATCTTCCGCACCGGCTATCGCCTGAAGAACTGACGCGGGGGGCATTGCGCCGGCGGGCGCGGGCGGCAAGAAGCATCTGATCTTCAGGAGATTTCGATGCGTCGCACGCTTGCCCTCATGCTTCTTCCCTTGCTTCCTGTCGTTGCGGCCGTTCCCGCCGCCGCCCAGGCGCCGGTTGCGGCGCAGCCGGGCGCGAAGGACGCCGCGCTGCTTCAGTTCCTTGACGCTGCCTTCGACGCCCAGCTCGCGCTCAGCCCGGAATCGCAGACCCACCTCGGGTTCAAGACCAACTACGACAAGCTCGACGATTATACGGACGCGGCGAACGTAAGGCGGCGCGACCTGGCGGAGCAGCAGCTCAAGGAGATGCGCGCCCGCTTCAAGCCGGAGCAACTGGGTGAAAGCGCGCGGGTCAGCTACCGCCTGTTCGAACATCAGGTGGAGCGGGATCGGGAATCCTTCCGCTTCCGCAACCTGCGCTTCCCAGTGTCGACCAACGGCAGCCCCGCGGGTGCCATCCCCGTCCTGCTGATCAACAATCACAAAGTCGACAGTGTCGCCGATGCCCAGGCGTATATCGCCCGCCTCCGCGAGACGGAGCGCGTGATGCGCGAAGTGACGGCGACGATGCGCAAGCAGGCGGCGGCCGGCATCATCCCCAACAAGGTCAATTTCGCCCCTGCCCGCGCCGACGCGCGTAAGGTCGTCACCGGCGCGCCGTTCGACGGTGGCGCCGACTCCACGGTGATGGCGGATTTCCGCAAGAAGGTCGCTGCGCTCGATGCTCCGGCAGCGACGAAGCAGAAGCTGCTGTCCGATGCCAGCGCTGCGCTGACCGGCCCGTTCAAGCGCGGCTATGACATGCTGTTCGTCGCACTGGACGAGATCGAGCCGCTGTCGAAGGGGAATTTCGGCGCCTGGAACCTCCCCGACGGCGCAGCTTACTATAACGATCGCCTGAAGGGTTCGACCACCACCAGCCTCACCGCCGATCAGATCCACGACATCGGCCTGCAGCAGGTCGCCGCGATCCGGCAGGAGATGGAGGCGATCAAGAAGCAGGTCGGCTTCACCGGCACGCTGGAAGAATTCTTCAACCACATCCGCACCGATCCGAAGTTCAAATATCCGAACACCGACGCCGGTCGTGAGCAATATCTGGCCGACGCGCGCAAGATCATTGCCTCGGTGATGGAGGTCGCGCCGCGCTACTTCCGCGTCCTGCCCAAGGCACCGCTGGAGGTGCGCGCGGTCGAGAAATGGCGCGAGGGCACTGCCTCCACCGCCTTCTACAACCCGCCCTCGGCCGACGGGTCGCGGCCCGGCATCTACTACGTCAATCTGGTCGACATGAACCAGACGCAGAAGGTTCAGGTCGCCGGCATCTCGGTGCATGAGGGCGCGCCCGGCCACCACTTCCAGATCGCGCGTCAGCAGGAACTGACCGGCCTTCCCAAGTTCCGCAAGTTCGGCGGCTTTGGCGCCTATATGGAAGGCTGGGGCCTCTACACCGAGCGGCTCGGCGACGAGATGGGCGTCATCACCGATCCCTATGATCGCTTCGGCATGCTGTCGCTTCAGGTCTGGCGCGCGATCCGGCTGGTGCTCGACACCGGCATTCACTCGAAGCGTTGGACGCGCGAGCAGGCGATTGCCTATTTCAAGGCGAACAGCTCGGTCTCCGACACCGACATCGCACGCGAGGTGGACCGCTACTTCAACTGGCCGGGCCAGGCGACCAGCTACATGGTCGGCCAGCTGAAAATCGCTGAACTGCGCCGCAAGGCAGAGCGGGAGCTTGGCGACAAGTTCGACATCCGCGATTTCCATGAGGCGGTGCTGAGCCAGGGCGCACTCCCGCTCGATCTGCTCGAGGCGCAGGTGAACGCCTACATCGCTGCCGCCCGCACCTGACCATTGATCCGCCGCCGCGTGCCCATAACGCGGCGGCGGACCATCGGCATCTGTCGACGGGACATCACTCGTTCAGCTTCTGTCACGCTGGCGTCGGCTAGGGCGCCCGCATCCACTTCGACCGACACCAGCGCCGCGGATGATTTCGCGGCGCTACAGGAGTTCATTTCTTGACGAAAAAGCACATCCTTCTTGCTGCTGCCGGATCCCTTGCCCTTCTCGGCGCGCCGGCCTTCAGCCGCGGCACGCAGGGCGCTGGCCAGAACGCGCCGGCAGCCGCACCGGCCGCCACGCCCGCCACTTCTGCTGCCGCTGAAAGCTATGGCAGCTGGGGCTTCGACATTGCTGGCATGGACCGCAAGGTGCGTCCGGGCGATGACTGGTTCCGTTTCGTCAACGGCAGCTGGGCCGACAAGACCGAGATCCCGGCCGACCGCTCGTCCTACGGTGCCTTCGCCGTGCTGCGCGATCTGTCCGAACAGCGGCTGCGCACCCTTGTCGAAAGCTATCGCGCCGACGACGCTGCCAATCCCGACCGGATGAAGGCGGCGATCCTCTATCGCGGCTTCATGGACGAGGCAGCGGCGGAAAAGCTCGACGCGAAGCCGCTCGTCCAGCGCCTCGCCGCGATCAAGGCGGTGAAGGACAAGAACGCCATGGCGACGGTCATGGGCCGCTCGATCGGCGGCTTCGGCGCCAGCTTCTTCGGCCCGGGCGTGTCGGATGACGCGAAGAACCCCGACACCTATGCGCTCTACCTGCGCCAGTCGGGCCTCGGCCTTGGAGATCGCGACCTCTACGTCGATCCCAAGTTCCAGTCGCAGGTCGCGCGCTATCGCCAATATGTCGCGCAGATGCTGACCATGGCTGGCTGGCCGAACCCGGAAAAGGCCGCCAACGACGTCGTGGCGATGGAAACCAAGCTCGCGCAGGCGCACTGGACCCGCGCGGAAAGCCGCAACCGCGACAAAACCTACAATCTGATGACGCTGACCGAGCTCAAGGCGCTGGCGCCCGGCTTCGCCTGGGATCCGTTCTGGCAGGCCGCCGGCATCGGCAAGGCGGAGCGCGTGATCGTCGCGCAGAACACCGCCTTCCCGGGGATCGCAAAGGTCTATGCCGACACCAATCTCGACACGCTGAAGGCGTGGGAGGCCTTTCGCACGGCCGATGCCATCGCGCCGCTCCTGTCGAAGCGCTTCGTGGACGCGCATTTCGACTTCCGCTCGAAGTTCCTGAACGGCCAGCCGCAGCAGCGCGAAAGGTGGAAGCGCGCAGTCGCCTTTGCCGAAAACGGCATCGGTGAGGGCATTGGCCGCGATTACGTCGCGCTCTACTTCCCGCCTGAATCCAAGGCGAAAATGGACACGCTGGTCTCCAACCTGCGTGGCACCTTTGCCGGTCGCATCCGCAATCTCGACTGGATGAGCCCGCAGACCAAGCAGGAAGCGCTCAAGAAGCTGGAAGGCTTCAGCGTCAAGGTCGGCTATCCCAGCAAGTGGCGCGATTATTCCGCCCTGCGCATCGTTCCGGGTGACCTCGTCGGCAATGCCGAGCGGGCCGCGCGGTTCGAATGGGATTACCGCCGCAACCGCATCGCGCTGCCGGTGGACAAGGCCGAATGGGGCATGACCCCGCAGACGGTGAACGCCTATTACAACTCAGTGAAGAACGAGATCGTCTTCCCCGCCGCGATCCTCCAGCCGCCGTTCTTCGATCCCAAGGCGGATGACGCGATCAATTATGGCAGCATCGGCGGCGTGATCGGTCACGAGATCATCCACGGCTTCGACGATCAGGGCCGCAAGTCGGACGGCGCCGGCGTGCTGCGCGACTGGTGGACCGCGGACGACGCGCGCAAGTTCGAGGCGCAGGCCGCTCGCTATGGCGCGCAGTACGAGGCTTATGAGTTCGAGGGCCTGCCCGGCCTGCGCATCAACGCCAAGGCGTCGATGGGCGAGAATATTGCCGATCTCGGCGGCGTGCTGATGGCGCTCGACGCTTATCATGCCTCGCTGGGCGGCAAGCCGGCGCCGGTGCTTGACGGGTTCACTGGGGAGCAGCGCTTCTTCCTCGGCTGGGGCCAGGTCTGGCGCACCTTGTTCCGCAACGAGGCACTTCGCCAGCAGCTCGTCAGCGATCCGCACGCACCGGGCCAGATCCGCGCGGTCAATCCGCTGCGCAACATCGACGCCTGGTATGCCGCGTGGAAGATCACGCCCGACCAGAAGCAATATGTCGCCCCCGGCGACCGCGTTCGCATCTGGTAAGACGTCGCTGATCGGGTGCCTGTCCCCGTCCTGCCGCTATGCGGTGGGACGGGGGCAGCCCCCCTTCCCCATAGCGCGCGATGTCGCGCTACTCCGGGCTTTACGCGCGCGCCCGACAACCTTATCGCGCCATCCGCTTCGTGACCCATGTGTCCAAGCCCACGCTGTCCGGCCTCTTTCGGGTTTCCGGCCGACACGTCCAATTCGAGCCCGCATCAGGAGAAATCTATGGCGTGGCTGATTCTGGCTGTTGCCGTCGTGACCGAAATCATCTGGGCCTTGAGCCTGAAATGGGCCGCCATGCAGGCCAGCCTTGCCGCTTCGGCGATCCCGATTGCGCTCAGCTTCGTGAACATGGGCCTGCTCGCGCTGGCGATGCGAGGCCTGCCCGCGGGCACCGCTTACGCCGTGTGGACCGGGCTTGGCGCCGTCGGCGTCACCATCTTCGGCACGCTGATCTTCAATGAAAAGGTCAACGCGGTGCAGATCGCCTTTATCGCGCTGATCATTATCGGCGTGGTCGGAACCAAGGCCTTTGCCGACAGCTGATCGCCCGGCGACACTTTCATCTACGCGAGGCACTTGTGCAGCCGATCTACACCTTCATCAGCCATGACGACTTCGTTGCCGACATTCGGACGCTGGCGACAGCGCTCGCGATGTCGACCGACTGGCAGCCGACGCTGATTGTCGGCATCGGCCGCGGCGGCCTGGTGCCGGCCGTCTACCTCAGCCACGCTGCCGGCCTTCCCATGGCATCCTACGATCTGTCCGCGCAAACCCCGCAGGCGGGCGATGATCTGCTGACCCGCCTCGCCGCTCGCACCCGTGACGGCGAACGCTTGCTGTTCGTCGACGACATCAACGACACCGGCCGCACGCTCGGACTGCTGCGCACCTGGCTAGACGAGGCCGGCGCTCAGCCCGGCTCGGTCCGTTTCGCCACTCTGCTCGACAATGAAGTGTCCGCTCAACAGGTGTCCTACCGCGCCCGCGTCATCGACCGCCGCGTGGTCAAGGACTGGTTCGTCTTCCCGTGGGAAGCGGTCGCCACCGCAGACGCAATCGCACAGGATGCCGCCGAGATACCCGAACGCACCAGCTGAAGCTCTCTGGCATCCGGCCTGCGGCACCAGTCGCGGCGCTCGCATCCCTTCGCTCCCCTGCGCGTTTGGGCGGCATTGCGGCATCGAAAGGACCGGGAATGGCGATCTTCAACAAGGACATGATCGAACTCGCGACCAAGAACGACCTGTGGCAGAAGGAGGTCTATCGCGATCGCAAGATCCAGGTCGTGCTGATGAGCATTCCCGCCGGCGAGGAAATCGGCCTCGAAACGCACCCTGCCGACCAGACCACCTTCATCGTCACCGGCGAGGCGCAGGTCACCGTGGACGGCCACCGGACCAAGGCGACCGCGAACCACATGGTGGTCATCCCCAAGGGCGCGGAGCATAATATCATCAACAAGGGCAGCGGCGCGCTGAAACTGTTCTCGGTCTACGCGCCTCCCGCCGAACCGGAGGGCGCCGCCTTCAAGACCAAGGCGGAAGCGGAAGAGGCTGAAAAAGGCCTCCTCGCCAAGGCCGCCGACAAGGTAAAGGAAGCCGTCGGCCGCTGATCCGCATGCAACGGCGTCGCCTTCGATCCAGCGGCGCCGTTCACCCGTCACACCGTTTCGCCGAACCAACGCTCAGGGCTCTACTACCCCACCGCCCAACCTCCTTCTGTGGCTTCCACGCCCGTCCGCCAACTGGACTCATTCCGCCACGAAGTCAGCGGATCCACGTTGACGACCCACCCCGAACCGTGGCACTTGCTCGCCCGTCGCGAGGCAGTTCCAGACTGCGGACGCGATCAGGCATCAGCGGTCAGCCGCTGGTCACGCGGGTGTAGCTCAATGGTAGAGCAGAAGCTTCCCAAGCTTACGACGAGGGTTCGATTCCCTTCACCCGCTCCCGGCGCCCCTCCTATGAACCGGCCCCAACGTAAGTCATCCGGTGTCAGCAGGGGGTGGAAAGCGGTCATCAGAAGATCGCTACGTCCCCACCACCAAGCGCAACGACCGACATGCCTCCGCGCTCCGCCGGTAGGCTGATGTGCCACCCTTCATACCCGCATGAGTTGTTGAATGCATCGAGACGTCGGGCGATGCCATAATGGACCGTGAGGTCGGCCGTCTGACTATCTACAGAGACGCCCGTGATGGAACGTGATCCGATGAGTTCGTTCGCCTTCGCCTCGCCGTCGACTGGCGCTGGGAGGCCAAACTTCTGGCCGTCATCCTCATTCGCGAACTCTATCC
The DNA here is from genome assembly GCF_003950435.1 of Sphingomonas sp. ABOLG. NCBI lineage: Bacteria > Pseudomonadati > Pseudomonadota > Alphaproteobacteria > Sphingomonadales > Sphingomonadaceae > Sphingomonas > Sphingomonas sp. ABOLG. The sequence goes on from NZ_QQWW01000003.1 coordinate 226,852, forward strand.
GACCATCCGCAACGATCCGCCACGGGACTGGAAGGGTGATACTCCCGCCACCTAACAAATTAACAACCCAGTCGGTCTCTCGGCGACTGATCTCGCACTGACGCCCAACGAGGTATTCATTAAGGCGGGGGAGCCAATCACCATTCATGGATCGGAGATTGGCACCTGCCCCGGATGTCCGCAACTGCAGCGCTTTCTGTCGGTCAGCTTTAGGAAACGCTGCCGAGATCAGGAACGGCAGACAGTGGGTGGGAAGCGGCCGTTCGCGCGGCAGGCGTTTAAAGCTTTCCGATCAATCGATCCAAATTGATCTTCAGGACAAACAAAAAAGCTATAACGCTCACGCCGAGGGTAGCAGGGTAGAAGTCATCAAATCCGCGCAGCAACCAATGAGGATAGGATAGCATGTCCCAGTTCCTCTCATGGTCGCAATACAGGCATGCCGTAACGAAGACCAACGCTGCGACCTTTGGTAATTTGGCACGCATCAAAAGAATTACTGGCGCGACGACAAGGGCAGAATACGCCAGACATGCCGCGATCAATGCTCCGAGGAAGGTCACCATCCACTTCCATTAGCCGCGACACGCAATGTTCGCTACTGGGGCGGTTCCTGCCTGTCCGCTCGTGGAATGCCCCACCGTGCAAGAGCGGCCTAGATTGGGTGGTTAGCGGACATTGCGCCGGTGCGGTAAAGGCGATCAATGACCGGCCGCACGATGCTCCAGTTCGACTATGATGAGGTCCATGGGCAGGTTGCGACCGCTGTGCTCGGTCGACGCGACGGAGCGGCTGGCTGGCGCGACGTCGCGGTGGTGATCGGAAACCGCGCCGTCATGCTGCAGGTTGACGCGGATACCGACGAGATCGCCGTGGAGCTTGCGGCAGCGCCGGATATCAAGGACGGTTGGCAAGCTGTCCCCGAGTTGTCCCAATACGTTGGATCGGCGCTGGGATGGTGCTGGGTAGGTAGAAACTATTTGGGCTACCTCGATATGTTCACGCTGTCGTTCTCTGGCCTTGAGCCGCAACTGTGCTTCACGGGCGAAGCGGCAATCATCAGCATAAGGCGTATTCTGCCAACTTCATGAGTGTCCGCAACTGGGGCGCTTCGTGCCTGTCCGCTCTCGGAATCGCCTTACCGCACAAGAACGACATAGATTGGGTGGAAAGCGGTCGTTCGTAACCGCAGAGATCGCTATGTTTAAGCTATGGCAATCAGCAACATTCAGGACTGCTTAGCGGCGATACTCGCCGCCGAAGAAGCATCTTCGGTTGACTGGCCCATCGTTGATCGCCTCTGCGACGAACTTGACCGCGAGCTTTACGCATCTGGTGAGGAGGTGCCCGAGATTGTGGCTCATTTTCTGTCCGACAGCAACATTCGCGCTCGCGATGCCCTCTATGGTGACGCTCAGCGAGAAGCCATTCGGACCTATCTAGAAACTGGTGACTACTTCGATGGCGTAGCGTTTCCGTGGTGGGGTTGCTTTGCGCTGCTGGTAGTGACCGGTGGCGTAATCGCTTTGGCGGTTGCCTAGCCGAATGTCCGCTATTGGGGCGTTTCCTGCCGGACCGCTTTTAGGATCGACGACCGCTTCGCCAATGACCGAGATTGGGTGGAAACCGGACGTTACTCTGCAAAGGCGACGAAGGCCACATAACCAACCGCCACCGCGGCAATCGCAAGGGATAAGACTTGAAGGTAAGGCGCGGCTGCACCGTGTCGCGATAGCCAAATGGCCATTGGGAAAAACAGCAGCAGCAGGAAATTGACCCAGCCGATTGCGTCGTGAGGGCCGCCCATTCCCAAGCCGGACACTGCCAGCAAAGCAAGCGCTGACGACACGCAGAGCGCGGTGCGATAGCGGATTGGTTCCAGGGTGTTGGCCATCGACCGCTGTATGAAGGTAGCAAACATTGTCGGCAATTGGGGCGCAAGCGGCCGTTGCGGGCTGTCGATCGGCAATGGCCGCTATCGCGTGTCGCTCACCTAAAGCCGCCGGTCGGGTTCCGGCCCAGTTCCGGCCACGACATCGCTCTCGGAACGCTTGTTAGTGGCCCTGAATGGCAGGGTGTGGGGCGGCAGCGGACGTTACGCAGTCGCCTTAAGCCACTTACGTTCTCGACCTGTTCCCTTCACCCGCTCCAGCCGCTCATCTGAAAAGCGCGCACCAGGTCTAGCCTTCCAACGTTGATCCACCGGGACGAGCAGGCACGATCCCGGGCGCTTCCCGGCCGCTAATATAATCGACGCCGCGTTATCCCGCCGCCCGTCAGATAGCGGCCGTTCAGCTTCGCGCCGCTATGCGCGCGGCGATGTTTACGCGTATCCTGATTACCGCCGGCGCGCTGCTGGCTGCCTTCCCCGCCCTCGCCTGGGGCGCCAACGGCCACCGCATCACCGGCGCTATCGCCGAACAGAATCTGAGCGGGCTGGCGAAGGCCAATGTGCAACTGCTGATTGGATCCGAAACCCTGGCGGAGGCTGCGACATGGCCGGACGACATGAAGTCGGATCCCGCGCCGTTCTGGCAGAAGACGGCCAGCCCGTGGCACTATGTCACCGTCGCCCATGGCGACGCCTACAAGGCGAGCATGGCGCCACCCGAAGGCGACGCGATTACCGCGCTCGGCGCGTTCACCGCAACGCTGCAGGATCCGGCGGCGTCGATCGAGGACAAGCGCACCGCGCTGCGCTTTGTCGTTCACATCATCGGCGACCTGCATCAGCCGCTTCATGTCGGTCGCGGTAACGATCGCGGCGGCAACGATACGCCGGTGGCCTTCTTCAACCGACCGACCAACCTGCACTCGCTTTGGGACTCTGGCCTGATCGAACAGAAGCAGCTGTCCTTCTCGGAATATGCGAGCTTCCTCTCGCGCGCGATCACCCCAGAGGATGTCATTGCCTGGAGCGATCCGCGCCCGGACACCTGGATGACCGAAAGCGTGAAGCTGCGTGAGCAGATCTACCCGCAGGACCCCAAACTCTCCTGGTCGTACGCCTACCAGCATCGTTCGGCACTCGACGGCCGCCTCAAGCAAGCGGGCATACGCATCGCAAGCTACCTGAACTGGCTGTTCTCGCCGGGCGCCCCCGACAAGTCGCCGCATTCATCATCGACGATCGCGGAATAGCTGCATCGGATCAGCCGCCGAGCGGGCCATACGTTAATCGAGGTTTGCGCTTGCGCTCCCACTCGCGGATGGTGGGTCGTGTCGCCCCAACAACGAAGGCTCTTCGATGCTCCACGCCCTTCACCCGCTCGCGCAACAAGCAGCCACGCTGCTGACCCAGCGACGCCAGACGATTGCGGTCGCTGATGGTGCAACCGGCGGGTTGATCCTGGCAGGGCTGCTAACGGTACCGGGCGCGACGCGCTTCTGCCGCGGCGGGGGCGTCATATATTCGCTGAAGGGGCGCGACATCCTGCTCGGCCTGCCGCGTGAAGCGCTGACCGGCATGGAGTCCGTCACCGAAGCCTATGCGCTTCTCCAGGCGCGAGGCATCCGCGACCGTTTCGGTGCCAACTGGGGCATCGCCGAAACCGGCTCCGCCGGCCCCGATCAGCATCCACGCGGTGCGCCGACGGGCCGCAGCTGCATCGCAGTGGTGGGGCCGGACGTCGCGCGGGCAATCACGGTCGACACCGGATCGCCCGACCGCATCGCCAACATGGAGGCGTTTGCCCGGACCGCCCTCACCTTCCTCGTTGACACGCTGAAGGCCGCACCCGCCCCAACGCCCGTCTGACGGTGCCCGCGACACCGCTACCAGTCTCAGCCGTCGCGGCAGGCCAGCGCGCGTTCAAACACCGCCTCGAACATCGGTGCCGTCAGGCGTCCGGTGTTCTGGTTGTAGCGCGAGCAATGATAGCTATCGATCAGCAGCCGTCCGTCCGGCATGCGATGTTCCGCCAGATGGCCGAACTTCGCCTTCGGCAGCCGCCCGCCCAGCGCCTTCACCGTCGATTGATGCGCGATTTGCCCCAGCGCGACGAACACCTTCGCCTTTGGCAAAGCGGCGATCGGTGCTTCCAGGAACGGGCGGCAGGTGCGGATTTCCTCCGGCGTCGGCTTGTTCTCGGGCGGCAGGCAGCGGACGGCATTGACCAGCATCGCCCCGCGAAGCTGCAGGCCGTCATCAGGTCGCGCCTCGAACGTCCCTTCGCTCAACCCGTATTTGGCGAGCGTTGCGTACAGCAACTCGCCCGCATAATCGCCGGTGAAGGGGCGACCGGTGCGGTTCGCGCCATGCTTCCCCGGCGCCAACCCGACGATCACCAGCCACGCATCGGGGTCGCCGAACGCTGGCACCGGCGCATTCCACCAACCCGGGTATTCGCTGCGCAGCGCGTCGCGGAAGGCGGCGAGGCGTGGGCACAGCGGGCAATCGTGCGGCGGTTCGGTGGCTGGCAAGGCAGAGGGTGCGTGATCCATCGCCGTCCGATAGGCGCAGTGGCATGACGCGCTCAACCTATGTCGTGGGAATCGGCTCAAACCGGCGCGGGCGACATGGCTCCCCTACCGCGGAGGTTGCCGCCGCGCTGGCCGCGCTTCCCGGCCGCCTCGTCGTATTTGCCCCGATCATCGTCACTGCGCCGCTCGGCCCCTCGATCAGGCGCTTTGCCAACACGGTCGCCGTGATCGAGAGCGATTGCGCGCCCGGCGACCTCCTCCGCCGCCTTAAGGCGATCGAGCGGGCCTTCGGTCGCCGGCGTGGACAACGCTGGGGCGCGCGGGTGATCGATCTCGACATCCTGTTGTGGAGCGGGGGCAGCTGGGCAGAACCAGGCCTCATCATCCCGCACGCCGCGCTTCGCACCCGCGATTTCGTTCTGGGCCCGCTGGTGCGGATCGTGCCCGGCTGGCGCGATCCGATCAGCGGTTTGACCATGCGACAGCTCAATGCCCGGTTGACCAGCCGCCGCGCTCTGCCTAGGCGCAGCGGCGCTGGTGCGGGTCCGTAGCTCAGTCGGTAGAGCAAGCGACTTTTAATCGAGAGGTCCCGGGTTCGAGCCCCGGCGGACCCACCAGCATCCCCCTCGATCCCGCTGCGGCGCGATAACATTGTCACAACGGCGCTTTAAGTGACACGGGCGATTCCAGGCGTGCAGCCGCGGCGCTCCAGCGATCACCGCCGCAGCTGCCAGGCGCGCCTAGTGGCGGTCGTCGTTCACGATGTGATTGCCGTCGATCGCGTAGGTCGAGAAGTGCTCGGCCTCGGTGTCCATGTAGAAGCCGTAGAGCCGCTTCCACCTGATCACGGCCAGCGCGGCGTTCAGCGCGTTCAGCTCGACCACCTGGATGTTGGTCTCGTAAGGGTCGGCGGCCGGGTCGGCAGCCAGGGGGATCCGGCGCCTGTCCCACACATGATCCCGCATCGTCGGCGTGCTCGTGGTCACCCGCACGATGCCGGTCAGTCCACCATCCGCCGCCTGCAAACCCATGCCGACGTCGATGAAGCCGACGCCGCGATCCTCCAGCCGCTCGATCAGCGGGCGCTTGATCGCCGGCTCGTCCAGGCAGAGGAAGACGAAGTCCATTCGATCGAGCAGCGACAGCGTCGCGGGCCCCATCCTCATTCGATGGGGGACGATGCCGCGATGCAGCCGCGAATAGATCCTATCGAAGTGATCGACCTTGGCGCGCCGCTCCGCGAACTCGTCCAGCGCGACGGCGCCGGGGGTCCTGAAGGCGTTGTGCTGCAGGAACTGGTCGTCGTCGAACAGGTGGATGCGGCTGACCGGCGTCTTGCTGACGAAGTCTAGCACATAGCCGCCCGTGCCGCCCAGGCCCACGATCCCGATGGTCTGACCGGCGATGCGCTCGGACAGCCTGCCGATCCCGCTGCGCGGGGTGGCCGTGTCCACATAGTGGAACGGCGATTCGCCGGCACCGGCGGCTACGATCCTGCCCGTGCGGGCCGTGGCGGTGGGGTCGAGCGCCGCCGCATGAGCAGATATCTGCTCCACGAACGTGACCATCTTCTCGTGATAGTCGACGAACTCGCGCCCGATCGGCCTGCTGCACAGCAAATGATCGACGATCAGGCCGCCGCCGAGGTCGCGTCGCTGATGCTGGGCATGAACCATGTTGACGAGGGGGCGGCCCTCACGGTCGCAGGGAAGGGCGCCGCCGAACCAGGCTTGATGATCACGCGGCGCGACCGTGCGATCGCCGGCGAGATCGAGGCGCGACACGAGATGACCTCGGCGAACCCGCCGATGACGATCAACGTAAGGAACGTCGCGCACGACTAGGAAGCCGGCAACGATGGCCACGTCGTAGCCATCGCCGACAAGGCGCCTGAGGTCCGGGCTACGACTTGTTCGTGGCGCTGACATTGAACACCTCGCCGCGGCGGACCTTGATCGCATCCTGCGACAGCAGCGAGCCCTCGGGACGCTCGGGCGGCCCGCGGCGGTAGGTGACCGTCAGCGCCCGACTTGAGGCGCTGGCGAGGTCGGTCCCGGGAAAGGCCAGGCCGACGAGATCCTCGAAGGTCACGTCCGGGCGTTCGAGCAGCACCTGCCGCCCGTTGATGACCACCGGCACGGACGAGCGTTCCGGCACCGCGTCGCGCGCATCGATCTGCGGCGGCCAAGGCGTGGTGAGATCGACGACCGACCCGCGGCGCAGCGGCTCGGCATCGCCGTTCATATAGAGGTCGACATCCTCGCCAATGCCGCCGATCGCGCGGATATCGCTCTCCGTGATCGCAGGTCCGCCCCAATCCCAGACGAGCCCCGCCACACGCAGGTGATGAACCGTGGTCCCGCGGAAGGTTCGGAAGGCTGGACGGGCGTCGGGCACCAGCTCGAGGTGCCAGTCCTTCGCGACGTGAGCGGCGCGGCCGCCGTCGATGCGGACGACGATCCCCTCGCCGCCAATGCCCGACAGCTCGAGCACCTTGCTCATCGCGATGGTGGCTGCGGTGACGGACACCACCTTGCCGTCGATCTCGATCGAGAATCCTTCATCCTTATTCATCTTCTTCTCCTCTTCTTCGATCATCCGAGTTGGGTTTCGAGCCACTGCCGCGCGGCGGCGTAGATGCGGGAGGTCGAGCTCGCGCCCTGCAGACGGGAAAGATACGCGATGCCCTCCTCGGCGCGTGCGCCGACGCGGTCGATTACGCCGAGGTCGACGGCAGCCTCGGCCAGCACCTCGGCGAGATGCAGCGGCACGTCGCGGCCGAGGGGAGGCCGAAGCTCCACGGGTCGGAGCAGGCGCTGGAGATGCGGGGTCAGCGCCTCCGGCTCTTGACCCTGGATCATCCAGTTCACGTGCCGCAGATCGACGGTCGCACCGCACGCATAGTCCACCCAGCGGCCGGCGGTCTCGGGATCGATCATGCGCGCGAGCTCGGCCTGGGCGGCGGCATCGAGCGCTTCGACGCCGTAGACGCTGACGACCGGGTTGGCGCATCGCGAGACCGCCATCGCCAGCACGGGAGCGGACGGCAGCACGAGATCCGGTCCGCAGCCGCTCGGCCGCAGCTGCTCCATGCCCAGAGGACCGCCCACCGCCACTCCGACGTGCGGCAGACCCGCCAGGTCGGCGATCCGCCGCGCCACGTGCGTGCGCCCGACGCCTGCGGGGCCGCGAAGCAGCAGCGGCGGGAGGGCGAACCAACCTTCCCCGGTCCCGGCGAAGCGGGCGAGACCGCACCCGACGGCCGCACGCAACTCCTCCTGCCAGCCGAAGCCGAGATCGAACGTGAGCCGCTCGCGGTCTCGACCCGAACCGCCGCGCAGCTCGAGCGCCGTGCTCAGTCCCAGTGGAGACGGCTCCCCGGCGAAGCTCTCCGCGATCACCGCGGACGCACCGGCCGAGACGTTCGGGGCGATTGCCGTAGGACGGTCGCGCCCAGGATCGTGATCCGTGCCGACCATGTTCATTCCCCCCTCCAGAACCGGAGCGGGCGGCGACCGCCGGACGCCAGGCCGCGGCGCTTCACGTCGGCTTCGGTCTCGCGCATGCCGGCGATGATGACGCGCTCGAGCGCGACCGGCCCTTCGGTCTCGACGATGCCCCGGAAGTCGCGGAAGCGGGGCTTCTGCCAGCGCAACCAGTCCAGCACCCGCTCGCGCTCCCACTTCTCGGAGAAGCGCATGACGAAGAACGGCTGGTCCTCGTCACCGCTCTCCAGGGACAGGCCGGGCCGCTTGTTCTTCGGGTCGAGCACGAACAGCTCGACCCGCTCGTGCAGCCTGCAACGCTCCTCCGCCTTCAGGCGAGCCGTCTCCTCCGCGATGGCGGCCTGCTCTGCGTCGCGTTCCGCACCATCGATCACGACCGACGTGACGGCGTGCTCGCCGAACAGGCAGGCCAACCTCGCCCAAAGTGCCCACTGATCCGGCCGCGCGGCCATCCAGTCGAACACGCACCGCGCCCGCTCGGGCCCGACCTCGCCGCTCCACACGGCATCGCGCCTGCCCGCCTCGCCGGGCACGGCGCGCACGAGCAGCACCGCGCCGCTCTCCGCGTCGAGTGCGGGCCAGCAGCCCTCGCCGGCATCGGGCGCCTCCGTCAGCACGTGGCTGCGATCGGCGGCCCGGTGGCCGCGGCGATGGCCGGCGGTGGTCACAGGAACCTCGTCGTGGGCGAGATCTCCTCGAACGTCGGGCCCAGCGCCCTCGCCGAGGTCGAATAGACGTTGGCCGCCAGCCAGAACTCCTCGCGCACGCGCTCGTCGTCCCTGACCTCCGTCCACCAGGTCTTGCGCGCAGGGTCCCAGCGATAACCACGCGAGCGCAGCAGATCCTTGACCGAGAAGTCGGCACCGACCGCCCGCACCACCCAGCTCGGCCTCGCCGAACGCTCGAGCAGATCCGCCAAGGCCGTCCGCCCGTCCTCGAACGGGTGGCGCAGCAGCTGGATCACGGCGTCCACGTCGGCACCCGCGCGGTGGCCGTCGTGGAACCAGCCCGCCTGACACAGGAGGAAGCCGAGGCTGCGCCCGTCGAAGCCGCGCCCCCGCCAGTCGATCTGCTCCATCGAGCACGCCCATGCGAGACCCTGCGCACCGTCCAGCCGCCGCTCGACCCAGCGGCGGTCGAACCGGCTGTGGTGGGCGATCACGACGGTCGCGGACCGCAACAGGCGCGTCGCGGCCTCGTCATCGATGAACCGGCCGGCGACGTCCTCGTCGCGCAGCCCCGTGAGCGCGGCGATCTCCGGCGGGATCGGCTTGCCCGGATCCTCGGTCCATTCGTAGGGCCGGTCGATGTGGGTGATGACGCCCTCATCGTCATAGCGGAACCGGCGAGCGGCGAGCTCGATGATGGCGTCGCGCTCGAAGTCCAAGCCGGTGGTCTCGACGTCGAGCACCAGCCCAACATGCGGGCCCTTGCCTGCGCCCTCACCGGTCGGGCCCTCCTGCACGTCGAGCCTGTGCAGGATGCGGACGGACGAATCGCCGCCTTCCGCGGGCGCGACTTCGCACCCGACGTTCGAGAACGACATGGTTGCCTCCGTATTCGATTGTGGTGTCGGTCGTCTGGTGCGCTCGCCCGGGATCAGGACGGCAGGCGCTGCTCCACCGTGATGTCGAGACCGGCGAGCATGGCGGGGCGGCGCCGGCGGCCGGCGGCGATCAGCGTGTCGACGACGGCGGGCGGCACCATGCCCATCGTCGCGGGGCAGTCTGGGTCGAAGCCGACCCGGATCTCGGCCTGTCCCGCCGCCGCCGAGCCGAACCGCGCGCGGATGCGCTCGCGAACGACGGCCGCCGACGGCGCGACCGACGCGTGGAAGGCGTGGAGCAGCTCGCCGCCCCGGGCGATCACGACGACCGCACTGTAGAGGCGCAGCCGGCGACTACCGGGCGGACCGCTCGCGATCCCTCCACGCTCCCCGCCGAGCCACGGGCCGCCGAGGTCGTCGTCGCCCGGGCTGTCAGCGAGCAGGGCGTCGATGCGAGCCGGCGCGGCGTCCAGCCCGATGGAGAGCCCGTGCAGCAGGACCGCGCGCATGCAGTCGTCGCGCTCGAGACAGGCCTCGATCGCCGCGGCTCCGCGGAACAGCCGGCGCGGGGCGAGCATCCAGGCCACGGGATCGTGGGCGATCCCCTCACGCTGGAAACGGGCGCCCGCCTCGACGGCGACGAGAGCGAGACGGGTCAGCCCCCGCCGCGAGGTGGCGACGATGCCGTCGTTAGGCTCGTCCGCATCCAGGGGATCCTGGTAGTCGATGTCGCTGGTCGGATAATCGACCCGCATGGCGCCATGATCCGCGCCCAGAGTGATGGCGTTCATAGCCCTACTCCCAGTCGCCGGTGGTTCTGACGCTCACTCGCCCGGCCTTGGCGACGGATGGCCGGACGGCGACGATATGGATCCGTCGCTTCCTATTTCAACCTTTCTAGTAACAACGAAATATGTTTTGATGGTTAACGCTCGTTTCACGAGTGTGGCCACGCCGGAACGGCTTGCGGAGGCTGTCGCTTCGACTATTCTAGAGGGGTGGAAAAGATGAAAGCGATCGAGGTGATGAGCGCGCTCGCGCAGCCGACCCGTCTGGAGGTCTTCACCCAGCTCGCCCGCGCGCGGCCGGACGGCTTATCCCCTGGCCAGCTTGCCGAACGCATCGGCACGCCGGCGAGCACCATGTCGGTGCACCTGACCATCCTGTCCCGCGCCGGCCTGATCTCATCGACCAAGAAGGGGCGCAGCATCATCTACAAGGCGGAACCCGACGCGATCCGCGATCTGGCATTGTTCCTCATGCATGACTGCTGCCTCGGCTGCGCCGACGTGAGCGAACCCGATCCCAGCAGCATGGACTGCTGCTGCGGGGAGCGGGTCCGTTCGCGCCTGGGCGACAAGTCGATCGGCTAGAGACAATGATCGCTGGGTCAACCGAGGCATCAAAGCCGCCGGCGACCACCCGCCGTAAGCTCAGGCGTTAAGCAGAAAGGGCATGCTCCGGAGCAAGGGCGCCTCCACTCTGCGATGTCGGCCAGGTTGGTTTTCGGACAGTTCCGGGCTCGCCGTCCGCGGTGCAGGATCTTCGTGAAGCCATTCGTCGCCGCCCCATACGCCGGTGACGTGCCACACCTCGTAATAGTAGAGCCATTCCGCCGCCCAGGGGACGATCGAGTCCGCCAGCAACATCCAGTCGTTCCAGTCGCGGCTCCGCGGATGGAAGAGGCAGAGTTCGGCACCACGCGGATTGTCGTGGCCGCCATAGAGGTGCGGCACCGGCTCATGCGGCGCCTCATCGCGGCGCGACAAGGGGGACAATACGCGAACGCTGGGCCACCGACTGACGAACGCGAACCGGCCATCGTCGGCGCCGCGATGATCAACTATTCGGACGAAATAGGCCTCCGAAACCGGACGCAGCTCGCCCTCCCAGATCGTCACCCAGGGAAGATCGAGCACCGGGCGCAAACCTGGGAACTTATCGGCCATCGCCTTCGCCTGCATCCCGGACAGCACTTCCGCGAACCTCGGACGCCAATTTGTTGAGCCGGCCGTGTAAAGCGGCTCAGACCAACAAACGCCCGGGTTCCGGATCACCGCGCGGGTTCGCCGTAGAAGCGATGCGTCGGCGCCGCGACGCTTCCGGCGGGAACCGCCCCGGCGAAGCTCACCGCACCTGTCTTTCCGGCGGCGAACTGGCCCGACCGGCTCTGCGCGGCGGCTCGGTCCAGTGCCTGCTGGAAGCCACCGCGCGCCGCATTCTCGCCGAACAGGTCCTTTAGGATATCGAGCTTGCGCACCTGAGTGCCGTCGGCACGCGCAAGCTCGTCGAGCCGCTCGGCTAGAAAGACGAGGTCGGCGGCGAAACGATGGTTGGATCCGCTCTTCCTCGGCCAACGGTCGGACAGCACGTCGTCGCGGCACGCGGGGTTCTCCACCCGAAGGTTCGCGACCGATACCTCGCGGGCGACATGCAATGCGGTAGAGCGCAGGTCCGTAACGAGGCCGGTGCCCTGCGGGGCCTGAGCGGCGAGGCAGGACAGCAACACGGACGGACAGCGGTCGTAGCCCCCGCGATCGCAGCGGATGTCGCGGAAGCGCTTGAGCAGCTGGATGGCGAGCAGCCGGTCGGGTTTGTGTTCGGCCGGGGTCTGCTCCGGCACCGGCACCACCTGAGCCCGGGTGGCGCGGGTAGCGATCACGCTGCGCGGGCGCACGCGCCCGTCGAACCAGCGGGCGAAGCCCTCCGGGTTCGCCAGCGCATGGTCGGGACGCTGCGGGTGTCGATCGAAGATCGTTATCACACGCGGATCCCTGAACGGCACCAGCACCGCCGGCGTCACGTCCAGGTGCATGTTGGCGTAGCCGAGCGTCACGCAGCGCTTCTTGATCTCGCAGGTGGTGAACTTCAGCCGACCCTTGCCCTGTTCAAGCGACCGCGCGACGAGGCGCAACACCGCCTCTGGATCCGACTGCGGATCGAGCGCCAGCTCGAGGAGCAGGTCGATGTCGTAATCCTCTCGATCGTCATAGGCCGAGATCGTCGATCCCATGCGGAACGAACCCTGCGGATAGATCACAGGGCTGTAGGCCGGGAAGCCGCTCTCGTGCTCGTCGAGATAGCGGCTGACCGCGTCGAAGTGCCCCACTGCCTCCTTGTAGGCAGTGGGCGTGAGTTGGATCCGCCGGGCCACGTCGGCGAGCAGATCGTCATAGTATCGGTCGACGGGCGTCGAATGCAGCATCTCAGTTCCTCTCGTCGATGTTGGACGGGACGAACGGCTCCCGCGTGCCGATAAAGAAGCATTTCTCGAGGATCGGCAGCTGCGACCGAGCGCTGGCTCGTCCCATCTGCACCAACGTCTCGACCTTGGATGCATCGTCCAGCGAGACGAAGCCGGGCTCGACCATGGGGTTGATGCGGTGAAGGTGCGGATTGGTATGCGGATGGCCGAGCAGCAGCTTGGCCGTCGCCTGGCTGAACCGATCCTGCCCTTGGAACATCAACTCCAGCAGCCACTTCACATCCTTCATGCCGACCACCTCCTTGACCGGATGGAGGGTGTCGGTGCAGCCGAGCGACAGCATACGGACCTGGTCCATCTGCCAGCACAGGATGCTGGCCGCCTCGATGGCCGCCGAACCCATGGGGTTGTTTGCCCAGATGCCGCCGTCGAGCAGGTGCGAAGCACCCTCAAAGCTGTGCGCCGGAAGGAATGAAGGTGCAGCCGCGGTGGCGAGTGCGGCATCGACCGCGAGCCGCTCGTGATCGACTCGGAAGCGCTCGTGATGCGCCGTCTTGAAGACGTAAGGGCCGCCATGGGCGGAGTCATAGGCGGGGATCACCAGCCGCGTCGTGCTATCGCGGATCCGGCGGGTGCCGAACACCTCCTCGAGTGCCCTGCGCAGCTCCGCGGCTTCATACTTGACGGTGCCGACGTGGCGCGCGGTGCGCCGGAGGCCACGCCACTTCGCTCGCAGACCTGCGAGCGGTCCACGCAGTGGCGCCTGGTCGAAGATCGTCGGCCCCCGCTCCACGTAGAAGCGGCAAATCTCAGCCGCGCTGAGTCCCAGTCCAAGTCCAAGCGCGATGATGCCGCCAGTGGATGTGCCGGCGATGAGGTCGAACTGATCGACGACGCGCTTGCCGGTTAGGCGCTCCATCTCGGCGAGGAAGGCAGCAGGGAGCGCACCCTTGAGGCCACCGCCGTCGATCGCGAGGATCCGCCGCGGAAGGTCCGCTGCACTCCTTTTCACCGCGTCCGACTCGTCGACCATCATCAGCCCTTTCCTACATGGTGTAAGATATAGTGAACGAGAAACGTCTTGTAAACCAGCGCGCACGTAGCGTAAGATTCATCAGACGGCGCCGGTTGGTGCCGGGGAGGTATGAGCTTGTCACTTGCCACGAAGCTGAAGGAGCTGCGCACGCGTAGCCGGCAATCGCTTCAGCAGGTCGCCGACGGAGTTGGCGTGTCCAAGGCGCACATCTGGGAGCTCGAGACGGGCAAGAGCCGCAATCCCGGGATCGAGCTGGTGCGAAAACTCGCCGAGCACTTCTCGGTCACCATCGCCTATCTGACCGATGATGCCGAGGCCGAGGAACGCGATCCGGCGGCTCTCCAGTTCTTCCGCGAGTTCGGCGGTGACCTGTCGACACGGGATTGGGAGACGCTCCGAACCGTCGCGGCGAGCCTCAAGGACCGGTGATGGTCAACGAGGCGCTGCTGATGGATCTCGCCGATTGCGGATCCCCCGAGCGCCTCCTCGCGGTCATCCTTGACCACCATCGCGACTGGAGGCCGCCAGTGGATGTCGAGACGTTCGCGCTCAGCGTCGGTATCCTCGAATTCCGCGACTTGGAAGTCGACGGGTTCGTAGGCGCGCTGATGACGGACCTCGAGAAGACGAAGGGCATCATCCTGTCCGCCGTCGGGATGGCCGCGCCCAGACGCCGATTCACGATCGCCCACGAGCTAGGGCACTTCTTGATCGCCGCCCACCGGGGCGACAAGCGCTGCACGGCCAGGGATCTGATGGAGCGCGGACGCGAGACGCTCCACCAGAAGGAGGAGGCGCAGGCGAACCGCTTCGCGGCCGGCCTGCTGATGCCCAAGCCTTGGTTTGCAGCGCAAACGGACGGCATGGGTTCACCCGACGTTGGCCATCTGCGCCCGCTCGCCACGACCTACGACGTCAGCTTGGAGGCGGCAGCGAACCGCTATGCGGAGCTTTCCGGTGAGACGTGCGCGTTCGTCTTCGTCCGCAACGGGCGCGTGCGGTATGCGCGTCCTTCCCGCTCGTTTCCATCGCTCGTCCTGCGTGCAGGCGATGTTGCGCCGACATCATTGTCGACGCGCTTCGGCGGTGGTTCATGGGACCGCGCCGATCCCTCGGACTGGATCCGGCCGGAACGCAGTCGAGCACCCGATCTGCGCATGCAGGTTCTGGACCAGGCTAACGGCTTCCAGACCGTGCTGCTCCACATCGACGCGGACGACGAGGAGGAGGCCGAGGAGCAGGACGATCTCGCGCAAAGCTACCGTGCCCGTTTCCGCTGAATTCGATCCGCTGATGGATTAGCACCAGAGCGTATCGGGCGACGGAAGGATCGGTCAGACCCGATGGATGTTGATCATCAGGATCACATCGGCTATTGCCGATGAATGACCGATGAGATCGCTCTAGCGGCGCTTGCCGCGCTTGCACATCCCACGCGGCTCTCCGCCTTTCGCCTGCTGGTGAGGCACGAGCCCGACGGACTGTCCACGGGCGAGCTCGTCGAGGCAACGGCCCTGACACAGAGCACCTTCTCGACGCATCTCGCGGTCTTGGCGAAGGCGGGACTGGTCCGGGCTGAGAAGCGCGGCCGGCAGCAGATCCAGCGAGCGGAGATCGACACGCTGCGCGCGCTGATGGTCTTCCTCGCCAAGGATTGCTGCCAGGGCCGCGCGGACCTGTGCGAGCCGCTGCTGGCCGAACTCTCCTGCTGCTGACATGAGCCGATACATGCCGACCGACATCGTGATCTACCACAATCCCGAATGCGGGACGTCACGCAACACGCTGGCGATGATCCGCAACGCCGGCATCGAGCCGCACGTCGTCGAGTATCTCAAGACGCCGCCCGCCCGGGCGCTGCTTATCCAGCTGATCGAGCGAGCAGGTCTAACCCCAAGGCAGCTGCTGCGCGAGAAGGGCACGTCATACGGTGAGCTCGGTCTGGGCGACGAAGCCTTGAGCGATGAGGCGCTCGTCGACGCGATGATGGCGAACCCAGTTTTGATCAACCGGCCGCTGGTCGTGACGCCGCTCGGCGTGCGCCTGTGCCGTCCATCCGAGTCCGTGCTCGACATCCTGCCCGGGCCGCAGCGTTGCGCCTTCGCCAAGGAGGACGGCGAACAGGTCGTCGACGCCTCGGGCCAGCGCGTGCGCTGATGGGCACGTTCGAGCGCTACCTGTCGCTCTGGGTGGCGTTGTGCATCATTGCGGGGATCGCGCTGGGACAGGCGATCCCAAAGGTCTTCGCCGCGATCGCTGCCGCCGAGGTGGCGCGCGTCAACCTCGTCGTGGCGGCGCTCGTCTGGCTGATGATCATCCCCATGCTGCTGAAGATCGACTTCGCCGCGCTCGGCTCGGTCCGGCAGCACTGGAAGGGCGTCGGCGTCACGCTATTCGTCAACTGGGCCGTGAAGCCCTTCTCCATGGCCGCGCTCGGGACGATGTTCCTCGGCTGGCTATTCGCGCCGCTGCTGCCGGCGGGGGAGATCCAGTCCTACATAGCGGGCCTTATCCTGCTGGCCGCTGCGCCCTGCACCGCCATGGTGTTCGTCTGGTCGAACCTATGCGACGGCGAGCCGAGCTACACGCTCAGCCAGGTCGCGCTCAACGACGTGCTGATGGTCTTCCTGTTCGCGCCGCTGGTCGCGCTGCTGCTCGGCGTCGCCTCGGTAACCGTGCCCTGGGACACGCTCCTGCTGTCGGTCGCCCTCTACATCGTCGTCCCGGTGATCGTCGCGCAGGGCATCCGCCGGGCCCTGCTCGCCGGCGGCGGCCAGCCGGCGCTAGAAAGGCTGCTGGCAGCGCTCGGCCCCGCCTCGCTCATGGCGCTGCTCGCCACGCTGGTGCTGCTCTTCGGCTTCCAGGGCGAGCAGATCGTGGCGCAGCCCCTCATAATCGCGCTGATCGCCATGCCGATCCTCATACAGGTCTATCTCAACGCAGGCATCGCATACTGGCTGTCCCGGCGGCTCGGCGTGGCGTGGTGCGTCGCCGCTCCGGCCGCGCTGATCGGCGCGTCCAACTTCTTCGAGCTCGCGGTTGCGGCGGCGATCTCGCTGTTCGGCCTCAAGTCCGGTGCAGCCCTGGCGACGGTGGTCGGCGTGCTGGTCGAGGTGCCCGTCATGCTGAGCGTCGTCGCCATCGTCAAGCGCACGCGCTTCTGGTATGAGGGCGCTCCGGCGTGAACCGTACGATCTTCGCCCCACTGGCAGGCGGTGCACGCGACATCCTGAAGCTGGCGCTGGACGCCGCCGGTCTTCCGACCGACGACCTCGACCACCCAGGCCGCGCCTTCTTCGAGCTGTCCGACGACAACGGGCCGATCGGGTTCATCGGCATCGAGGGCGATGGACCGGATCGCCTGCTCCGCTCGCTGGTGGTGCTGCCGAGCCGCAAGCGCCAAGGACATGGTGGGCTTCTCATGGCTCATGCCGAGGCGCTAGCGCGCCGGGAAGGCGTCGAGCGCCTGCACCTGCTTACTACGAGCGTCGCCGGGTTCTTTCGCGGGCGCGGCTATCGCGACGGCGACCGCACGACGGCCCCGGCCGCAATCACCGGCACCGCCCAGTTCTCGTCGCTCTGCCCAGCGAGCGCCTCATATCTCGTCAAGGAACTCGCATGAGCCGCCTCCGCCAGCTGCACGACGTGGACGTCCTGCCGGCGCTCGATCGCGACTTCGTGATCCACCGGCCCGCTGCCGGTCTCGGCGACGACAAACCGCCGCCCCGCATCCTGTTGCTGTATGGCTCGCTCCGTCAGCGGTCGTTCTCGCGCCTGGCGACCGAGGAAGCTGCGCGGCTGCTCCAGCTGTTCGGCGCCGAGACCCGCGTCTTCGATCCGTCGGACCTGCCGCTGCCCGACCAGGTAACCGGTGACGATCATCCGGCCGTCCACGAGCTGCGCGAACACGCGCTGTGGTCCGAGGGCATGGTCTGGTGCAGCCCGGAGCGGCACGGACAGGTGACCGGCATCATGAAGGCGCAGATCGACCATCTCCCGCTCGAGATGAAGGGCATGCGGCCGACCCAAGGCCGCACGCTCGCCGTCATGCAGGTGTCTGGCGGATCGCAGTCGTTCAACGCGGTCAACACGCTGCGGCTGCTCGGCCGGTGGATGCGGATGTTCACGATCCCCAACCAGTCGTCGGTCGCCATGGCCTACAAGGAATTCGACGAGGCCGGGCGCATGAAGCGGTCCAGCTATTACGACCGCATCGTCGACGTGATGGAGGAGCTGGTCCGCATCACGGTGCTGATGCGGCCGCACGCGGCCCAGCTCGTCGACAGGTATTCGGAGCGCAAGGCGGCCGGCCAGAAGGCCGCAGCCGAAGACCCTTCCGCCATCGCGATCAAGGGGAAGGCCTAGGCCAGCGTGGTGGACGCCGACCGCGCCGGAACGAAACCTGGCGGCTTCCGGATCGCCGCCGCCCCTTGACCCTGTAGGGGCTAGAGGGTGCAAGAAGCGAGCGACTCGCAAGAAGCCCTACCATGTCCCGACACGTCGCCGTCATGCTCTACCGCTGGTTCACCTGCCTCGCCGCGACCCTGCTGCTCTCAGGTGCGTGGGCGGCGTCTGCGAGCGCCCAGTCGCGCGACGCGGACGTGCAGACCACCTGGCGGCTGCTCGACTATGTGGCGGTCGACTATCCCGAGGCCGTCTCGGGCGGGCAGGTCAGGAACGCCGCTGAATACGCCGAGATGGGAGATTTCGCGGCGCAGATCGAGGCGCGGGTCGCCGGCCTGCCACCAACTGCCACCAAGCCCGACCTGGTCCGTCGCTCGCAGGCGCTGAGACGCACGATCGCTGGCAAGGCGCCAGCCGACGCGGTCGCAGTCCAGGCCAAGGGTCTCGCGCAGGCGTTGCTCGCCGCATACCCGGTCCCGCTGGCACCGGCCACGCCGCCGGATGTCACGCGGGGGCGGACACTCTATGCGCAGAACTGCGCGTCTTGCCACGGCGCAACGGGAGACGGACGCGGACCGCAGGCCACCCGCCTCGATCCACCGCCGATCGCGTTCACAGACAAAGGCCGTGCCGACCAGCGCAGCCTCTTCGGCCTCTACCAGGTGATCTCCCAAGGCCTTGAGGGCACCGCCATGCCGAGCTTCGCCGGCCTGCCGGAGGCCGACCGCTGGGCGCTCGCGTTCGAGGCGGGCGGCTTCGCCTACCCCGATGCGCTCGCACGCGAAGGCGAACGGCTCTGGCGCAGTGATGCCTCGATCCGCGCGCGGCTGCCGAATCTCGCCGCCCTCGTCGGCATCACGCCCGCCGCCCTGTCGACCGAGCTCGGGCCGGAGAAGGCAGCGGCCGTCACGGCGTTCCTGCGCCGGCACCCCGACGCCGTGACGAGCCGCCCGGACGGCTCACTGGCGCTCACCCGGGAACGCCTGGACGCCAGCCTGGCCGCATACCGCCGAGGCGACCGCAGGGCGGCCGCCGACCTGGCGCTCTCAGCCTATCTCGACGGGTTCGAACCGGTGGAGCCTGTCCTCGCCGCACGCGATGCGGCCCTGATGGCGCGCATCGAGACGGCGATGGGACGCCTGCGCGCTGCGATCGGCACCGGCAGGCCGGTCGCCGAAGTGGAAGCGGCCAACCACGAGCTCGCCTCGCTGTTCGGCGAGGCCGAGGACGCACTCGCGCCCGAGCGCGCCAGCAGCGCGTCGAGCTTCCTCGGCGCCTTCGGCGTCCTGCTGCGCGAGGGGCTTGAGGCGCTGCTGATCGTCGTGGCCATGATCGCGTTCCTGCGCAAGACGGACCGGCAGTCGGTCCTGCCGCTCGTCCACGCCGGGTGGATGACCGCGCTCGCCGCGGGCGTCGCGACCTGGTTCGTCGCCACCCACCTCATCAGCGTGAGCGGCGCGTCGCGCGAGCTGACCGAGGGCTTCGGCTCGCTGTTCGCCGCCGTCATCCTGCTGATGGTCGGCATCTGGATGCACGGAAAGAGCAGCGCCGAGGCATGGCAGCGCTACGTGCGGGAGCGGGTCACCGCCGCACTGACCAGGCGTTCCGGCTGGTTCCTGTTCCTGCTGGCGTTCGTTGTCGTCTACCGTGAGGTGTTCGAGACCATCCTGTTCTACGCCGCACTCTGGGCCGAGGGGAACGGCGGCGCGATGCTCGCGGGCGCCGGGACCGCCATCGCGCTCCTGGCGGTCATCGCATGGGTGATGCTCCGCTTCAGCGCCCGGCTGCCGATCTCGCGCTTCTTCGGGTGGAGCTCGGCGCTAATCGCGGTGCTCGCGGTGGTGCTCGCCGGCAAGGGCATCTCAGGCCTGCAGGAGGCGGGCATCATCGGTGTCGCGCCCATAGAGAACGTCCCGCGCATCGAGATGCTGGGACTGTATCCGACCGTCGAGACGCTCGGGGCGCAGGTGTGCGCAGTGCTCGCACTGGTCTGGGGCTTCCGGCGGAGCGGCCGCGCCCGGCCGGCAGCCTCAGAGCGGGCGCTACCAGCCGAATAGCCGCACAGTGGCGAGGACGCCCGCAGCGCCCAGGCAGGCGAGCGACGGCAGCACGGTCATCGCCATGCCCAGCGCCCGCGCTCCCGCTCCCCCTGCATAGCGGCGGTAGAACAGCACGCGCCCCACGGCGAACAGCAGGCCGGACGCGGGAAGAAGGGCGAGCACGGCACCGTCCGCGACCGAAGCGAGGACCAGCTGGCACCAGACGCCGACGAAGGCCTGCTCGATCGTGTTCTGGAGGAACGCGGCCTTGACCGCGAGGACGGGACTGGGCGGCCCCGCCGCCGCCCCGCCGATGTCGGCCGCGGACTCGTAGCGTCCCTTCGACACCAGCCGGATCGCCACGACCAAGCAGAGCAGGTGCGGGACGCCCGCCTGGACCCCGAACGCCAGCCGCTCTGCAAGCCCGCCGGGCATCGGGATCAGCTGCGGCAGGAAGACGACCGAGGCTGCGCATACCGCCGACGTCAACAGGAACGCCGTCGCGGCACCCCGCCTGACGAGCCGCTGCTCGGCCGCGATGTCCATGACCGTTCCTCCCACGTCAGCCGGGTCGCAGACCCTCCAGCAGAGTGATGCTGCCCGTGATCGTATGGATGCGGTCGACCTCGCGCACCTTCTCGAAGCCCGCCTCGCGGATCAGGTCCGGAAGGATGCCGTCCGCATTCGGCTGCGTGTCCTCCACCCCGTCGAGCCGCTGGATGGTGAGCCGGAACAACAGGCGCATCAGCCCGCGCTGCCGCCCATAGTCAGCGATCAGCACCCTGCCGCCAGGACGGAGCGCCGCATAGATGGCGGCCATGCCGGCGCGCTTCTCGACCAGAGGCATCTGGTGGAAGACGAGGCTCGACACGACCGCGTCCGCGGGGCCCGTCACGTCGCGCGCGAACCCCTTGCGCCATTCGATCTCAACGCCGGCATCGGCGGCCTTACGCCGAGCGATGGCGAGCGCCTCGTCGTCCGGATCGATCCCGATCACGGTGGAGGCGGGTGCAGCCGACTTCAGCATCACGACGAAGCTGCCCGTGCCGCACCCCACGTCGGCGATCGTCTCGCCGGGTGCCGGCTCGAGCGCCGCCAACATCGCCTGACGCCAGCGCATCTCGCGCGTCCAGCGACGGATCGCCCGGTCGTAGTCGGCCGTGTCGCCGGTGCCGAGCGGGGGCGTGTAGGTCTGCGCAGTCACCTCCGGCCTCTCGGCTTACGCTCGGCCATCTCGCGCCGTGCGTCGCGGATGATGTCATACGCGGAGTGGAGGAAGAGCACCGCGATGACGCCCGCCACCACCAGGTCCGGCCAGGCGCTGCCGGTCCACGCGACCAGCGCCGCGGCGGCGATCACCGCCACGTTCGCCAGCGCGTCGTTGCGCGAGAACAGCCAGATGGCGCGTGCGTTCGCGTCGCCGCTCCCGCGGAACCGCGCCAGCACCAGCGCGGCCGCTACGTTCACGACCAAGGCGACGACCCCGATGCCGCCCATCAGGTCGGCCTCGGGCGGGACGGCGTTGAACGCGCGCCAGATCGCCGACACGAGGACGCCGGCCCCGAGGACGCCGAGGAAGACGCCCTGCACGAGGGCGGTGCGGCTGCGGGCGACCGCCGACCACGCGAGCGCCAGCAGTCCGACCAGCGTGATCGAGCCGTCGCCGAGGAAGTCGAGCGAGTCGGCCTTCAGCGCCTGCGATCCGGCGACGAAGCCGCCGACCAGCTCGCACGCGCCGAAGCCAAGGTTCAGCACGACGACGATCCACAAGGCGCGTCGATAGGCGGGGTCCACACCGGCCCGGGCCGTGTCGGCCTCGCATCCGCAGTCGCTCATCGTCAGCCTCCAAAAGCGAGTCGCGACCCATGTGCACCCTGTAGCCGCTACAGGGTCAACCCGCCCGGATCACGAAGGCCCCAGCGCCTCGATAATGCGGCATTCGGATATCGCTCCCTGGCCGCACTGGTCGATCATCCCGCTCAGCTCCTTCCGCAACGAACGCAGGTCGGCGATCTTCTGGTCGACCTGCGCCAGATGCTCGCGGGCGACAACGTCCACCGCCTTGCACGACCTGTCCCGATCGTCGGCCAGCGAGAGCAGCTCCCGCACCTGGTCGAGGGTGAAACCGAGGTCGCGGGCCCTACGCACGAAGGAAAGGCGGGCGAGCTGGTCTGGCCCATAGTCGCGGTAGTTGCCGTCGGTTCGGGCGGGCTCCGGCAGCAGCCCGATCCGCTCGTAGAAGCGGATGGTCTCCACCTTCGTGGCGGTGGCCCGCGCGAGCTCGCCGATCTTCACCCGAACTTCCCCTTGACCCTGCAGCAGCTACAGGGTGCATCTACCCCTCCACGTCGAGTCGCACGAGGTGGAAAATGGCTTGCAGCAGCATTATTTCGGGCAGGCGGCCTTCCTCGGCGAGGACCGCATGAAGCCTTCGCACCCATCATCATCGATCCCCCACCTGGTCGATGCCGAACTGGCGCGCCACCGCGCCGCAGCCCGCGTCGGGGACGTTGGCGGCGCATGGTGGGCGCTCGAGCGTGCCCACATCCTGTCACAGCCCAGGCTGCCGCTGCACCTACGCGTGCACTGGAGCATGCTCATTTACGCGCTTCGTCTGCATGATCTGCGCGAAGTTGCCGGCCAAGTGGCGCGTCTCGCCCTCGCACCCCTCGCTGCGATGACGGGGCGCGTCCCCGTCGGCAACACAGGGCGGTCGAACGTGAGCGCCTTCCGCCCCATGCCGATCCCGGACGATCTCCGCTCGGTTATGGACGGCGGCCCCAGGTAATGCGCCCGTCGCTGACACGCGGCGAGGCCCGTGCTACGAACCGCCCGATAGCCCGGCTGTTCAGCCTGTTCGCGATGCTCGCACTCTCACTGTCGCTGACGGTGGGATCGGTCGCGCACGCGCAATCCTCCATCGCTTGCGCCGAGATCGCCCAGGCCGTCGACGGCGATGCGGACGCGAGTGGCGACCAGATGCCCGGCGGCTGCAAGAAGGGCTGCCTCCACCACGCGAGCTGCCACGGGCACCACGTCATGGTGACGTCCGGCGACACCGCCGGCAGGTCGACGGCCATCGCCGAGGCGCAGCCCTTCCCCCGGTCCGAGGCGGCACTCGCGGGCGCATCGACGGACCCGGCGCTCCGCCCTCCGCAGGCCTGACGCGAACCGGCTCACACCGGACCTTTCGAGCGTCAGGAGAAGTGGAAAATGCATCGAATGCTCGCGGCCGCCCTGGCCGCAACCGTCTGCGCATCATCGACGCAGGCGCAGACCGGCCCCACGGCGGCCGTGCAGGACGGGCTCACGCTCGATCAGGCACTCGAACTCGCCGAAGCGAACGCTCCGGGCGTCGGCGCGGCCGATGCGGGCGTCCGGGCCGCCGAGGCGCAGCGCCGCGTCGCCGGACTGCGCCCCAACCCGTCGGTCAACGTCGAGGTGGAGAACGTCGTAGGAACGGGCGAATACAGCGGCATCCGCGGCGCCGAGACCACGGTCGGCATGTCGCTGCCCATCGAGTTTGGCGGCAAGCGCTCGGCGCGGATCGCCGTGGCAGACACGCAGACTGCCCGGGCGCGGCTGGCGGTGGTGGCGGCCCGTGCCGACCTTCGGCTTCGCGTGACCCAGCTCTACAACGAGGCGGTGGCTTCCGAACGCCGGCTGCTGATCGCGCGGGATCAGCTAGGCATCGCCACGGAGGGACTGAGAGCGGCGAACGTGCGCGTGCGCGCGGGCCGGGCATCGCCGCTGGAGGAGCAGCGGGCCGACGTCGCCCGCATCAACGCGACCACAGGACTGTCGCAGGCCGAACGGGCCACCGTGCTCGCACGCGCCAACCTCGCCCGCCTGATCGGACGAGACCCCGGCGCGTTTGACCTCGCCTGGCTGGACAGGGTCGGCGCCGGTGCCGGTCCACGCCTGGCGGCGAACGCCGAGGGCACGCTTGCGCTCGCCGCAGCCGAGGCCGAGGTCGCCACCGCAAATGCACAGGTGCGGCTCGCCCGCAGCCAGCGCGTTCCAGACCTGACGCTGAGCGCCGGGGCTCGTCGGCTTGAGGCCACTAACGACGTCGCGGCGGTCTTCGGCGTCAGCCTGCCGATCCCACTGTTCAACAACGGCCGCGCCAGCATCGACGCCGCCCGAGCCCAGAGCGACCAGGCCGTGGCGCTGCGGCGCGTCGCGCTGCTGGACGCGCAGCAGGCGATCGCCACGGCGGAGACCGACCTAGCCAACGCGGAGGCGAACGCGCGCGCGGCGAACGGACCGGCGCTCGCCGCGGCTCAGGAGGCCGCCCGCGTCGCCCGCATCGGCTACCGCGAGGGCAAGTTCGGCCAGCTGGACCTGCTCGAGGCCGAACGCACGCTCGCCCAGACCCGCTCGGCCGCCATCGACGCGCTCGCCGCCTATCACGACGCCAAGGCACGCCTGGAGCGACTCACCGCCCGCGCGCCCGCCAACACGGAAGCCCAGCCATGAAGAAGACCATACTGCGGGCGCTCGTCCCCGCGACCTTCGCACTGACGCTCGCCGGCTGTGGCGGCGGCGCCGAAGCGCCTGCCGAGAACGCCGCCAACGAGCACGCGTCCGAGGAAGGCCACGCCGAGGAAGGCGTGGTCACGCTCACTCAGCAGCAGATCACCGAAGCAGGCATAGAGGTCGTCCGGCCTACGATCGGCGGCGTCGCGGGCGCCATCGAGGTGAGCGCCACCATCGAGGGCGATCCCCAGGGCGTGCAGGTCGCGTCCGCCGCGATCGCCGGGCGGCTCGTGTCGCTGACCAGGAACCTCGGTCAGCCGGTAGGACGCGGCGACGTGCTCGCCGTGATCGAGAGCCGCGAGGCGGCGTCGCTGAAGGGCGAGATCGAGGCGGCGCGCGCCCGCGCGGCGCTGGCACAGTCCAACCTCCGCCGCGAGCAGCGCCTGTTCGCCGAGCGCGTCTCGCCCGAGCAGGACCTGATCGCCGCCCGCACCGCCGCGACCGAGGCCAACATCGCCCTGCGGCTCGCGCAGCAGCAGCTCGCCGCGACCGGCGGCGGCGGCGGGGCGCTCAACCGCGTCACCGTGCGCTCGCCCATCTCCGGGCAGGTCATCGCCCGGTCCGCGACCCTTGGCCAGACGGTCGCCGCCGACGCGGAGCTGTTCCGCATCGCCAACCTCTCGAAGGTCTCGGTCGCTATGTCGCTGCTTCCGGCCGACGCCGGACGCGTGCAGCCTGGCGCCCAGGTCGAGGTCACGGGCCCGGGGCGCCGGCAGGCGGCACGGGTCACGTTCGTGTCGCCGGTCCTCGACGAGACCACCCGGCTGGTGCCGGTCATCGCGACCCTCGACAACGGCGGCAACACCTGGCGCGTGGGCGAGACCGTCAACGCGTCGATCATCGTGCCGGCAGGCGGCGACCGCACCGTCGCGGTGCCGTCGGCGGCCGTCCAGATGATCGAGGACAAGCCGCACGTCTTCGTGCGCACCGCGACGGGCTTCAAGGCCGTGCCGGTGACGCTGGGCCGGCGCAACGGCGGCCAAGTCGTCGTCACGGCCGGTCTCAACGGTGGCGAACGCATCGCGTCCACCAACTCCTTCACCCTCAAGGCCGAGCTCGGAATGGGCGAAGCCGAGCACGAGGACTGACCCGTGATCGCCCGCATCGTCACCTTCTCGGTGGAGCGGCGCTGGTTCGTCCTGCTGCTCACCGCCGTCGCCGCCATCGCCGGCATCTTCGCGCTCCAGCGGCTGCCGATCGACGCCGTCCCCGACATCACCAACAACCAAGTCCAGATCAACGTCGTCGCACCCGCGCTCTCACCCGACCAGGTCGAGAAGCAGGTCGCCTTCACCGTCGAGACCGCGCTCGCCGGCATCCCCGGCCTCGAATACACCCGCTCGCTCAGCCGTAACGGCTTCGCCCAGATCACGGCGGTGTTCGACGAGGGCACCGACATCTACTTCGCGCGCCAGCAGGTGTCCGAACGCCTGCGCACCGCCGAGGAGGACCTGCCCGACGGCGTGAACCCCGAGATGGGGCCGATCGCCACCGGCCTCGGCGACATCTTCATGTGGACGGTCGAATACCGCGAGCTGGACAAGGTCAACCACAAGAGCGGCGAACCCGGACTGCAGCCCGACGGCAGCTACATCAGCCCCGAAGGAGACCATCTGGTCAGCGAGGCGGACAAGGCCACCTACCTGCGCACGGTCCAGGACTGGATCGTGTCGCCGCAGCTGAAGGGCACCCCGGGGCTCGCCGGGATCGACTCGCTCGGCGGCTACACCAAGGAATACCTGGTGGTGCCCGACGTGCAGCGCATGGCGGCGATGCGGATCACGCTCCAGGATCTCGCCACCGCGCTCGAGCGCAACAACACCAGCGTCGGCGCGGGCGTCGTCAACCGGAACGGCGAGGGCCTGTCCGTCCGCGCCGACGGGCGCGTCCGGAACGCCGACGAGCTCGCCCGCACGGTCATCGCGACCCGCGAGGGCGTGCCGATCGTCCTCAGCCAGGTCGCTGCCGTCCGCACCGGTCAGGGTCTGCGCATGGGATCGGCTTCGGAGAACGGCCGCGAAGTCGTCGTCGGCACGGCAGTCATGCGGATCGGCGAGAACAGCCGCACCGTGTCCACCGGCGTGTCCGAGAGGCTCGAACAGATCGGTCCGTCGCTTCCGGTCGATGTCATCGTCAAGCCGGTGCTCAACCGGACCGAACTGGTGAACTCGACGATCGTCACCGTGTCGCGCAACCTGGCCGAGGGCGCACTGCTCGTCATCGTCGTCCTGTTCGCGCTGCTCGGCAACTTCAGGGCGGCGCTGATCGCCGCCATGGTGATCCCCATCACGATGCTGCTCACCAGCATCGGCATGCTGCAGGCCGGGGTCTCGGCCAACCTGATGAGCCTCGGCGCACTCGACTTCGGGCTGATCGTCGACGGCGCCGTCATCATCGTCGAGAACTCGCTGCGGCGGCTCGGCGAGGCTCAGTACGGTCGGGACGATCCGCTGCCGCTGAAAGACCGCCTAGGCATCGTCGCGGCGTCCGCCCGCGAGATGATCCGGCCCTCCGTCTACGGCCAGGCTATCATCATCCTCGTGTACGCGCCGCTGCTGACCTTCACCGGCGTCGAGGGGAAGATGTTCGAACCGATGGCGCTGACGGTGATCATCGCCCTCGTGTTCGCCTTCATCCTGTCGCTGACGTTCGTCCCTACCGCCATCGCTATCTGGCTGTCGAAACGGGTGGAGGAGAAGGAGAGCCGCGCCATCGCATGGCTGCGCCGCCGCTACGAGCCGGGCCTCGACAAGGCCATGCGCCGCCCCAGCGCCACGTTGGGCGTCGCCGTCGGATCGCTCGCGCTCGCCGCCGCGGCGTTCACGACCCTCGGCCAGGAATTCCTGCCGCAGCTCGACGAGGGGAACGTGCTGGTCCAGGCGATCCGGATCCCCGGCACGTCTGTGGACCAGAGCCAGGCCATGCAGGCGCAGGTCGAGAAGGCTATCACGAGGGAGCCGGAGGTGCAGTTCGCTTTCTCGCGGACGGGAACGTCGGAGATCGCGTCCGATCCGATGCCGGCGAGCATCAGCGACACGTTCGTGATCATGAAGCCCCGAAACCAGTGGCCGGACCCAAACCTCGACAAGGCGGAGTTCGTCGAGCGGCTGGAGAAGCGACTGTCCGGGCTCCCCGGCAACGCGTATGAAATCACCCAGCCCATCCAGATGCGCTTCAACGAGCTGATCGCCGGCGTGCGCGGGGACGTGGCGGTCAAGGTGTTCGGCGACGACTTCGCCCAGATGAACGCCACTGCCGAGCAGATCGCCGACATACTGCGTCGGACGCGGGGCGCCACCGACGTCCGCATCGAGCAGACCGAGGGGCTTCCCATGCTCGACATCCGACCGAACAGGACGGCCATGTCGCGGGTGGGCGTGACGGCCGGCGACGTGCAGGACACCGTCGCGGCCGCCATCGGCGGACGCGAGGCCGGCGTGATCTTCGAGGGGGACCGGCGATTCCCCGTCGTGATCCGTCTGCCCGAAGCCGCGCGTTCCGATCTGACCGCCGTCGCCCAGGTGCCGGTGCCGACGCCCGAAGGCGGGTTCGTGCCGCTGTCGACCGTCGCGGACATCGGCATCGTCGATGGACCGAACCAGATCAGCCGAGAGAACGGTAAGCGGCGCGTCGTGGTGCAGGCGAACGTGCGCGGGCGGGACGTCGCGGGCGTGGTCGCGGACGCGCAGCAGGCGATCGCCTCCGGCGTGAAGATGCCGCCCGGCACGTATCTAGAATGGGGCGGCCAGTTCGAGAACCTCGCGTCGGCGCGGGACCGGCTGCTGATCGTCGTGCCGATCTGCTTCGCGGTCATCATGCTGCTGCTCTACGGGGCGCTCGGATCGGTGCGGGACGCACTGATCGTCTTCACCGGCGTGCCGCTGGCCCTGGTCGGTGGGATCCTCGCACTGCTGCTCCGGGGCATGCCGTTCTCCATCTCCGCAGCGGTCGGATTCATCGCGCTGTCCGGCGTCGCGGTGCTCAACGGACTGGTGATGCTGTCGGCGATCCAGGACCTGATGTCCCGAGGCCTCGACCGGGCCGCGGCCGCCCGCGAGGGCGCGCTGGCGCGCCTGCGGCCCGTCGCGATGACGGCGCTCGTCGCGTCGCTCGGCTTCGTGCCGATGGCGCTCGGGCACGGTGCCGGCGCGGAGGTGCAGAAGCCGCTGGCGACGGTCGTCATCGGCGGGCTGATCTCGGCCACGCTGCTGACGCTGTTCGTGCTGCCGACGCTCTACGCCCGCTTCGGCCAGCGGCGGATCGAGGCGGGCGCGACGGACGCGACCACCGACATCGAAGGACCGCAGACGCATGGCGCATGATCACGGAGCCGGCGGTCACTCCCACGACCACACCGCCGGCGCGAACGCGAGGATGCTCGGCTGGGCGCTCGCCCTCACGTCCACCTACCTGGTGGCGGAGGTCATCGGCGGCTTCGTCTTCAACAGCCTCGCGCTGCTGTCCGACGCGGCCCACATGCTCACCGACGTCGCCGCGCTTGTGATCGCGCTGATCGCCATCCGGATCGGGCAGCGCCCGCCCGACGACAAGCGCACGTTCGGCTATCGGCGCTTCGAGATCTTGGCAGCCGCCTTCAACGCCGTCCTGTTGTTCGGCATCGCGATCTACGTCTTCGTCGAGGCGATCCAGCGCTTCACCGATCCAGAGCCGGTGCAGTCGTGGGGCATGCTGATCGTGGCCGCGATCGGCCTCGTCGTGAACCTGATCTCGATGCGGCTGCTGACCGCCGGCAAGGACGGCAGCTTCAACGTAAAGGGCGCCTATCTCGAGGTGTGGGCGGACATGATCGGGTCGGTCGGCGTCATCGTCGGCGCGCTCGCCATCAAGTTCACCGGCTGGACGTGGATCGACCCGATCGTCGCCGTGGCGATCGGCCTGTGGGTGCTGCCGCGGACCTGGCTCCTGCTGCGCGACACGACGAACGTGCTTCTCGAGGGCGTGCCGTCGGGCCTGCGGCTGGTCGAGGTGCGGGCGGCGGTCTCGGCCGTCCCCGGCGTCGCGGGGCTCCACGACCTGCACGTCTGGTCGATGTCCAACGACGACGTCAGCTGCACGATGCACGTCACGCTGGCAGCCGGCGCCGATGCCAACACCGTCCGCAAGGCGGTCGCCGAGCTGATCGACGAGCGGTTCGGCATCGAGCACGCGACGATCCAGACCGAGGGACCGGGCGAGGCGTGCGAGGAGAGCGGGCATCTCCATAGCTGACGACGGGAAGCCGCCGGCGGCGCGGCGAGCGCCGGGCCGGTGGGACGGAAGAGGACGACGCCGAACTCCGCGTCCGCCTTGAGGCGCGCCAGCAGACGGCGCAGATTGCGCGGGAGATGGGAAGGACGATCGACGGCCTGCGAGGCCGGGCGCAGGTGCTGGGGCTCACCCTTACGCCGTCGCAGCGGCCGTGGCGGTCGTATCCGCGGCGCAGGTGATCACGGCTCGAAGGCGGTGATGATCGGGCAGGCCCCGGCGGAGCCGCCGGCACAGGCGTCGGCCAGCCGCGCCAGCGCCGCACGGGCGCCCTGGAGTTCCGCGATCCGGGCATCGAGCGCGGCCACCCGGGAGCGTGCCAGCTCACGAGCCCGAGCCCTGTCATCGATCGCGTCCAGCTCGAGAAGCTCGCCGATCTCGTCCAAGGTGAACCCGGCGCCCTGTGCCGAGCGGATGAAGCGCAGGCGCCGGACATCGGGCTCGCCGTAGCTGCGGAAGCCACCGCCGCCCGGCCGTTCGGGTTCGCGCAGCAGACCCCGCCGCTGATAGTAGCGCACCGTCTCCACGCCCACCCCGCCGGCCTTCGCCAGCCTCGCGATCGTCATCCTCGACATAGGCTCTTGACTCCGGACCATACTACGGACCCCATATGGGCCGGGTGCCGTTGAACCGCAAACGAGGAGCGCACCCGTGTCGACCCGTCCCACCGCCGTCCTTCACCGCATGGTGATGCCCGAACACACCTGTCCCTACGGGCTCAAGGCGCTGGACCTGCTTCGGCGCAAGGGCTTCGAGGTCGAGGACCATCATCTCACGACGCGCGCCGAGACGGACGCGTTCAAGGATCAGCACGGCGTGAAGACGACGCCGCAGGTGTTCATCGGCGGCGAACGCATCGGCGGATACGATGACCTGCGGCGGCACTTCGGCATGCGGGTCGCCGAGCCCGGTGCCACCAGCTACCGCCCGGTAATCGCGCTCTTCGCCATGACCGCGCTGCTCGCTCTGGCGGCAAGCCATGCGGCGTTCGGCACTCCTTTCACGCTCCATGCGCTGCAGTGGTTCGGCGGGTTCAGCATGGCCATCCTGGCGCTGCTCAAGCTGCAGGACGTCGAGAAGTTCTCGACCATGTTCCTCAACTACGACCTGCTCGCCAAGCGCTGGGTCCGCTACGGTTACGTCTACCCCTTCGCCGAGGGTCTGGCCGGCGTCCTCATGGTGGCCGGCGCGCTGAACTGGCTCTCCATCCCGATCGCGCTGTTCATCGGCACGGTAGGCGGCGTCTCGGTCTTCAAGGCGGTCTACATCGACAAACGCGAGCTAAAGTGCGCGTGCGTCGGCGGCAGCTCGAACGTGCCGCTCGGCTTCGTCAGCCTGACCGAGAATCTCGGCATGATCGCGATGGCGGTCTGGATGCTGACCGGCAGGGGCGGAATGTGAGGCCGTGCGGGCAGCCGTCGCGCAGCTGCTCGCACCGTCATCCGGCCGCCGAGACCGGCTCCAGCGTGCCCAGCCACGCGACGAGCGCCAGCACCGCGATACCCAGCGCGGCCTCGAACGCCAGGCTCAGCCGCAACGCGCCGATCTCACGTCGCGCCGCCCCCGATGACGCGACCGATCCAAGGGCCGGGGTCAGCCGAAACCTGTTCAAGGATGCCAGCCCCACCATCGCCGCGAACGCCGCGAGCTTAGCCAGCAGCAGCTGACCGTAGAGCGTCGAGGTCAGGCCGGACAGGCCGTCGGGTCCCAGAACCAGCCAGCCGTTCACGATCCCCGTGACGACGATGATCGCAACCGAAGCCGTGCCTGCGCGGGAAAAGCCGTGAAGCGCACGCCAAGACAGATTGAGATGCCCGGCGTCCATCCTCGCCGCCGGTCTGGCGACGAGCAGGACGAGACCGAGAAGCGACCCCATCCAGAACGCGGCCGCGAGCAGGTGCAAGATGTCGGCGCCCAGGTGCAGCGCGCCGAGCGCGCCCTCGCTCATAGCACCGTGACCGCCCCAGGCCAGCGTGGCGGCCGCCAACGCGAAGGCGGCTGCCGACGCCGCGGTGCGCACCCGGGCGGATACCGTGCCGCGGACGGTCGACGCCGATCCGACCGCCAGGACCAGCGCCACCATCCGGATCGTCCAGGCGGCGCCATACGGCGTCTCGTCCACGATCATCGTCAGAGCCTCGCGATCGACCTGCGCCAGCGTCGTGCCGGCCATGGCGGCCGTCATGACGAGCAGCCCACCGGCGGAAAGGGCGAGGCCAAGGCACCCGCAAGCGACCAGCACCGCACGCAGCGGCATGACCCTGGCGGTGCCGGCCGGCGCGGTCAGCGCGAAAGCCGCCAGGCCGGAGGCCAGCATCAGGTCGAGGTAGAGCGCGAACCGGATGGCGATTCCCGCCCAGTCCATCGTCAGGCGACCTTGAAGGCGTAGCTGCCCTTGACCCGGTGGGTGTCGGCCGACACGCCGTGCCAATCGAGGCGGTAGGTGCCCTTGGGCAGCGGCTTCGCCAGCGTGAGGATCATCGTTCTGCGATCAGGGCTGACGGCCATCTTGGCAGGCATCTTCATCGGCGGGTGCGAGTCCATCCCGGGCATGCCCGTCATCACGATGTCCGCGCCCGAGAGCTTGGGCAGCAGCGCCTCGGTGAAGGTCACCTGGACCCGCGCCGTCGGTGCGACCGTGGCGTTCGGCGCCGGATTGGCCGAGACCAGCTTGGGGTGGGCCATGGCAGGTGCCGCGATCGCCATGAGGGCGGCAGCGGCGACGACAGCTTGGAAACGCATCTTCGACTCCATCGTGAGATCAGGGATCATCGAGGAATACGCGCCGCGCCGCTCGGACCCTCGCGGACGTCGGTGCACTTCTCGACTGCGCGCACCGGCGAGGGCTGCTAGCAACTAACCCGTATTAGGGGGAATGGAGAACCACATGGACTTCGATCTCGATGCCGCACTCCGTCGGGTCGCCGACGACGAGCATCCCGGGCTGAGCTCGATCGACGCGGCCGTGTTCAATCGCGTGCGGGCCAACCGGACGAGCGCGCGGACCGGCATCGGCGCCGTCGCCTTCGCCGCCGTCGGTGCGATCGTGCTGGGCACGATGACTGCCGGCCCCGCGGCCTCGCCCGCGAGCGCCGCCCCCATCGATCCCTTCGGCGTGGCGGGTCCACTCGCACCGTCGACGCTGCTGCTCACCGAGCGATGACGCGCGGACGCTGGACCGCGCTGGTCGCGGTCGTCGCCTTCCTCGCCGCGATCGGCGGCGTGTTCGTCGGCCGCGTGCTCATCCCGGCGCGGCATGCGCAGACGTCGGAACTGCACGCCCTGCTGCACCATGACCTCAAGCTCGATGCCAGTCAGGAAGCCAGCATCGAGCAGCTCGAGCGCGAGTTCGCGGGCAAGCGCAAGTCGCTGGAGGCGGAGCTGCGCGCCGACAACGCGCGGCTCGCCGCCGCCATCGAGGCCGAGCACGGGAATGGCCCCAAGGTAGCCGCGGCCGTGGACGCGTCGCACCGCGCCATGGGCGAGCTGCAGAAGGCGACGCTCACGCACGTGTTCGCCATGCGCGAAGTGCTGCGCCCCGAGCAGAGGGCGGCATTCGACCGCGCGGTCACCAAGTCGCTGACCACCGGCGACCGGTGAGGGCCGATCTGGCGGCACTCGCCGATGGCGACCTCGCAAGCCGTTCGGCTGCCGGGGACGACGAGGCGTTCGCCGAGATCATGCGAAGGCACCGCCAGCGGGTCTACCGCCTTATCCTCGCCAACGTCGCCGACGCGGACGAGGCGCTGGACCTCGTGCAGGAGACGTTCGTATCGGCCCACGGCGCGCTCCGCCGGTTCGATCCGAACCGGCCCATATCGGCGTGGCTCGCGCGCATCGCGCTCAACAAGTCGCGCGACTGGGCCCGCCGGCGCGCGGTCAGGCGTATGCTCGGCCTGGCCACGCCCGTCGAGGAGATCGCCGAGCTGCATGCCGACGACCAGCCCCTGCAGGACGTGCAGGCGTCCGACCGAGCCGAGCTCGACCGGCTGGCCCGAGCCGTGGCGCAGCTGCCGTCGTCACAGCGAGAGCCGCTCGTGCTCTGCGCGGTCGATGGGCTCAGCCAGGCCGAGGCGGGCGAGGTGCTCGCGATCAGCGAGAAGGCCGTCGAGACGCGCATCCGACGGGCCCGGCTGACCCTGGCGCAGCTGCTCGGCCGGAACTGACGCCCGCACGGGCACGCGAACCGGATGGTCGCCGGTTCCGGCTGCGAGGGCTGGCACGGTACGAGCCGTATGCGCTCCCATGGGGGATACGCCGCGACCGAACAACGAAAGACGGGAAGGCTGGCAGCCCAGCCACCTTCGCCGTGACGCCGGTGCCGGGGCCTTCGGGTGGATGGACGCGATGCGCTGCGTTCTCGCCACCGCCGTCGCGTTCGCGCACGCATGGTATCTGCTCATCGAGGATTTTCGGCAGCCCGCGTCCGTGCCCGCGACCGCCGGGTATCTTCTCGCAGGCTATTCGCACGCATGCGTCATCCTCTTCTTTGTCCTGAGCGGCTTCTGGATCACGCGCAGCGTGAGCCGGCGGCTCAATCGCGGCTGGCGCTGGCAACCCTATCTGATCGACCGCCTCTCGCGCCTCGGCATCGTGCTGGTGCCCGCGCTGGCGCTTGGCAGCGTGCTCGACTGGATCGGACTCGAACTGCTCGGCTCGACCACCCACCGCGGCCTGACCGACACCTACGTCATGCGGCCGGACCTCCCCGACACGCTCGGCTGGCGCGCGCTGATCGGCAACCTCCTCTTCCTGCAGACCATTCTGGTGGCGCCGTTCGGCAGCAACGGGCCGCTCTGGAGCCTGGCGTTCGAGTTCTGGTTCTACATCTGGTTTCCCGCGCTGGCGGTCAGCCTGCGCTCCCGCCGGCCGTCGCCACTGCTGATCACCGCCGGCCTGATCGCGTTCAACCCACATCTGGCGATCGGCTTCGGCTGCTGGCTCTGCGGCACGCTGCTCCAATGGGCGAACGGCGAGCGAGACGCGAAGGCGCCTCCGCCGCGCGGCTGGCTGGTCCTTTCCGCGCTGATGTTTGCCGCGATGCTCGTCGTCGTGCGGCTGCGCGGGCTGGACGGCCTGGAGCTGCCGCTCGCCGCGGCGTTCGCGGTCCTTCTCCACACGCTGATGCGCGTCGATCCGGCCCTGCCTGCATGGGCCCGGCCGCTGGCGTCCTACGGTTCGAAGGCGAGCTTCTCGCTCTACGCTGTCCACTTCCCGCTGCTCGCGCTGATGGCCGGCATCGTCATAAACGAGCAGCGCCTGCCACCAACGACCGTCGGTATGGCCATGGTGGCTGCCGCCGTCTCGATCACCGTCGCGTTCTGCTGGGCGTTCGCCTGGTGCACCGAGCGCCACACCGGCCGTCTCCGCGACGCGCTGTCGCGCATGCCCCGGCAGCCAGCCCATCCCAGATCCGCTAGCGAATGAGCAAGCGCCCGCCTTTGCTGGATCGAGTGTTGTGGCTGCCACGCCGCTGCATTAAAACGGTCGCCATGTCCGGATCACACCCGTTCCGCATGCTTGCCTTGGCGCTCATCGGCGTCATGCTCGTTGTGCGCGCGGGCCCCGCGTGTGCGGGGATGCTCCAGCCAGTCCCGCTAGTCGCGCAAGCACGCGCCGATGCTAACATGGATTGCCATGGCATGGCTGGGTCCCATGAACGCAGCAAGGACGGCGATCGCAAGAACGTCCAGGCGACCTGTGGCGCCGCCTGCGTGGCCGTGCCCCCGATGTCACCTTCACCTCAGGCCTCGGCGCCTAAGCCTCCGGCAGCGTTGGAAACCGGTGAGCTGGTGATGGCCGGCATGAGCCTGGCGCTGATCCCGCCCCCTCCTCGAGCGTGACCCGCCGACTTCGCACACGAACATCGAGTTAGAGGAATATCACATGAACACGTTGAAGATCATGGGCGCCGCGTTGGCGCTGACCATCTCGGGCGCTGCGGCCGCAGCCACCGCCGACTGCTGCAGGGACATGGCCTGCTGCAAGGAAGGCGCGGACTGCTGCAAGGAGAAGGACGGCAAGAAGTCGGACTGCTGCCACGACATGAAGAAGGGCGGCGATCACGCCGGCCATGACATGTCGGGCACTCCGAAGAAGTAATCGGGACGGGGGCGGCCATGCCGCCCCCGCAAATCAAGCCGCCCGCAATTGCGGGTGTCCGCCGGTGCAGCGGTGCGGCTCCACCGTGACGTGGACCAGTTCCTCGTGGATCGTCACCCGCGCGGCGTATTCGGCCGGTGACAGCGGCTGGTCGGCGACGAGCGAGACGATCGCTGCGAACTTGCCGGGGCCGACCTGCCAGACATGCAGGTCGGTGATGACCGCATCGCCGTCCTCTATGCCTTCGCGGATCTCCTGCTCGAGCCCTGGATTCGCGCTTGCGTCGACCAGCACCCGGCCGGTGTCGCGCAGCAGCCCCCACGACCAGCGGGCGATGACGACCGCGCCGACGACGCCCATCGCGGCATCGGCCCAGGTCCACCCGAGATAGCGCCCCGCGAGGAGCGCGACGATGGCCAGGACCGACGTCAGCGCATCGGCCAGGACGTGGAAGTAGGCGGAACGCAGGTTGTTGTCGTGATGGCCGTGCCCATGGGCATGGTGGTCGTGACCATGGTGGTCATGTCCGTGCGAATGCCCCTGGTGGTGATCGGCACCGAGCAGCCAGGCGCTGACGAGGTTCACGGCGAGGCCGAGAACCGCGATCCAGAGCGCTTCGCCATAGGCGATGGTCGACACCGCGAAGAGGCGCATGATCGACTCCGCCCCGATCCCAAGCGCTATGAGGGCCAGCACGAGCGCGCTTGCAAACCCGGCGAGCTCGCCGACCTTGCCGGTCCCGAAGGTGAAGCGCGCATCGGAAGCGTGGCGGCGGGCATAGCCGTAGGCGAGCGCCGCGACGCCGAGCGCCCCTGCATGGGTCGCCATGTGGAACCCGTCGGCAAGCAGCGCCATCGAGCCGGTGAGCCAGCCGGCGACGATCTCGACGACCATCATGGCGGCGGTGAGGACGACGACGTAGCGCGTGCGCCGGGCGTGATGCTCATGTGCGTCGCCCAGGAACACGTGTTCGTGCACATGCGCGCTGGTCTGATCGTGGTGCATGGGCTGCCCCGGGTGAAGGTAAAATTGACCGGCGCCTATACAGGCTCAGTCCGATCCCGAACAGTCGGGCGCCTCGATTGGGAAGCGGCCGGTGGCCCCCGCCGCAGCGGGGGCCGGGGGGTCACTGGGTGCGCTTGCCGCGCGCGCGCAGCCACGCGTTGAGCTGCCCGACTTCCCGCGTCTGGTCCGCGATGGTCTTCGTCGCCATCTGGCGGACCCGGGCGTCGCGGGTCTCGCGCAGCACTATGCGCGACATCTCGATGCCGCCGCGATGGTGCTCGATCATCTTGCGGACCCAGGTCTCCGTCGCGTCGGCGCCGACGGCGGCCATCATCTTCTCGTGCATCCGCATCTCGGCCGGCGGATATGGATTGGCAGGCGTCGCCTGCATCGTCATTCCGCCCGGTTGGCGGTGACCGGCATGGCCGCTCTGCTGCGCGACGGCGGTGCCGCCCGCGATGGCGGCGAGGGCGATGGCGCTCAGGACTGCTTTTCTCACACGAACTCTCCAGTTGCCCCGCTCATCCACCATACGCGGGAGCACCGGCTACCCCTCCGCCCTGCGGCGCCTTCTTCTCGGCCAGCGCAGATAGAGCAGGATCGTCCCGGCGATCGCGAGCAGAAGCCCCCCGGCGGCGAAGGCCTTGAGCCATGGCGTGTTGAAGTTCTCGTGCTCGCTCCAGTCCATGATGTGGAGCGCCCAGAAGAAGTCGTAGAAGCGCCAAGTTTCGGTGCGCACGGCGGCGATCCGCCCGGCCTCGTCGACATAGACGCGCGTCGCATCCGGATCGGCGAACGCGACCTGCCAGGCGGGCAGCCGTCCCTTATACTCGGCGGTGTTGGCAGTGACTCGGGTCACCTCGAACAGGGGTTTCGGTCGGCCCGTGTAGGCGGCCGATGCGATCTCGCCCGCGGCCGGGGCACCGACCGCGGGAAGCAGCGCCCCGGTCAAGGCATCGTGAATCCGAAACGTGCCCGGCGCGGTCTCGATCTCGACGATCGGCCGATCGAGAAGCAGGCGATAGCGCGCGCTGCGTATTTGCGATCCCGCCGCGATCCGCTCCAGCGGGGCATAGGACCGCGTCGGAAGCACCCCGGCGGGTTCGCGCTGCACGAGATGCTCGCCACGCACGCGCTCGATCGGCAGCAGGCTCATCACCAGACCACTGGTGAACCAGAGCAGGAGCTGAACCCCCACGACGAGCGCCAGCCAGCGGTGAAGCCGGCTCGCGCCTATGTGCAGCTGCATCCTCGTGCTTCGCATTCGCCCCCCTTGACGTCAGGCGCGCCTCACTGGCGCGCAAGCATCCCCCTCATCTGATCGATTTCCTGCTGCTGCGAGCGGATGATGTCCTGGCACAGCGTCTTCAGCTCGGGGTCACGCAGCGACGCCTCGCGGCACATCAGGATCGCGCCCGAGTGGTGGGGGATCATCGACCGCAGGAACGCCGTGTCGCCGATCGTCGTCTGCGTGCGGATGAGCGCAAAGCTCGCGACGAACACGACGATCGATCCGACCAGCAGCAAGCCGTTGGCGCGCTTCGACGGGAACATGTGCGGCATGGCGACGATCATCAGCACGATCATCGGCGTGACCATCATCAGCGCCATGTAGAACATGTTGAGGTTGTTGTAGAAGCTCGACAGGCGGTCGATCATCACGAACATGACGAAATACATGATGATGCCGCCGACCAGCGACTGCACCGCGAGGTTCACATAGGGGTTCTTCATCCGGCTACTCCCTGCTGCCCGCTCGCCCCCCGGCCAATCAGAACCAGGCGCGAACGCCCGCCACCACGCTGAAGCCGCCGGTGCCCTCGCCCGCGGCGCGGGCATAGCGCGCCGTGTCGCCGAGCCTGCGCTCCCAAGACACGCCGACATAAGGCGCGAACTCGCGCTTGATCTCGTAGCGTAGGCGCAGCCCGGCTTCCGCGTCCGTCAGTCCGGACCCCAGGCCGCTGGACGGCACGTCCTGCGCCGACAGGTTCAACTCGACGCGAGGCTGCAGCACGAGCCGCTGGGTGATGCGCTGGTCGTAATAGCCTTCCAGGCGCCCGAACACGTCGCCCTTGTCGGACAGGAACAGCGCGCCTTCGACGTCGAACCAGTAAGGTGCGAGCCCTTCGAAGCCGACCGTGGCGTAGGTGCGGTCCGGGCCGGGCCCGAAGTCCTGGCGGACGCCAGCCTGCAGGTTGAAATAGGGCCCGACGGCCCGGCTGTAGAGCGCCTGCACCTCGCCCTCGGTATTCTCGCGGAACGTCCCCTCGCCCTCGCTCTTGATCGTCAGGCGGTTGATGTCGCCGCCATACCAGAACTCGCCGTCCCACCTGTAGCCGTCACGGCCGTCGCGGAACTGCACCTCGGCAAGGTTCAGCATCAGCTGCGAATACGACATGCCGCCATGCTCGCGGCGCAGTGCCGTCCGCGCGGGTGCCATCGCGTCGCGGCCCCACACGCGATCGGCGTAGTTCGCCTCCGGCGTAGCGGGCGCGGGTGCGTTCCCGGCCGGCAGCGCGGTGCCGCCCTTGCCCATGGGGGCCGAAGAGACGGCAGGCGAGGTCGCCTTGGGGGTGCAGTGACCCATCGCGGCATGCTCGGGCAGACAATCGGGATCGGTCGCGGCCGCAGCCGCAGGCGCAGGTGCAGGTGCAGCAGCCGCAGCGGGTGCCGACTGTTGCGCCGCCGACGTCTTGGGCGTGCAGTGGCCCATCGCCGCATGCTCGGGCGGGCACGAGGGATCGATCGGCGCCGCACCTGGGGCCGCCGCGGCGGATGATGGCGACGTTGAGGCACGCGGTGCCGGACGCGCAGGCGCCTTGACCGCCGGCTTCGGCTTGGCCGCCGCCTTCGGCTTCGGCTTCGGCTTCGGCGCGGGCTTGGCCGCCGCAGCCTTCGGCTTGGCTGCCGCGGGCATCTTGCAATGGCCCATCGCCGCGTGTTCGGGCGTGCACTGGGCGGCCGAAGCCAGCAGCATGGCGCTGAGGACGAGGCTCATTTCGTATCTCCGTCGCGCGGCCGGACGGAGACGACCTGCATCATCCCGGCGTGCATGTGGTAGAGCATGTGGCAGTGGAACGCCCAGTCGCCGACGGCGTCGGTGGTGACGTCGAACGTGGCGGTGCCGCCCGGCTGGACCTGGATCGTGTGCTTGCGCGGCGCGAACTCGCCATGACCCGTGACGAGCTCGAAGAAGTGCCCGTGCAGATGGATCGGGTGACCCATCATCGTGTCGTTGACCAGCGTGATGCGCACCCGCTCGTCCTTCAGGAACGGGATCGGCTTTTTGACCTCGCTGAGCTTCTCGCCGTCGAACGCCCACATGTAGCGTTCCATGTTGCCGGTGAGGTGGATGCGCATCGACCGGTCGGGCGCGCGCACGTCCGGGTTGCGGTCGACCGCCATCAGGTCGGTGTAGACCAGAACCTTGTGGCCGACGTCGTCGAGGCCCTGACCCGGCTCGCCCATCCGGTCGACCGGCATCGGCGAAATGGTCTGCACGGTCGGCGTCTTCTTGACCTCCGGCGCGACCGAGAAGTCGCGCATCGAGTGATCCATGCCGCCCGACGCGTGGTCCATCGCGCCCTGCTGACCACCGCCGGTCGCAGCGTCGGCGGTCGGCTTGCAATGGCCCATGGCGGCGTGTTCCGGCGGACATGCGGGTGCCGCCGCGCCTGCCGGCTTGGCGTGGCCCATGGCGGAATGGTCCATGCCCGCCATCGATCCGCCGGAGCCGTGGTCCATGCCGCCCATGCCCATGTCCTTCATGTCGGCGAGCGGTCGGCGGCGCAGCGGCGGGACGGCGGCGGCCATGCCCTCACGCGGCGCGAGGGTGGCGCGCGCCATGCCGGACCGGTCGACGCTTTCGCCGACGATCGTGTAGGCGCGCTCGTCGGCGGGCTGGACGATGACGTCGTATGTCTCGGCGACCGCGATCTGCATTTCGTCAACGGCGACGGGGCGGACCGGCAGGCCGTCGGCCTGAACGACGGTCATCTTGAGGCCGGGGATGCGGAAGTTGAATGTCGTCATGGCCGAGGCGTTGATAATCCGCAGCCGCACGCGCTCGCCGGGGCGGAAGAGGCCGGTCCAGTTGTCGCGCGGGCCGTGGCCGTTGACGAGATAGGTGTAGGTGCTGCCGGTCACGTCGGAGACGTCGGTGGGGTCCATGCGCATGGCGCCCCATTCCAGCCGTTCCTTGGCCGACTGGTCCTTGCCCGCGAGCAGGCCGGCCAGCGTCTGTTTCTGGAAGTTGAAGTAGCCGCCCTGCTGCTTGAGCTTCTTGAAGATGATGTGCGGGTGCATCTGGCTGTGGTCGGACAGCACGATCACGTGCTCGCGGTCCGACTGGATCGGGTCGGCGCCCTTGGGGTCGATGACGATCGGGCCGTAGTGGCCGAGCTGCTCCTGCAGGCCCGAATGGCTGTGATACCAGTAGGTGCCCGACTGCACGATCGGGAATTCGTAGGTGAAGGTCGAGCGCGGCTTGATGCCGGGGAAGCTGACGCCGGGCACGCCGTCCATGTGGAACGGCAGGATGAGCCCGTGCCAGTGGATCGAGCTGTCCTCGTCGAGCGCGTTCTCGACGTGCAGCCGCACGTTCTGGCCTTCGCGCAGGCGGATGAGCGGGGCCGGCACCGTGCCGTTGATGCCGATGGCGTGGCTCTCGCGACCGTCGATCATCATCATCTGGTGCGCGATGCGCAGGGTGATGTCCTCGCCCGACACCGTCGGCAGCGGCTTGACGATCCCTGCGGATACCGACTGCGCCCAGGCGGGCATGTAGGCCGCGAGAGCGAGGCCGCCGCCGGTCAGCGTGGCACCGCGCAGAAGCTGGCGGCGATCGATGGTGCGCGTCATGGATGTTCCGGTGTCTGCCATAGGTGGATCTGCCTTCTGATACGCGCCGGACGCCCTTAGCCCTCGATCGTTCCAGCGCCCGTTCGGGCATGCCTCGCCGAAGCGGGGGCGCTCGTCGCACGCCCGGCTGGCGACGGCTGGCGCGGCGCGCTTCAGATCGGTCCGCGACGAGTGGCCGCGCTTCGGCCAGCGCCGCCGCGTCGATGCGAGGCGGATCGGGAGCGCCGTCCCGAGCGCGATCGCGCCGTCAAGCTGACGGCACCTGACTGCCAGTCCGGGGGGAGGGGCGGGGAAGAGCCTTACGAGAAGGAAAAGAGCATGAGCGAACTCGACCTGTCGGGTATCGACCCGCTGCGTCGCGGCGAGGTCAGGCGCCGGATCGGCGTGCTGGACCGCTATCTCGCCATCGAGCGCCCGACGCGCGCCGATGCGGAACGGCATGCCGGCGAG
This sequence comes from Sphingomonas sp. ABOLG, assembly GCF_003950435.1. Lineage (NCBI taxonomy): Bacteria > Pseudomonadati > Pseudomonadota > Alphaproteobacteria > Sphingomonadales > Sphingomonadaceae > Sphingomonas > Sphingomonas sp. ABOLG. The sequence continues at coordinate 269,231 of NZ_QQWW01000003.1, forward strand.
ATCGGCATCGGCGTCGCCCAGTTCTACCGGCTGGCCAAGGCCTGGCGCCTCCACCGCAAGCCGCAGATGGTCGGGGCGGGAGAGCGCGGGCGGCCCAGGACGCGGCGCGACGGCGTGCCCGAGAAATCGCGGTCGATCGTGGTCGAGGTCATCGACGAACTCGGCGCGGATGCGAAGCTGGCCGACCTGCTCCGCGAGGTGGCGCGACGATGCGATGCGGCGGGCACCGTCACGCCCTCGCGCGGAGCCCTTTGGACATATGTCATGGACTCGCGCGCCACCAGCCCCATCCGGACCGACGAGCCGCGCCGCATCGTGGTTGGACGCGTATGGGCCGAACTGCCCACGGTGCACGGCGACGGCACCATGTTCCCGGAAGTCGCGATCGCCATGCTGCTGCCCGAACGGACGATCACCGGCGCCGACGTCTCGCTGGATCCCGGCAAGCGCGCCAGCGCGGCGCTGGCCCTCGCCCGAGCGTTCGCGACCATGGACGATGTTCCCGCCGACCTGCAGGTCGAGGTCTCCGCCGCCGACCGCGAAGAAGTGCTGCCGGTGCACCTCGCGCGCCTAGGCCGGGAACCCGTGCGTGCCGGAAGATCAACGGGCTCGACGATCGTCGGCAACCTGGGCCGCACGGTCGGCGGGATGCGGATCCTGCACCGGCCGCACACCGCCAACCCGGATCGCCTGCTCGCCGCCCGCGCCGTCGCTCCGCTAGATCGGCACGCCGCAGCGGCGGAAGTGGAACAGGCGATCCGCCGGCACAATGCCGCGCTCAGCGGCAGCGCGGCGGCAGCCGAACCGATCTAGTCGTGCTTGCCGCCCAGCGTCGCCAGCGCATCGTACAGGTTCGGCGGCGGTTCAGCGGACCCCGCGCGGGCCAGGTCGATCCCGTCGTTGTGCGCGTCGGCAGCGCGGCGTAGCGCGTCATAGGCGTCGGCTTCGGTCCAAGCGGTCATGTCGCCGTTCGCGGCGAGCGCCTCGCCTGCCAGGGTGCGCGTCGGCGTGAATGTCACCTTGCCGAGGCGCGGACCCAGCGTCCGGGCGATCATCCGGCCATAGCGCCGCTCCCCGCGCTCGAGAATGAAGTGAGTGTCCCGGAACCGGGCGTTCAGTTCGTGCATGACGCTCGATATCCTGGCGACGTCCTCGCCGGCCGTGATGCGCATCACGGAGAACACGTTCGACCAGCGCCACCGCCCGCCCTTGCGCTCCATCGTCCGCAGTGCGTCGTTCGCGGCCGCGCTGTGCCCCCGGACCACCGCCTCGATCGAGCCGACGGCGACGCCCAGCACCGCGCCGGTGCCCGCATCCATGCAGAGGAAGCCGATGTGGGGACGTCCATCCCCGCGGGGCAGCGACGTCGCGACGCAATCGGACAGGATCACCTGGCCGAGCGGCATCGAGGAAGCGATCCGCCGCTGCTCCGCCTGCACGATCTCGCGCAGCTTCGTCGTGCCGGGGAGCTTCGCGCCCTCGGGCAGGCGCGCGAAGCGAACGATCCGATCGACCAGCGCGCTGGTCGACATGTCGCCGAACAGCAGGATCACCTGCCGCGCGGCGTCAGTCAACGCGTCGAGAACGTCGCTGCCGACCTTTGACTTACGCGCGCCCGCGCGCGCGAAGACGCCGAGCGAAGCAAGGGAGGGCGCGTCGCGCCACTCCGCGGCGATGCGGTAGAAACGGCTGACGCTCATGTCCCCCGCGAGAGTGGCGGCCGCCTCGACCCCCAACTCGCCGCGCCCTCCATCCCAGCGCCGCAGCGCCTCGAAGCGCGTCAGCGCCCTTGCCCTCTGCGACGGCGTAAGGCGCCGCCAGACGTCCGCCTCGACGGCCGCACGATCCTTAAAGGCCGCGACCAGCTCCGACGGAAGCGAAAGCTCGCGATCCTTGTCCGTTTCCATTCGCGCTCGTTAACCACCAAAGTCGCGATTGTCGAATAAAAACGCGAGAATTCTGTTGGTGCCCCGTCCGAACCGCATATATGCCACTTCCGAATAAGAATGCGACTGACTGAGTCGACGCGTCGGTGACGCTGCCGCTCCGTCACGCAGGTTGCGGAAGGCGTTGCAGATGTTGCGAGACGAACAGCGGATCGGGGATGCAGATTCCGAGCAGCCGGTGGCCGAGGCGAGCGGTTCGTCAAGTGTGGGTGCGGCGAGTGTCCCCACCTCGCGGCTCCCCGCCTTCACCCACGCGCATCCACTCGCGCGCTGGAGCCCGTCTCGGCGCCCTCCGCGCCATCCTGTCATGCGCGTGCCGCACCGGCATGCCGTCGCCGACCATCTCAACGGCGCCAAGGACCCTGCCGGCTGGATCCTGATCGGCATCGAGGCCGCGGACGATCTCGGCATCGTTCGCACGGGCATGACCTACGACAAGGACTACGGGACGAGCGCCGGCTTCTTCGAGAAGCCGAAGCGCCTCCAGTTCTTCGAAGGGCCGAACGAACCGGCCGTCGCCGACCACCTCGAGATGTCGCCACGCTACCTCGACTTCCAGTTCCAGCCGCTCCGGCTGACGTTCCGCCGCGCGGATGGACGCGTGATCCACAAGTATCCCGACGTCGGGATCGAATACGACGACCACAGCGTCCGCTTCGGCGAGATCAAGTCGGACGACGCGTGGTTCCAGGCGGACGGCATCCGGAGGCCGCTCGAACGGATCGACATGGCGATGTCGGCCTCGGGCATGGACACGCTGCTCAGGATCAAGGGGACCGTTTTCCGCAGGGACGAGGTGCAGAGGGCGCACGGCATCGCGATGGAGGCCCGCCTCACCAGCTTCGACCCGTCGACTGAAGGCCGCGCCGCCCGCGCCACCGTCATGGCGGCTGGCGGGCGGGCGCGCTACGCCGACGTCGTCGCCGCACTGGGCGGCCACCAGGCCCACGCGGTCGACAAGCTCTATGCCATGCTCATGCGGCGCGTGGTGGACTTCGATCTCTCGTCGGAGCCGACCGCCGACACCATCGTGACGGCGCCGCGACCCGCGAGCGCGTTCGCGCTCCGCGAGCTGCTCGCGCGCTTCCAGCGGCAGGCTGCCTGATGCCGAGCCCGCTCCGCATCCCCGCCGGCACCGTTTTCGCGCACGACGGCGTGCGTATCTCCTTCGTCGAGGAGGTGGACGACTTCGTCCTGCGCTTCGTCGTCGAAGGGACCGAAGACGAGTTCTTCGTCGAGGCGGCACCCGGCGTGAGGGTGCGCCCCACCGTCCAGTGGCTGCTGGACGAGTTCGCAGCGGGTCGTCTGCGCGAGTTCACCGCAAGCGAGGCGACGCTCACCGAATGGCGCGGACGCTATCTCGGGTGGGACCGGACGGCCTGCCTCGCCAAGCAGCCCAGGGCCGTCCGCAAATACGAACTCGCGCTCGCAGCGCTTGTCCAGGGCAAGCCCCGATCCGCGACGGTGCTCGAAGACTTCGCCAAGGAGATGTATCCGGATGACGAGATCGCATCGGGCCGCTCGATCATCCGCTGGATGAACAATCTCGAAGCCTTCGGTGAGAAGGTCGGCGTCATGATGAACCGCAGCGGCCGGGAGAAGGGCCGCTCGCCACTGCCGCCGATCGTCGACAGGCTCGTGCATCAGGCGATGGCTCTCCACTGGTCGGTCGACGCCATCAAGAAGATGGACGCCTACGCGCTGACCGTCGCCGCCTGGCACCGGCTGAAGGAGGCGGGGGCCACCGGCCTGGGCGATGCCCCGCCGCACAAGAGCACGGTCGTGAACCGCATCAACAAGTGCGAGGACATGGAGGCTTGGACCTCCAAGCACGGGCCGCACGAAGCCAATCGGTATTTCCTCGCCTCCGGCGAGAGCATGCCGATCACCCGTCCGTTCCAGCTCGCCTACATAGATGGAACCGAGTTCGAGCAGGTGTGCCTGTTCTCGGCCGACGCCGAGATCCCCAGCAACAAGATGAAGATCGTGCAGGTGATGGATGCTTGCGCGCTCTTCGCATATCCGACCACCCCCTTCAGCGGACCCTACAGGTCCGAGATGGGGATGTATGCGCTCATGGGCGCGCTCACGCCCCCGGTCCTCACCGAGGAGGACATGGCCGCCGATCCCATGCGCGTTCTGTTCTTCGGCCGTCAGGGTCTTCTGCGGGGCGACAACGACAAGGCCATCATACCGCCGTCCGCGATCGGAAACCTCGCGAGCGTCATCGGACGCGTCGAACTGGCGAAGAGATACGGGTCGGACGAGAAGTCCAGCGTCGAGAACTACTTCGGATGGCTGAAGCGCAGGTTGGAAGGTGAACCTGGCACCGTTCTGTCCGCCCGTAGTCGCCGGCGCTCGATCCGCCGCGATCCGATGAAGGAGGCAGCAATGACCCGTGCCAGCTTCGCGCAGAAGCTGGAAGCGCTCCGACTCGAATGGAACGACACCGGGCACGAGGCCATCGGCTGGCGGAAGCCCAATGATGTCATGCTCGAGTTCATCTCGGCCCAGCGGACTCGGTTCAGCGACCCCAAGGACGTCCGGCGCAACCTCGCGCGCACGGTGCGCGGGGTGCTCACGACCGACGGCGTCGTCCACGACAACATCACCTACAGGTGGAACCGCGAGGGGGTGACGCAGACGCTTTCGAGCAACCTCGCCGCCCAGGCTTTCTCCAAGCGGTTGGAGGGCACCGCGAAGTGCGACGTGTGGTTGCGGGTCTTCGACTGGAACCTCGACGTCATCGAGATCATGGACGAGGCCGGCAACGACTTCGTCGAGCTCTGGTCGGACGATCCCGACTACACCCTGTTCCTCACGCGGTTCGAGCACAGGTTCCACCAGTCCTGCATGATCGAGGGCAGCACCGGCGCGCAGACGGCGGAGCAGCGCGCCCTGCGCCGGGCGGAGTCCCTCCAGCAGCAGTGGGAGGATCTGCACAATCTCCCCTATGCCATCGCCAAGAAGGCAGGCGCGGTCCTCGAGCGTGCGGAAGTGCGCGCGAAGGCGCGCAACGTCGCCGACGACCCCGACCTCACCGACTTCTCCGCCTTCATGATCCCAACGGACCTGGGCGGCACGCAGCGGGCGGACGTTCCGCTCGGTCCCACGCAGTCGCGCTCCGCAGACGGTCCTGACGAGGCCACGGACACGCGCGCGGACATGAACCGTGGCCCGGCGGGCGACTGGGGCGGGCTCGATCCCGCGCCCCGGTCCAATCTCGACATGCTCGTCGCCGACCAGGAGCAGGAGGACCTGGACGGCGGCATCGACTGGGACGCGGACGATGACCGCCGCTCCGAGGATTCCTCCACGGGAGATGATGCGTGACCAACGCGAAAAAGGATCCGCTCGGCGTCCAGCCGCCACCCGTCCGCGGCGATTCCAAGCCGGTGTTCACCGATCCCGCCCGCAACGCGAGGGTCGAGGCGGTCGTCCCCTTCTTCAAGACGAACTACATCGAGCACGAGCCCCAGACCATCGTGGTGGAGCAGCTGCTCAGCTACCTCAAGTCCATGCAGTCGCTCCTCGGTGGGCCGATCGACGGTCGCTGCCTTTCCGAGCACAGCAACGCCGGAAAGTCGCGCATGATCGAACATCTCGTTCGAATGGCGGCGTTGAGGCGGGCCGAGGCGGGGCTGCCGCCCAACCCGCACCAGATCCTGTGCATCGAGCTGGACAAGACCACGTCGGTCGCGACCTGGCTCCGCCGCATCCTCTACGAGATGGGCGACGACCACTGGAACGATCGCAACGCGAAGATCGAGGATCTCGAGGATCGCATCCTCACCATGTCCCGCAGACTGGGCGTCGAGGGGATCGTCGGCGACGAGGTGCAGCACCTCGATCGAAAGACCACTGATGCCAGGCAGGTCACCGACCGGTTCAAGACCTTCCTGAACCGTGGCATCCTGCCGCTCATTCTCGTCGGGGACGAGGACGCCGAGAAGTTCTTCGAGAAGAACGGCAAGTTCGCCTCCCGCCTCGGCACGCCGCTCCAGCTGAAACCGCTCGATCCCCGCGGTGACGCTCACGACAAGGAGCTCTTCCTCACCTTCTGCGAACGCCTCGACCACTCGATGGTCGACGCAAAGATCATGGATGAGCCGAGCGGCCTCGACAAGGCGGGCTTCCGCACGCAGCTCGTGACGGTCAGCGGCGGGCACGTCGGTCGCGTGTGCCGTGTCGTATGCGAGGCGGCGCAGCACGCGCTACGTCGCGGATCGCCCGTGATCGAGCGGCATGACATGAGCGTCGCGACCCGCGGCTTCGCCATGAAGCTGAAATGGGTGCTCCACGACCCGTTCTCGAAGCGCGGCGGCTCGTGAAGGTCGCCGACGCCCCGTTCAAGCGCCTGCGGTTCGAATACGTGCCCGATCCGCGCGAGAGCCTGGTCGGCGCGCTGGCGGCCGCCTGCCGGCAGCACCGACTCCACGATATCCCGACCGCACTCGAGGGCGGCGGCATCCAGATGCCGAGGACCGGTCTGATCCAATGCACCGGCCCCGACACGATCGAGCGCTTGGCCCGCATCATGCGCACCGAGTCCGAGAACCTGCACGCGATCGCCTTCGCGCCGACGGACCAGAGGAGGCTCGTGGCGCTGGCCGACCTCCACGCGCCACGCAGGTTCTTCGACTTCGAACGTCGGCGGATCGCCCCCAGTCGCTGCAGGCCAAGCCGTATCACCGCAGCGACTGGCTGAATCGCCTGCTGCCCTACTGTCCCGAGTCACTGGAACTCCTCGTGGACGTCTGCCCGGTATGCGGTCCGCTCGGCTGGCGGCATACGCGTGGGATCGCGGCCTGCGAAAAGTGCGGCGACCCTATCCCACCGTCCAGCGAAGATCCGCTGCCGGTCGCATCGGCCGACGACTACCGCCTCTTCGCCGACCTCATGTCGCGCAATCCCGACATCGGCCAGAATGCCGTGCAACAGCTGCCGGATGCCATGCAGGCGTTCTCCCGCACCGCCCTGGTGAACGTGGCTCTCAAGGCCGCCGTCATCAGCAGCCTGGAATTCAGCGGCCGCGGCGTGGACAGGCTGCTCTCAGCTGATGCCGCCATTGTTGCCGACGTGGTCGGGCGCGGCGCCGCCCTCCTCAGGGGCTGGCCGGCTTCGATCCGTTCGTTCACCGACGCCAGGCTCGGCGAGATCGCGGGGAACGTGGCCGCCTACGACGCGATGCGGCGCGACATCCGATGGATCGCGCAGCGTTCGGTGGCTGAGGAGCAGCAGCTCGTCGCCATGGCGTTCCCCGACATTGACGGCCGCAAGGTCAAGACCTTCGCGAAGGACGTCCGCTACTACACGGCGACGGAGACCAACACGTTGCTGTGGACCTCGTCGCGGCAGCTCGAACAACTCCGCAAATCCGCAGCCCTGAGATGGGAGGAACTGCCCGGCGGCCTGCGCAAGCGCGTGCGATACGACGCGGACGACGTCGATGAACTTCGGCGAATTCTGCGGAATTCGGTATCACCCGAAGCGGTCGGTGCCCGGTTCGAACTTCCTGTATACGCGATCGGGCAGATGATCGCGCTCGAACTGCTCGAAGCGCACGACCATGCGGGCGCCGTGATCCTGCAAGGGCAGCAACTACGCACCGGGTCGGTCGACGACTTTGCCCGCCACCTCCATGCCACGGCGATTCGCCAGACACCACCTGCCGGTTTCGTTCCCCTGCGCAGCGCCATGATGCGGTTCCCTGGCGAGAAGCCGTGGGCACGCGTTCTCAAGGCCATGCGCGACAGGCACATCCCGTTTTACGTAGAAGGCACCCAGGGTGCGACCACGCGCAACATGCACGTCAATCCGGCGAGACTGCCGCGCGCACCATTGTCACAGACCGAGCGCGGCGACGAGATCTTGATTCTGACGCATGTCGCGATCCGAGATGCCTGCGAGATCCTGGGTCTCGGCTTCGAGGAAACGGCGAACGCTACTGCGTCGGCCAAGATCGAGATCATCCGCAGGAAGAAGGGAAAGGGCGTCGCGAGAGACGACCTCGTCAACCTGGCAGCATCAATCGCGTCTACCGGGGAGGCGGCCGCCTTCTCGAACAGGAACGCAGTGGAACTCTATCATGAGCTCAAGCGCCTCGGCGTCACTCGCCTTCACGACGCATGGTGCCGCCGGTCGCTCGTGGAACTCGGCCTAGTCAACGACATGTGCCGAACGCTGCTCGATCGCTGCCGCGGCGACGGCGACGGCGACGCGCTTGCGCCAGACCTATAGAACATGCACCTATCAGCAGGTGCGGCGACTTTCAGACTCTTAGCTTTATGACAAAGTTAAAGCGCCGCAGCGGATCCGCAGCGCCCTCCTCGCGCCGTTCCGGCGCTCAGTCGGCCTGCACCTCGTGATCGGGGCGTCCCGTGGCCTCGAACGTGCTCACATTGCGGATCGTGGTCTCGGCGATGCTGGTCATCGCCTCCACGGTGAAGAACGCCTGATGCCCGGTGACCAGCACATTGGGAAAGGTGAGCAGCCGCGCGAACACGTCATCCTGGATCATGCTGTTGGACTGGTCGGAGAAGAACATCCCGTCCTCCTCCTCATAGACGTCCAGCCCCAGCGTGCCGATCGCACCCGATTTCAACCCGTTGATCACCGCGCGCGTATCGATCAGCCCGCCGCGGCTGGTGTTGATCAGCATCGCGCCGCGCTTCATGCCGGCAATCGTCGCATGATCGATCAGGTGATGATTGGTCGTGGTCAGCGGGCAGTGCAGCGTGACGATATCCGATTCCCGCAGCAGCTCCGGCACCTCGACATAGCTGCCGCCCAGCGCCTCGAAGGCCGGCTGGTGCACCGGATCGCTTGCCAGCAGGCGACACCCGAACCCGGCGAGGATGCGCGCGGTCGCCAGGCCGATCAGGCCGGTCCCGATGATCCCCACCGTCCGCCCCTGCATGTTGAACCCGATCAGCCCGTCGAGCGCGAAATTACCCTCCCTCACCCGGTCTCGCGCGCGATAGATCTTGCGGTTGAGCGACAGCATCAGCGTGACGGTATGCTCCGCCACCGCCTCGGGCGAATAGGCCGGGACGCGCGCGACCACGATCCCCAGGGCGCGCGCCGCCGCCAGGTCCACGTTGTTGTACCCGGCGCTGCGCAGCGCCACCAGCCGCGTCCCCCCGTCATGCAGGGTCGCCAGCGTCTCGGCATCGAGGTGATCGTCGACAAAGGCGCAGACGCACGGCGCCCCCGCCGCGAGCGTCGCCGACTTGGCCTCGAGCCGTGGCTCCAGGAAGGCCAGTTCGTGCTGGTTGCCCAGCCTTTCGTTGGCCTGCGACAGGAACGTGCGGTCGTACGACCTGGCGCTGAAAACCGCGATCTTCACCTGTCATCTCCCTCGGTTCGTGATCGTCAACGTGCGGACCGCACGGATAGCAGCACGCCCAGCGGCACGGCACAACCGCGTGATCGGCACGATGCCCGCACGCCGGGGCGGCCGAAGGGGGAGCGCTTTACCACACCATGCGTTGGAATGACGGCGACATCCGGGGAGAAGCGGGTGATGATGGCAGCGATCGCACGGGCAACCCGGCGCAGGACAAGCGCCAACGGCTGCGCGGCGGCGTCTTGACGGACGCGGGAAACGATCACGCATGGCACGCCCTGGCCGCAGAGGACGTCTGCGCCACGCTTGAAACCGGCCCGGGCGGGCTTTCTCCGGACAGCATCACGGAGCGCCGGCAACGCTACGGCCGGAACCTCCTCCCCGCCCCGCCTCGCCGCAACCCGCTCATGCGCTTCCTTGCGCAGTTCAACAACACGCTGATCTACGTCCTGCTCGGCGGTGCGCTGGCCGCTTCACTGCTCGATCATGCCATCGACGCCGCGGTGATCATCGCGGTGGTGCTAGCCAATGCGGTGATCGGCTACATCCAGGAAGGCCGCGCGGAGCGTGCGCTGGAATCGTTGAAAGAACTGGTCGCGCCCCATGCCTCGGTCCTGCGTGAGGACCACCGCGTGACCGTGGAGGTCGCCGATCTGGTGCCCGGCGACATCGTGCTGCTGGAGGCAGGCGATCGCGTCCCCGCCGACCTGCGCCTGATTGAAACACATCGCATGCTGGTGGACGAGGCACTGCTGACCGGCGAATCCGTCACCGCGGGCAAGGACGTCGCGCCGCTTCCCGCCGACGCCCCGCTTGCCGACCGGCACAACATGGCATTCTCCGGTACGCTGGTCGCCGCGGGCCAAGCGACGGGCGTGGTGGTCGCGACCGGCGTCGCGACCCAGATCGGCCGCATCAGCACGATGATCCACGCCGTCACCCCGATGGCGACGCCGCTGCTGGAACAGATCGATCACTTTGCCCGGCGCTTCACCTGGTTCGTTCTGATGGGCGGCGTCCTTCTGTTCGCCTTTGCCGTTGCCGTGCGCGGCTATGACTGGATCTACGCGTTGATCGCGGTGGTGGCGATCGCAGTCGGCATCGTGCCGGAGGGGCTGCCCGCCGTCATCACCATCACGCTGGCGATCGGCGTGCGACGGATGGCGCATCGCCACGCTGTCATTCGCAAGCTGCCCGCGGTCGAGACACTCGGCGCCACCTCCGTCATCTGCACCGACAAGACGGGCACACTGACGCGCAACGAAATGACCGTCCGCTCGGTGATCGCCGCCACGGGGCAGTGGTCGATCACCGGTGCGGGCTATGATCCCGCCGCCGGCGAGGTGCGCGGCACGCCCGCAATCGCCGCGGCGGGGGCGGAGCTTCTGTGGTGCGCGCAACTGTGCAACGACGCGGAGCTGCACCAGGAGGACGGCGAATGGCGGGTCGAGGGCGATCCGATGGAGGGCGCGCTGCTCGTCCTGGCCCGCAAGGCCGGGGAGCATGTCGATGCGGTACGCAGCAGCTGGCCGCGCTGCGACTCCATCCCCTTCGATGCGGCGCATCGCTTCATGGCGACGCTCCACCAGGATCCCGATGGCGGCCGTGTCGCCTATATCAAGGGCGCGCCGGAAACATTGTTCGGCATGGCGGCGCCCAGGCTCGACATCAACCGCTGGACGCAGCGCGCGGCCGACGCCGCGTCCTCGGGTGAACGTGTCCTCGCCTTCGGCATGAAGACCTTTGCCGACGATCACGGCACCCTCACCTTTGATGATGTCAGGAGCGGGATCACCTTCCTCGGCATCATCGGCTTCATCGATCCCCCGCGGGACGAGGTCGCGTCGGCAATCGCGCAGGCGCATTCGGCCAGCATCGATGTGAAGATGATCACTGGGGATCACGCCGCCACGGCGCTCGCCATCGCGCGCCAGCTCGATCTCGCGCTCGATCCGCGCGCGCTGACCGGCGTCGAGATCGAGGCGATGGACGACGCGACGCTCGCCGCCAATGTGCGTGACACCGCGGTGTTCGCGCGCACCAGCCCGGAGCACAAGCTGCGCATCGTGCGCGCGCTCCAGTCGCACGGGCTGACCGTCGCGATGACCGGCGACGGGGTCAATGACGCGCCCCCGCTCAAGCAGGCCGACGTTGGGGTCGCCATGGGCATAAAGGGCACCGCTGCGGCCAAGGAAGCCGCAGAAATGGTGCTGCTCGACGACAATTTCGCCTCGATCGTCAGCGCGGTGCGCGAAGGGCGCACCGTGTACGACAACATCCGCAAGGTGATTACCTGGGAAATCCCCACCAACGGGGGGGAAACGCTCACGGTCGTCCTCGCCATCATCCTTGGCTTTGCACTGCCGATGACCGCGACGCAGATCCTGTGGATCAATCTTGTGCTGTCAATAACGCTCGGCCTCGTCCTGGCTTTCGAGCCGTCGGAGCCCGGCGTGATGCAGCGAGCGCCCCGCCGTCGTGACGCGCCGCTGCTTTCGCCTTTTCTGTTATGGCGGGTCGTGATCGTGTCGATCCTGTTGGCGATCGCCACGCTCGGCATCTTTTTCTACACGCTGGATCAGGGGCGAGGGCTTGAGGTCGCCCGCACGATGGTCGTCAACATGTTCGTCGTTGGCGAAATATTCTACCTGTTCAACGTGCGTTACCTTCACCTCACGTCGTTCAGCTGGACAGGCGTGCTCGGAACGCCGCTGGTATTGTTGTCCATTGCCGTCCTGGTCGCGCTGCAATTGTTGTTCACCTTCGCACCATTCATGAACCGCGTGTTCGGCAGTCGTCCGCTGACCCTGGTCGATGGCATGATGATCATTGCCGTCGGTGCCACGCTGATGATCGTGCTGGAACTGGAAAAGCTGCTGATGCGGCGGCTCGGCTGGTTCTCCGAACTGCGCGATTGATCCCTCTTGTCGAGCCCGAACACTCGACGGCCTGAGGTAAGACGGAAACGCTGCTTTTCTCTATTACCGCGGGCCGATGCACGATCGGTGTTTATTCTTGCGTCTTGACCGGCTTACGGCTCCAATCGCCATGACCGACGTTATGCTGCACATGCGCATGTCCAGCGCGCTGCCGCAAAGCTGATCCAACAGGAGAATTACTGTCCATGTCGGACAAGATTGAAATGGGCGTGTCCCGCCGCGGCGTGCTGGCCGGCAGCGCCGCCACGGTCGCGGTCGCTGCGACGCCGGCGCATGGTGCGCCCCTTCCCCCGCCCAGGAAGCCGGAGGCGCCGATGATGCCCGTCCGTTTCACCGTGAACGGCGAACCGCGTTCGCTGACGCTCGATCCGCGTACCACCCTCCTCGATGCATTGCGGGAGCATCTCACGCTCACCGGCACAAAGAAGGGCTGCGATCATGGCCAGTGCGGCGCCTGCACCGTAATCGTCGATGGGCAGCGGATCAATTCCTGCCTCAGCCTTGCGGTGATGCACGAAGGCGACACGATCACCACGATCGAAGGGCTCGGCACGCCGGAGAAGCTGCATCCCATGCAGGCCGCCTTCGTGAAGTACGACGGCTATCAATGCGGCTATTGCACCCCGGGTCAGATCTGCTCCGCGGTCGCCGTGCTGGAGGAGATCAAGGCCGGGATTCCCAGCCACGTTCAGGCAGACGTTGCCCAGCGTCCGGACTTCACCACCGTTGAAATGCGCGAACGGATGAGCGGCAACATCTGCCGCTGCGGCGCTTATTCCAACATCGCCGATGCCATGGCCGAGGTCGCTGGCGCTGACGTCGCGGGGGCAAAGGCATGAGGGCGTTCACTTACGAACGGGCAACCGATCCCGTCGCCGCCGCGCGCATCGTCGCGACGAAGCCGGGGGCAAAGTTCATCGCCGGCGGCACCAACCTCCTCGACCTGATGAAGATCGAGGTGGAAACACCGACCCATCTTGTCGACGTGCAGGATCTCGACCTGGACCGGATCGAGGCGACGCCCGAGGGCGGCCTGCGCATCGGCGCCTTGGTCAGCAACACCGCGCTCGCCGCCGACGATCGCGTACGCCGCGATTATGGCGTGCTGACCCGCGCGATCGTTGCCGGCGCCAGCGGCCAGCTGCGCAACAAGGCGTCGACCGCCGGCAATCTGCTCCAGCGTACGCGCTGCCCGTATTTCTACGACGTCAACATGCCCTGCAACAAGCGCAAGCCCGGCTCAGGCTGCGCCGCGATCGGCGGCTATTCGCGCCAGCTTGGCGTCATCGGCGTGTCCGATAAATGCATCGCCACCTTCCCCGGCGACATGCCCGTGGCGCTCCGGCTGCTCGATGCGGTGGTGGAAACGGTCGACCCGCAGGGGCAGCGCCGCTCGATCCCGATTGCCGATTTCCATCGCTTGTGGGGCGACCGGCCGGAACAGGATACGGTGCTCAGTCGCGGTGAGCTGATCACTGCGGTCACCCTTCCCGCCCCGCTCGGCGGCAAGCATTTCTATGAAAAGGTGCGCGATCGCGCCTCCTACGCCTTTGCCTTGGTCTCGGTCGCGGCGGTGATCCAGCCCGATGGCACCGGCCGCGTCGCCTTTGGCGGCGTCGCGCCAAAGCCGTGGCGCGTGGAGGAGGCGGAGGCGCTGCTGCCGCAGGGCGCGGCGGCTGTTACCGCGCGCGCCTTCCAGGGCGCCACCCCCACCAAGGACAATGCGTTCAAGCTGCCGCTCGCCACGCGCGCGCTGGCTTCCGTGATCGCTCAAGCGAAGGCCTGATCCCATGAAGTTCGAAACTGCCGAGGGTCAGAACCCGATCGACCGCCTGAAGGTCGTCGGTCGTGCGCACGACCGTATCGACGGCCCGCTCAAGACCAGCGGCCTTGCGCCCTACGCCTATGAGCATCACGAGGGGATCGAGAATCCGGCCTATGGCTATATCGTCGGCGCCGGCGTGGCGAAGGGGCGCATCACCCGTATCGACACCGCGGCGGCAAAGGCCGCACCCGGCGTCATCGCCATCGTCACCGCGGCCGATGCAGGCAAGCTCGGCAAGGGCAAGAACAACACGGCGAAGCTGCTCGCCGGCCCCGAGGTCGAACATTACCATCAGGCGGTCGCGCTGGTGGTGGCCGAAACCTTCGAACAGGCGCGTGCCGCAGCCGGTCTGGTACGGGTCGATTATGCGCGCGCGAATGGCCGCTATGACCTCACCGAACAGCTGAAGGTCGCGCCGCTCGTCGGCGGGTCGGGCGGCCCGAACAGCGGCAGCTCGCCGGTGGAGCGCGTCGGCAAGTTCGAGGAGGCGTTCGCCGCCGCCCCGGTGAAGCTCGACGCCCAATATCACACCCCCGATCACAGCCACGCGATGATGGAGCCACACGCCTCGATCGCAGTGTGGAACGGCGACGAGCTGACGCTGTGGACGTCGAACCAGATGATCGCCTGGAGCAAGCGTGATGTCGCGCTGACGCTCAACATGCCGGAGGACAAGGTCCGCCTGATCTCGCCCTATATCGGCGGCGGGTTCGGCGGGAAGCTGTTCGTGCGCGCCGACGCGGTGATGGCCGCGCTCGGCGCGCGCGCGGCGAAGCGCCCGGTGAAGGTCGCGCTGCAACGCCCACTCATCGCCAACAACACCACGCACCGCCCCGCGACGCAGCAGCGCATCCGCATCGGCGCGATGAAGGACGGCACGATCACCGCGATCGCCCATGAAAGCGGCTCGGGCGACTTGCCCGATGGAGGCCCGGAGACGGCGGTGCAGCAGACCAAGCTGCTCTACGCGGGCCCCAACCGCATGACCGCGATGCGCCTTGCAGTACTCGATCTGCCTGAGGGCAATGCCATGCGCGCGCCGGGCGAGGCACCGGGCATGATGGCGCTGGAGATCGCGATGGATGAAATGGCCGAGAAGCTCGGCATGGATCCCGTCGCCTTCCGCATCAAGAACGACACGCAGGTCGATCCCGAGAAACCGCAACGCCGCTTCTCGCAGCGCCAACTCGTCCGTTGCCTCACCGACGGCGCGCAGCGTTTCGGCTGGGACCGCCGCCAGGCGAAGCCGGCGCAGGTGCGCGATGGCCAGTGGCTGATCGGCATGGGCGTCGCCTCCGCCTTCCGCAACCACCTCAACATGACGTCGGGCGCGCGTGTGCGCCTGTCGCCGGACGGCATCGTGACGGTCGAAACCGACATGACCGACATCGGCACCGGCACCTACACGATCCTCGCGCAGACCGCGGGCGAGATGCTGGGCGTGCCGGCCGAGGCGGTGGTGGTGAAACTGGGCGATTCCTCCTTACCCGTCTCGGCCGGGTCGGGCGGGCAATGGGGCGCGGCGAATTCAACCGCCGGCGTGTACGCCGCCTGCGTCAAGCTGCGCGAGCAGGTCGCCCAGCGGCTCGGCTTCAACTCGGCCGATGCGGTGTTCGACGCTGGCCGAGTCACCAGCGGCAATCGCGCCGCCGCGCTGCGCGATGCCGCCACCCAGGGTGAGCTGGTCGCCGAGGAGAAGATCGAGTTCGGCAAGCTCGGCGACGAATGGCAATTGTCGACCTTTGGGGCGCATTTTGTCGAGGTCGGCGTCAACGCCTATACCGGCGTCACCCGCGTCCGCCGCATGCTCGCGGTCTGCGCCGCGGGCCGCATCCTCAATCCCAAGGCCGCGCGCAGCCAGGTGATCGGCGCGATGACGATGGGCGTCGGCTCGGCGCTGATGGAGGAGCTCGCCGTCGACAAGCGTTTCGGCTTTTTCGTCAACCACGATCTCGCCAGCTATGAGGTGCCGGTCCATGCCGACATCCCGCATCAGGAGGTCGTATTCCTCGACGAGGCCGATGACAAGGCCAATCCGATGAAGGCCAAGGGCGTCGGCGAACTCGGCATCTGCGGCGTCGGCGCGGCGGTGGCGAACGCGATCTACAACGCCACCGGCGTGCGCGTGCGCGACTATCCGCTCACGCTCGACAAATATCTCGACAAGCTGCCGGCGGTCGCCTGACCGCCGGCGCGTCAGCCACGCGTCGCGGCGCTGCGCCGGGCCGGCAGGGCCTGGCGCACCGCTGGCGCGATGCGGCGCACGATGATCTCCACCCCGCGCGCATTCGGATGCCGCCCATCCGCCTGGAACAGCGCCTGGTTGCCCGCCACGCCCTCCAGGAAGAACGGATACAACGGCACGCCATGCTTGCGCGCCAGCCGCGGATATATCCCCTCAAAGGCACGCCGATAATCGCTCCCAAGGTTCGGGGCCGCGCGCATCCCCACCAGCAGCACCGGGATGCCGCGCCGCTTCAGCTCGGTCAGGATCAGGTCGAGGTTCTTCTCCGTCGCCCCGGGCGGCAGGCCGCGCAGCATGTCGTTCGCGCCCAGCTCGACGATCACCAGGTCCGGCTTGCGCTTCAGACCGCGCAATCCCCAGGCCAGCCGCGCGCGCCCCTGCGCCGACGTGTCGCCCGCCACGCCGCCATTGCGCACCGTCACGTCCGGCACGGATCGCTTCAACGCGGCCTCCAGCCTTGTGGTAAAGCCCTGCGCCGGTGGCAGGCCATAGCCGGCCGTCAGGCTGTCACCGAACGCCCAGATCAACCGCCCCCCCTGCGCCTGCGCCGGCGTCGCCGCCAGCAGCACGCCGCCAATCAGCAAATGAACAGCCAGCAATGGGACGGCCAACAATTGGACAGCGGCCATCATCGCCCTGTATCCGCGCCATGGTGACAGCATCCGCTTCTCCTTCGTCACCCGGCACTAGCCCGGATGACAGCCGCGACGATACCGTCGTCATCGACGCACGCAATCTGACGCTGGAGCTGGGTCGCCCCCCCGCCCGAACGCAGATCCTGCGCGGCATCGACCTAACCGTCGTTAGCGGGGAAAGCGTCGCGCTGCTCGGCCCGTCCGGATCGGGCAAATCGTCGCTGATGGCGCTTCTGTCGGGCATGGAACGGCCCACCGGCGGCAGCGTCAGCGTTGCCGGGCTCGAATTCGACCGGCTGAGCGAGGATCAGCTCGCAATCGCGCGCCGCGGTCGCATCGGCATCATCCTGCAGGCGTTCCACCTTCTGCCGACGATGACCGCGCTCGAAAACGTCGCCGTGCCGATGGAACTTGCCGGCATGGCGGAGCCGTTCGCCCGCGCCGAGGAGGAACTGACGGCGGTCGGCCTCGGCCATCGCCTGACCCATTACCCATCCCAATTGTCGGGTGGCGAGCAGCAGCGGGTCGCGATCGCCCGCGCGCTCGCCCCGCGCCCCGCGCTCCTCTTCGCGGACGAGCCGACCGGCAATCTCGATGGCGCAACCGGGGCCGCGATCATGGACCTGCTGTTCGCGCGCCATGCCGCCGCCGGCACCACGCTCTTCGTCATCACCCACGATCCCGCGCTCGCCGCGCGCTGCGGACGCGTGATCGCCCTGGCCGACGGTCGCATCGTCAGCGACAACGCCGCCGCATGACCAACGCCTGGCGGCTCGCCCTGCGTGATCTGCGCGCCGGCGGCCGCGGCTTGTGGCTGCTGCTGATCTGCCTCTTCCTCGGCACCGCCGCGCTGGCGGGCATTGGGTCGCTGTCGGCCTCGATCACTGGCGCGCTCGACGCGCAAAGCCGCCAGCTGCTCGGCGGCGATCTCGAACTGCGCGTGTCGCAGCGCCGCGCCACCGTGGAGGAAAACGCCGCCTTCGCCAGCTTCGGCCGAACGTCGGAAACGATTGCCGTCAACACCATGGCCCAGCCGCTCACCGGCGGCACCCCGGCGTTGATCAACCTGCGCGCCGTCGACCATGCCTGGCCCTTGATCGGCCGCTTCACGCTGGAGCTGGGGGCTTTGCGCCCACGCCCTGCCGGCAACCAGGTGGCGATCGCCCCCGCACTGGCGCAGCGGTTGAACGTGAAGGTTGGCGACACCGTCCGGATCGGCGCCGCCCCGATGCGCATCATCGGCCTGATCGCCGACGAACCAGACGCCCTCGGGTTCAGCTTCGGGCCGACCGCCCTGGTCGACATGGCGGGGCTCGACGCCACCCGCGTGCTCCAACCCGGCAGCCTCTATCAGGCGCGCACCCGCATCCTGCTGCGCCCCGGCCTCGATCCGGCATCGGTCGGCAACACCATCACCCGCCGCTACCCCAGCGCCGGGTGGAGCGCGCGGACGCCGGAGGACGCCTCCGGCAATGTGAAGCGCAGCATCGACCAATTGGGCCAGTTCCTGCTGCTCGTCGGCCTCGCCGCGCTGGTCATCGCCGGCATCGGCATCGGCAGCGGGGTCAGCGCCTATCTCAACCGCAAGAGCCGGATGATCGCCACGCTGAAGGTGCTGGGCACGCATTCGCGCACCATCGCCGCGGTGTTCCTGATCCAGCTCGGGCTGGTGGCCTTGCTGGCGGTGGTGGCCGGGCTGGCGCTCGGCACCGCGATCCCGTGGCTGGTCGCGCAGCTCGCCGGGGACGCGCTGCCGGTGCCACCACGCCTCGGCATCTATCCCGCGCCGCTGCTGGTCGCGGCCGGCCTCAGCCTGCTCGTCGCTCTCCTCTTCTCGCTGCCCGCCCTTGCGCGCGCACGCTCGGTCCCGGCGGCCAGCCTGCTGCGCGACGCCATCGGCAGCGTGACGCGGCCGTCGCCCCGCGTCCTCGCCGGCATGGGCGTCGTCCTTGCCCTGCTCGTCGCGCTGACGGTGCTGACTGCCAGCAACCGTTCGATCGCCCTGGGCTTCACCGCCGCAACCGGGGCTGTGCTCGCGCTGCTCTGGCTGCTCGGTATCGCGCTGCGCGCCCTCCTCTCCCGCCTTCCACGCCCGCGCCGCCCCTTGTTCCGGCTGGCGCTCGCCAACCTCTATCGTCCGGGTGCTCAGACCGACCGGCTGGTCGTTGCGCTCGGCCTCGGCTTCTCCCTGTTCGTGGCGCTCGCCGTCATCGACACCAGCCTGTCGAACGAGCTCGCCAGCGCCGCGCCGGCCAAGGCCCCGCGTTTCTTTGCCATCGATGTGCAGCCGGAGGATGAACCCGCCTTCCGTGCCGCCGTCCGCCGCGCCGCCCCTGCCGCGACGATCGAGGCGGTCCCCTCGCTGCGCGGCTCGATCGTCGCGCTCAAGGGGCAACGCGTGGCGGACATGAAGAACCTGCCGGAGGATGCATGGATCGTCCGCGGCGACCGCACCATCACCTGGTCCGCCACCGTGCCGCCGCGCAACAGCGTGGTGGCGGGCAAATGGTGGCCGCGCGACTATCGCGGTCCGCCGCTCATCTCGCTGGAGGATCGCGCCGCGCAGCAGCTCGGCCTGAAGGTCGGCGACACGATCACCGTCGCGGTGCTCGGCGTCGATGTCCCCGCGCGTATCGCCGCGCTGCGCAAGGTCGACTGGCAGGGGCTCGGCCTCAACTTCGCGCTGATCTTCTCGCCGGGCTATATCGAGGAAGCACCCCACGGCATCCTCGCCAGCGTCTATGCCCCCGCCGGCCGCGACGGCGCGATCGCGGGTGAAGTGGCCCGCGCGCTCCCCTCCGTCACCATGCTCCGCACCGGCGACGTGATCGGCCAGATCAGCGAATTGCTCGGCCGCGTCGCCATCGCGATCCGCGCCGCGGCCGCCGTCACCGTCGTTGCCGGCATTGTCGTCCTCATCGGCGCGGTAACCGCCTCGGGACAGTCGCGGCGATACGACACTATCATCCTGAAGCTGCTGGGCGGCAGCCGCGCGCAGCTGCTCACCGGGCAGGCGCTGGAATATGCCCTCCTCGCTCTCCTGCTCGCCGGGGTTGCTTTGCTCATCGGCATGGCGGGGGGCTGGTACGTCGTCACGCAGGTGCTCGATCTGACATGGGCGCCCGACCCGCTCGTGGTCGCGCTGACGCTTGGCGCCGCGATCGTCGCCACGCTTGGCATCGGCGTGCTCAGCAGCTTGCCCGCACTGCGCGCCTCCCCCGCAGAGGGGCTGCGTAGCGACTGAGGCACGCGCCCAGCCCGACGATCATCGTTCCCTGTCCGTTCCCGCGCTGCTATGGCGTGCCGCATGTCCGGCGGTCCGACTCGAAAGATCATCCATGTCGACATGGACGCCTTTTTCGCGTCGGTGGAACAGCGCGATGATCCCGCGCTGCGCGGCCGTCCCGTCGCGGTCGGCCATGCCGCGGCGCGCGGCGTGGTGGCCGCCGCCAGCTACGAGGCGCGCGCCTTTGGCGTGCGCAGCGCACTGCCTTCGGTCACGGCGCTCCGCCGCTGTCCCGACCTCATCTTCGTCCCGCCACGCTTCGATGTGTACAAGGCCGTCTCGCGGCAGATCCATGCGATCTTCGCCGAATTCACTCACCTCATTCAGCCCTTGTCGCTCGACGAGGCCTATCTCGACGTGACCGAGAACCGCGCCGGCCTCCCCACCGCCTGGGCCACCGCAAAGGCAATCCGCGCGCGCATCCTGGAGGAAACCGGCCTCACTGCCTCGGCCGGCGTATCGTACAACAAGTTCCTGGCGAAGCTCGCCTCCGACCATCGCAAGCCAAATGGCCAGTTTGCGGTAACGCCCGACATGGGCGCCGCCTGGGTCGAAACGCTTCCCGTCTCGCGCTTTCACGGCGTCGGCCCGGTCACGGCCGCAAAGATGAAGCGGCTCGGCATCGAAAGCGGCGCTGATCTGCGCGCCAAGTCGCGCGACTTCCTCGAACGGCATTTCGGCAGTTCCGCCGGCTGGTATCATGCCATCGCACGCGGCATCGACGACCGCCCGGTCAACCCCAACCGGGTGCGCAAATCCTCCGGCTCCGAAACCACCTTCGACCGCGATCTCACCGACCCGCAGGAGATTGAGGCCGGCATCATCCGCATGGCCGACGACGTCTGGGCGTGGTGCGAAAAGGCGCAGGCCTTCGGCCGTACCGTGACCGTGAAGATCAAGTTCCAGAGCTTCCGCCAGATCACCCGCAGCCGCAGCCACAGCCAGGTGGTGGACAGCCGCGACCTGCTGGTCAGCGCCAGCCTCGATCTCGTCCGCTCGATCTACCCGCCCGAAACCGGCATCCGGCTGGTCGGCGTCACGGTCTCGAACTTCGACACTCCCGCCCGCGACGATCCCCAGGATCTGCCGCTGTTCGACGCCGCCACGTCCTGATCGGCGGGATCAGCGCCCTGGCATCGAAAAGGACGGCGGATCGCTCGCGGGGAAGCTTTCGTCCGACGCCTCGTCCACTTCGGACCAGCGCGGCTGGGGATCGCGGATCGCCTCGGGCCCTGCGTCGCGCACCTGGCTGAACCCGCCCTGTTCGCCCGCTGGCCGCGCCAGCGCCGCGGGCGGCGCGGAGGCCAGCCGGTCGTCACGATCGTCCTCGTCATCCTCCTCGCGGCGCAGGCGCTCGGCGGCATAGCCCAGCACCAGCGCGACCAGGATCCACGGCAGCATGGTGCTGCGCATCTCCTGGGCCCGATCGCGACCGCCCGGCGCTGGGCGGAGCGCTTCGGCATAGGCGACACCGGACACCTCCTCGACGACAATGACCTCGTCCACCGTGTCGACCGTTCGGTGATAGCCCGGCGCCGCGCGATCCGCCGCGCCCTCACCGCGCATGCCATTGTCGCCAGGCGCCTGGTGGTTGGAGGAATCCGCCATGCCATAGATGCGCGTGTCGGGGTCGGCCATCGGATTGCCTCCTGGCGGCTATCGTTTCTGCGTCACGGAACAAGCCGTGACGCCGCATCCCGGTTCCGCATCCCGCCTGCGCTTTTAACCTGAGTCAGGGTTTCTCTTCCCTAGTTTCCCCGCGCCTCCGGCACATCGAGCGCGCTCAGCCGCGCCTCATGCCCCGCGCGGTCGATGCGGTAGAATTTCCACACCGCGATCGACAGGAAACTCAGCGCCGTGACCAATGTCAGGAACGTCCAGCCAAGCGACGCCAGCGTTTCCGCCGGCACCTGCCCCGGCAGCGCGCGGGGCGGAAAGGCGATCAGCGTCAAGATCATGCCGCCCATCACCGTTCCCATCGCGGTGATCAGCTTCTGGATGAACTGGTCCGCCGCCGTGATCAGCCCCTCCGACCGCCGCCCCGTTTTCGCCTGCGCATCCTCCACGATGTCCGCGATCATCGAACTGACCAGGATGAACCCGCCATAATAGAGCACCGCCGAGGAGAAGGCGAAGCCGACGAGCGTCGGCAGCAGCCGCGGATCGCCATTGTCGAAGAACAGGCCGGACAGCCGCAGCAGCAGCGGCGTGTTGACCAGGATCGTCCCGACGAAGAACAGCCCCATGCATGCCGGCTTCTTGCCGAACCGCCGCGACAGCATCGCGCCGACGATGGCCCCGAACGGCGTCGCGACGAACCCCGCGACCGTGGTGAGCAGCAAGGCCGACGCCGGCAGCCCCCAGATGAACGTCGCGACATAGGCCTCCAGCACGGTACGGATGCCAAAGCCGATGCCGGCAAGCGCCCCGGCGACCACCGCCACCGCCATGTTCCGGTTGCGCAGCGTCTCCGCCGCCTCGCGCAGCGACTGGCGCCACCCGCCGGTGCGCTCGGGCGGCTCGTACAGGACGCTGCGGTACCGCCGCGTGCCGAATGCGTTGACGAACATCGCGGTCAGCATCAGCAGCGCGGACGCAATCCCCAGCTTGCCATAGCCTGATCGCACCAGCTGCCCGACCGCGCCCTCTTCGGGCGACAGGAACCAGCCAAGGCCGAGGAAGGCCGTGATCATCGCCCCCACCGTGCCCAGCACCCAGCGCCAGGCGACCAGATTGGTGCGCACATGATATCCCGGCGCCAGTTCCGGCGTCAGCGCATTGGCCGGCACCTCGAAGAAACTGTAGCACAGGTTCAGCAGCATGGCGCACGCCAGCAGCCAGGCGAAGGTCATGCCGGGCGACATGCCGACCGGCGGGTTCCACAACATCGCGCACAGGATCGCGGTCGGGATCGGTGCGGCGAACATCAACGTGTGCCGCCGCCCCCAGCGCGATCGCAGGGTATCGGAAAAATGCCCGATCGCCGGGTCCCACACCGCATCGAAGGCGATGACGATGCCCAGCGCAAGGCTCACCGTCCACGCCTCCAGCCCGACGACCTGGCTGTAGAACAGGAGCATCAGCGACCTGAGGTAGATGATCGATCCGCCCGCAATCGCGCCGGACCCATGCGCGACCTTCGTCGACAACGGCAGGGACGCGGGCGCAGGCCGTCTCGGTGTCTCCGCCACGCCGGCTGCAATGGTGGCCATGATCCTCTCCTACCGTGCGCCTGGATGCCCCAGGCTTGCCATGCCGTGCAGCGGCGCCCCCATGCTGGGGCGTCCGCTGCGGAACTTCAGAACCTGAATTGCACTTCCACCCCGGCCTGGCGGGGGAAGGTGTAACTGTAGACTTGGCGGTAATTGGTCCCCGCGCCGGTCGAGAAGGCACCGTCATAGCCCAGCGTGTCGAACAGGTTGCGGGCGTAGAGGATCACGGTGATGCCATCGTCCGGCCGTGTGTAGGTGATGCGCGCATCGACCTGGTCCCACCCCGGCGCACGGCTGATCGGGCTTTCGAACACCGAATAATAAGCGTCCGACCGATAGGCGTAGCTCGCCGCCAGGAAGATGTGGTCGTTGGCGCCCACCTCGATATCGTAGAGGCCGGAAATGGCGACCTTGTGCTTCGATGCCGCGGGCAACCGGTTGCCGGTGATGTCCTCCAGGATGTTGCCCGGCATCCCCTCATCGTCGAACCGCCGCGGCGCGCGCAGGATCTTGGTGTCGTTGAACGAATAATTGGCGGAGATTTCCAGCGACCGCGTGACGTTCCACGCGCTCTCCACCTCGATGCCCCACGACCGCGACTTGTTGATGTTGAAGAAATTGGTCGTGGTCAGCGTCGATCCCGGCCGCACCACCACGATCGGAATCTGCGCATTCTTGTAATCGTAATAGAAACCGGTGACGTTCAGCATCAGCGACGACAGCGGGCGGCTCTTCACGCCCACTTCGAATGCGTCGACGATCTCCTTGTCGACCACCGGGCTGTCGGCATAGCTCCCCAGGTTGAATCCGCCCGCCTTCAGGCCACGGCTGTAGCTGCCGAACACCAGCGTGTCGTTGTTCGCTTTCCAGTCGAGCCCCAGCCGCCAGGAAAAGCCCGACCAGCTGTCCTCCAGCTCGCGCGTCGCCGCGCCGACGCCCGGCAGGTTTAGGAGGAAGCGGGTGAGGTCCTGCGCCGCCGCCGCCGCGCCGCACGCGCCCAGCCCGACGACGGCCGCATCTGCCCCCGGCGTCAGCGTGCAATAGGTCGCCGCGCCCGCCGGCTGCCATTGGATCACGCGATAGCTTTCGAACCCGCGCTTCTTGTCCCAGGAATAACGCAGGCCAGCGGTCGCCTTCAGATCATCGACCAGCTCGTAATCGACCTGGCCAAACCCCGCGAGGCCGTCGGTGCGCAAATCCCCCGATCCGTCGTAAAAGGCGCGCCGCGGATTGGTGGGGCAATTGGGCACGATCGCGAAGGTCCCCGGCGCAACGCAGATCGGCGCCGCAATCCGCTGGCTCAGCGTGTCGCTATTGTCCCCATCGACGAACCAGGTGACTGGCTGGAAGTATTTCTCGTGGAATTGATACGCGCCGACGATCCAGTTGAAGCGGCCCTGCGTCGCATTGGATAACGTCAGCTCGTTGGTGTAGTATTTCTTGTCCTCCTGATAATCCTGCACATAGGTTGCATTGTAGGAATAGGTACGGAACGCATTGGCCAACCCGAATGGCGCCAATGCCGGGATCGGCGCAGAACCGAAATTGGTCACCACCAGCTGGTTGGCGGTATAATCCAGGTCGGCGAACGCCTGATATTTATACTGTGTGTACCCCCCGACATATTTCAGCGCCACGCCGCCGATATCCGCGGTGAAGTTCGCGACGATGGTATGATTGTCGCTCAGCAGCGACTGGTTCAGCGTGTTGCTGTTGATCCGCCGCGGGTCGGTGACCGATGGATTGGGAACACCATAGCCGAATGCCGCTGCCGGGGTCAGCGAATTGTCCGTCGCCCCGTCAATGTCATTGGTGACATAGGGGCTGACCTGCGCGCCGATCGGATTGCTGTCGTTCCACTCGGCATGGCTGTATTTCAGCCACAACTGCGTGGTGTCGGAAAAATCATACTGAAGCTGCCCTTCCAGGAAGAAGCGATTGACGAACCCCTCGTCGCGGGACGTCGCGGTGCGCGCGATATTCTCGTACCGCGACCCCGTCGCCCGCGTGACCTGCGCGGACAGCCGGGCCTTCAGCCCGCCCACGATCGGCCCCGACAGATACCCTTCCGATATCAGCTGCAGATTATCGACGGACGAGCGCCACTCTCCGGCCTGCTCTTCCGTAGGCCGTTTTGAAATGACGTTGATGGCACCGCCCACCGAGTTGCGGCCGTAGAGCGTTCCCTGCGGCCCGCGCAGGAACTCCACCCGCTCGACGAACATCGGCGTCTTGGACGCCTCGGCATTGGACGCGGTGTAGAAACCGTCATTGTAGATCGCGACGCCGGGGTCCGATCCGATCGTGTTGGTCAGCCGCCCGATGCCGCGCAGCGACAGCCGGTCGAGCGACGATGAAAAGGTCAGCCCGGGCGTGAAGTTCGCGAAATCCTGGATCGACCGGATGCCGCGCCGGTCGCGGTCGCTCGATTCAAAGACGCTGATCGCGATCGGCACGTCCTGGATCGCTTCGGCCCGGCGTTGCGCGGTGACGACGATGTCGTTGATCGTCGCAAGATCGAATGGCGCTGGCGGCCCCGCCTGTGGCCCCGCCTGTGGCCCAGCCTGTGGAGCGCCGGCAACGCCTCTTGGCGCCGGGGGATTGCCGGGGTCGCTCGGGGGAACCGCCTGCACGCCCCCTGGCTCGCTCGCGTGCGCCGCCGCATGCCCACTCAGCAGCGCGATCGCTGTCGCGCCTGCCCGCATCCTCGCCTTCATCGCCGTTCCTCCTCCTGAAAGAGGCGGCCGGGGGCGCTCGCGTCGCTCCCGTGTCCGCTAGACCAACGTCATCAGCTTCTCATTTCCATGTATTGAGGGGCTCACCGCGCCATTCGGACGCGCGATGCGGGACGCCGTCGCCGACCACGCCAGCCACCGCCACCTGCTTGTGCGCCGCAGGATGTTCGATGCCGAAGGGTCGAGACGAAGGAACGAAGGATCACACGCGTGGTGGCCGATGCCTCGCGGCATCGTTGCGCCGATCGACGGCCCGATGGACCCGATCCGGCATGCCTGACCGATGGCCGGCGCGAATGGTTCCGCGTGCCGCCGCATGATCTTCCTCTCCATAACCAGTTTTGGAAGAACTGTCGCGGCTGTCAAGTTTCAATAATGGCTATGGGTAGTGCCACGCGCCGAAATGGCCTATGTTCGTGCCGTGACACGCAGGATCTCCTCGGATCACGATCGTACCGCCCGCTTCACGCAGCGGCGCTCGCAGATCCTCGATGCGGCATCGGCGCAGATCAACCGCCACGGCGCGCGCGGCATGACGCTGACTGCCGTCGCCAGGGCGCTCGGCCTCGATACCAGCAGCGTGACTTATTATTTCAAGCGCAAGGATCAGCTCGCCGCCGCCTGCTACGAACGAACGCTCGACTGGGCGCTCGACACGGCGCGGGAGGCAGCACGCCAGCCGACCGCCGAGGCGCGGGTCCGCCACCTGATCGCCGCGCAATTCGATCTCTATCGCCGCGCGCGCGAGGGGAAGGCCGGCGACTTCGCCGTCCTGTCCGACATCGGCGCGCTGGACGCCAAAACTCGCGAGCCGCTGGAGACAGCCTATTTCGAAAGCTTCGCGATCATCCGCGGCTTCTTCGCCCCTACCGGCACGCGGGCGTCGGGATCGGGCTCGGCCATCGCCGCGACTCACCTCGCCGCCAGCCTGCAATGGCTCCCCGCCTGGATCGACCGCTATCAGACACGTGATTTCCCGCGGGTGGAGGAGCGGCTCTACGACGTCCTCGCGCACGGCCTCGCGCGCGGCGCGGCGCCCTGGCCGGTCAGCGTCGAACCGCTGCCGGTGGATGCGGCGGACAGCGCGCAGGGCCGCTTCCTCGCCGCCGCCACCCGTCTCATCAACGCCCATGGCTATGCCGGCGCCAGCGTGGAGCGGATCGCGGCCGAGCTGGGGGTCAGCACCGGCAGCTTCTACCACCATCTCGACAACAAGGACGATCTGGTCCTCGCCTGCTTCCGGCGCTCCTTCGACACGATCGAGGCGGCTCAGGCTGAAGGGGACAGGCTTGGCCATGATGAGGGCGAGCGCCTCGCCATCAGCCTCGCGTCGCTGATCGGCCTTCAGTTCACTGACGACAGCCCGCTGCTGCGGATGAGCGCCTATCAGGCGCTGCCACTGGAGCTTCGCAGCGACATGCTCGCGCTCGCCGGGCAGCTCACCCGCCACGTCCCCGGCACGATCGCGGACGGCATTGCCGATGGCTCGATCCGGCCGGTCGACCCGCTGGTCGCCAGCCAGACGGTCATGGCTGCGGTCAGCGCGGCGTCCGACATGCGGCGCTGGGCGCAGGCGCGCGATCCGGTCGCGGCGGTGCAGGCCTATCTCGAACCGTTGCGGGCCGGAATTTTCCACTAGGCGGCCGCCGCTGACGCAGGCGAGGCCAATGGTCTCCGCTATCGATCCGCCGCCGTCGCCGCCGGGCCCGGGGGCGGCGCCTCGAACGTCGCCCAGTCGCCCTCCCCGCCCGGGTGCGGCGGATCGCCCGCAATACTGTTCGGCTCGACGATCGCCCCGGTCCGCAGCCGGTGCAGGTGCACCTTGGCGATCATGTTGGCGGAGATCGGCGCCGTGATGAACAGGAAGACGCAGATCAGCAGCTCGTGCGCCGTCCACACCCCCAGCCGCGCCTGGAAAAAGATCATGGATCCGACCAGCAGCGCCCCCAGCCCCAGCGTCGTCGCCTTGGTCGGCCCATGCAGCCGCTCCATCGTCGATGGCAACCGCACCAGCCCCCAGCTGCCGATCAGCACGAACGCCGCGCCCAGCAGGATCAGCAAGGCAATCAGGGCCTCCACCGCCATGTTCATTCGACGATGTCCCCGCGCAGCACGAACTTGCAATAAGCGATCGTGCCGACAAACCCGACCATCGCCAGCAGCAGCGCCGCCTCGAAATAGGCGTTGGTCTCCCCGATCATCCCGATCAGGATGATGATCGCGATCGCGTTGATCACCATCGTGTCCAGCGCCACGATCCGGTCGCCCAGCGCCGGCCCGCGCATCAGCCGCCAGCAATTGCACAACAGCGCCAGCGACACGGCGGCAAAGGCGATGTGGAGCGCCGTCTCGATCATGCGAACACCCGCTGCAATCGCGCCTCGTACCGCTGCTTGATGCGCGCGATCTCGGCTTCGGGATCGGGCACATCCAGCGCATGGACCAGCAGGAAGCGGCCGTCCGCCGACACGTCGGACGACACCGTCCCCGGGGTCAGGCTGATCGTCCCCGCCAGCACCGTGATCGCCTCGGGCGTGTCGAGCTCCAGCGGAATCACCAGCCAGCGCGCGCGCAGGTCGCGATTGCGGCGGAACAGGATGACAGCAGCGACCTGGAAATTGGCGACCACGATGTCGAACAGCACGATGGCCGTATAGACCAGCAGGTCGCGGCCGAACCGCACCTTCGGCCGGTCGGGCCAGAACGGCGCGGTGAAGCGCGGCAGCACCACCGCGAAGACGGCGCCCAGCACCAGCGCCCCGACCGACAGGGTGTTGGCCATTAACAGCCAGATGACGAGCAGCAGGGCCGACAGGCCGGGATGGGGCAACAGCTTCCTCATCGCCCGTCCGCCGATCCCAGCGTCGCCGTGATATAGGCCTGCGTGTCGAAAAGCTGGTCGGCCGCCGCCACTGCCCAGCCGCTCGCCGTGCCCGCCGCGATCGTCAGCGCAACCAGCGCGGCAATCGCTAGTGCGGGCCCGAGAAACGCGGCGCGCGACAATGGCGCGGCGGTGATCGCCGCCGCACCCGGCGCCGCCGCCTTCCAGAAGATCGTGCTGCCGGTGCGCGCAAACCCGATCACCGCCAGCAAGGTGGTGACAAGGATGGTTGCCCAGATCGCAGCCTGGGCCGGCATGTCCGCCGTGGCACGCAGCATCAGCAGCTTGCCGATGAAGCCCGACAAGGGCGGCAGCCCCGCCGCCGCGATCGCCGCCGCCAGGAACAGGAATCCCGTCGCCTGCTGCCCTGCGAAGCGCGGGGCCGCGACCGCCGCCTCGCCATATTGACCGCGCAGCCGCAGCGTCACGTCCGCGACCAAGAACAGCGCCGCGCCGGCAAAGGTCGAATGCATCAGATAATATATCGCGGCCGCCGTGGTCACCGGCGTCCAGTCGGACAGGACCAGCATCACCGTGCCGGTCGATCCCATTACCGCAAACGCCGCCTGCTCACGCAAGCCCCGCGCCGCCAGCACCCCGGCAAAGCCGAGCGCCGCCGTCAGCAGCGCGGCCGGGAACAGCCAGGGCGACGGCACCCATGCCGCTGCGCCTGCCCCGGCGCCGAAGATCAGCGGCACCACACGGATCAGGGCATAGACACCCACCTTGGTCATGATCGCGAACAACGCCGCCACCACCGGCATGGTCGCACTATAGGTCCGCGGCAGCCACAGGTGCAGCGGCACCGCCGCCGCTTTCAGCGCAAAAACGGCGGTCAGCAGCAGCCCCGCCGCCCGCATCAGGCCCGCGTCGCCAGGCGGCACCTCCGCCACCCGCCGCGCCAGATCGGCCATGTTGAGCGTGCCGGTCAGCCCGTATAGCAGGCCCAGGGCGATCAGGAACAGCGCGGATCCCACGATATTGACGATGACATAGGCCACCCCCGCCTTCAGCCGCGCCGCACCCTGCCCGTGCAGCATCAGGCCATAGGATGCGATCAGCAGGACCTCGAAAAACACGAACAGGTTGAACAGATCGCCGGTCAGGAATGCGCCGTTCAGCCCCAGCAGCTGAAACTGGAACAACGGATGGAAATGCCAGCCGCGCCGATCAGCACCGGTCGCGAGGGCATGAATCATCACGATCACGCCCAGCACCCCCGCCAGCACCAGCATGGCGGTGGACAGGCGATCGAGCACCAGGACGATCCCGAACGGCGCCGGCCAATTGCCCAGGGGATAGGTGCGGATCACCCCGTCGGCCGCCTGCGCGAACAGGGCGATGCCCGCCAGCAGCGATAGGATGCAGCCGATCAAAGACACGCCCGCGCCCAGATGGCGGCGCCGGCGCATCACCAGCAGCGCCACCGCCGCCGTGATCGCCGGCAGCACCACCGGCGCGATCACCAGTTGATCGGCCAGCGTCATGGCTGGTCCTCGATCTCGTCCGGCTCGATCCGGCCATCAACCTGGTCGGAGCCGCTTTCGAGGAAGCTGCGCAGCGACAGGATGACCACCAGGGCGGTCATGCCAAAGGTGATGACGATCGCGGTCAGGACCAGCGCCTGGGGCAGCGGATCGGTGTGTTCCGCCACCGCCTTGTCATACAGCGGCGGTCGATTGACGATCAGCCGCCCGACCGCAAACAGGAACAGGTTCACCGCATAGGACAGCAGGGTCAGGCCTAGAACGACCTGAAAGGTGCGGCCCCGCAGCGACAGGTAGACGCCGCCGGCGACCAGCGCGGCGATGGCGGTCGCCACCAGGAATTCCAGGCTCATGCCGCGCCCCCGTCGTCGGGCTGGCGTGCCGCGCGCTGCGCCACATGGCTCAATTGCGCGAGCGCCATGGTGACCGCGCCCAGCACCACGCAGGCAACGCCCGTATCGAACAGCATTGCCGTCGCCAGCTCGAACTCGCCGATCAGCGGCAGGTGGAAATAGCCGAAGCTGCTCGACAGAAACGGCGCACCAAAGGCGAGCGAGCCAAGCCCCGTCGCCACCGCGATCAGGACGCCAAAGGCGATCAGCGGGTGCTCGCCGATCTTCCGCCGCTCGTCGGTCCAGTCGAAACCGGACGCCAGATATTGCAGCAGGATCGCGATGGCGAACACCAGCGCCGCGACGAACCCGCCGCCGGGCTGATTGTGGCCCCGCAGGAAGATGTAGATGCCGACCAACAATGCGATCGGCAGCAGCAGCCGCGTCACCATCACGAACATCACCGGATGGCGTTCGGGTGAATGCGGCATGTCGCTGCGCCACGCGCGCAGCCGCCGCCCCGCGACGCCGCGTACCGCCGGCTCCAGCAGCGCAAAGATCGCCAGCCCGGCGATGCCAAGCACGATGATCTCGCCCAACGTGTCAAAGGCGCGGAAGTCGACGAGGGTCACGTTGACCACATTGGTCCCGCCCCCACCGGCGTAGCTGTTCGCCCAATGGAAGGCCGATATCGTGTCGCCCTGCACCCGCGTCATGATCGCCCAGGCGCCCACGCCAGCGGCGCCGCCGACGAACAGCCCGAGCAGCCCGTCACGCACTCGCCGCCCCCTGCCCGACAGCAACCGCGGCGTCTTGGGCATCAGGTGAAGCGCGAGCAGCAGCAAAAGGATCGTGACCACTTCAACCGCGATCTGGGTCAGCGCCAAGTCCGGCGCGGACAGATGGATGAACGCCAGCGCCATCACCAGCCCGATGACGCTGATGAAGATCAGCACCAGGAACCGCTGCCGATGCATCAGGACAACCGCCAGCGTCGCGACCAGCAGCAGCAGCCAGGCAATGATTGCGGTCATGCTCGCCGGCGTTGTCGCCCGGTCGCCGGTGACGATCGTGCCGGCCACGCCGGCGCCATCGACGGCGAACAGCGCCGCGACCGCGAAAACCATCAGCAGCGCGCGTTGCAGCGACGGCGCGTGGATGGTGAGCGTCATCCGCCGCGTGGCGGCTATCAACGCCTCAAGCCAATGCTCGAACAGGGTCTTCGCATCTGGCGTCTTCCACGCCCGGACGCGTCGTTCCAGCAGCGGATAACCCGACAACAGCAGGGCACCGACCAGTACCGCACCGATACTCAGCACCAGGGCGACGTTGACCCCGTGCCAAAGCGCAAGGTCGACTTTCACCGCTGCGCCACCGGTCACTGCCGCTGCGGCCTCGATCACCAGCGGCCCGGCAATCGCCATCGGCAGCAGCCCCAATGCCAGCGCCAGGACAGCCAGCAGCAGCGAGGGTCCCAGCATCAGCGCGCCGGGGTCATGCGGCGCCGGCACATCGCCGGTGCGCGTACGTCCGACATAGAGGCCGATGGCGTAGCGCAAGGAATAGGCCACCGACAGCGTCGCACCGATCGCCGCCAGCGCCGGTACCAGCCACGGCTGCCCCAACGCCACGGTATGGGCGCTCTGCTCCAGCATCATTTCCTTGGAAATGAACCCGCCAAGCGGTGGCAGCCCGGCCATCGCCGCGGCAGCCAGCGTGCCGCCAACTGCGGTCAGCGGCATCAACTGCGCCAGCCCGCCCAGCCGACGGATGTCGCGCGTTCCCGTCTCGTGATCGACGATCCCCGCGTTCATGAACAGCGCAGCCTTGAACGCGGCATGGTTGAGGATGTGGAATATCGCCGCCACTGCCGCCGCGGGCGTCGCAAAGCCGAGCAGCATCACCATCAGGCCCAACTGGCTGATAGTCGAATAGGCCAGGATCGCTTTCAGATCGTCACGGAACAATGCGACGCTCGCGCCGAAGATCAACGTGACCAGCCCGGTGGTCGCCACCAGCGCGAACCACAAATCGGTACCGGCCAGCACCGGCCATAGCCGCGCGAGCAGGAACACGCCCGCCTTCACCATCGTCGCCGAATGCAGATAGGCGCTCACCGGGGTTGGCGCGGCCATCGCGTGCGGCAGCCAGAAGTGAAACGGGAATTGCGCCGATTTGGTGAACGCGCCCAGCAGGATCAGCGTCAGTATTGCCGGGTAGAGCGGCGATTGCTGCACCAGTTCGCGCTGAGCCAGCACTGCGGGCAGCTCATAGGAGCCGGCGACCTGCCCCAGCAGCAGCACCCCGGCGATCAGCGCCAGCCCGCCGCCGCCCGTCACGGCCAGCGCCATCCGCGCACCCTGTCGCGCGTCGGCCCGGTCGCGCCAGAAACCGATCAGCAGGAACGACGACAGGCTCGTCAGTTCCCAGAAGATCAGCAGCAGCAGCAGGTTGCTGGACAAGGCGATGCCGATCATCGCGCCCTGGAACAGCATCAGGAACGACAGGAACCGCCCCGTCGCCTCCGCCCGCGCCAGATATCCTTGCGCATAGATGACGACGAGCAGGCCGATGCCGAGGATCAGCCCGGCGAACAGCAGCCCCAGCGGATCAAGCCACAGGCTGACGTCGAGGCCGAGCGCCGGTACCCACGGCACCTGCACCGCAATCGGCGCGCCTGCCAGAACCTCCTGCGCACGCGACAGCAGCAGCGCCAGCCCGGTCGCACTGGCCGACGCCGCAATGGCGACGTGCACCGAGCGCGGAAAGCGCGCCAACAGGCCGATCGCGACTGCGGCTGCGAACGGCAGCGCCAGAAGAACAAGAAGGGTCAAACGAGATCCTGCATCGTCTGGCCCCTCTTACATGCCTGCGCGCTCAGGTCGACCTGCGTTGATCCGCCGACCAAGCCAGCGCCGTGACGTGTCAGTCTGGCAGGGCGGCGGTGGCGATGATCTCCACCTTATAGTCCGGGGATGCGAGCTTCACCTCGCCCGTCGCGCGGGTCGGGGCATTGCCGCCGCCGATCCACTCTTCCCACACCATGTTCATGGCGTCGAAGTCGGCGATGTCCGCCAACCAGATCGTCGCATGCAGCAGGTTCGACTTGTCGGTCCCCGCCAAGGCCAGCAGTGCGTCGATTTCGGCCAAAGTTGTCCGGGTCTGGGCCGAAATGTCCTCGCCGGGATTGCCCACCTGGCCGGACAGATACACGGTACGGCCGTGAATCACGACCTGGCTCATCCGGCCATCCTGGTCGATCCGGGTAATCGTCATCGCGTTTCTTCCCTTCAGTAGCGGTCGAGGCCCAGCCCATCGACGGGAATGGGCGGCTGCTTTCCGCTGATCATCGCCGCGGCAACCGCGCCCGATCCGCACGCCATCG
This sequence comes from Sphingomonas sp. ABOLG, assembly GCF_003950435.1. Lineage (NCBI taxonomy): Bacteria > Pseudomonadati > Pseudomonadota > Alphaproteobacteria > Sphingomonadales > Sphingomonadaceae > Sphingomonas > Sphingomonas sp. ABOLG. Next base: position 303,487 of record NZ_QQWW01000003.1, read on the forward strand.
TCCACCCCAGCGTGCCGTGGCCGGTGTTGAGGAACAGGTTCTTCACCTTTGTGGCGCCGATGATCGGCGGGCCGTCCGGCGTCATCGGGCGCAGCCCGCTCCAATACCCGGTCTCGCGCGTTTCCGCCGCGCCCGGGAAGAGATCTTTTAGGCAATGGAGCAACGTCGCCTCGCGGCGCGGGGGGAGCGAGCGGTCAAATCCGGAAATCTCCGCCATGCCCCCGACGCGGATCCGATCGCCCAATCGCGTGATCGCGATCTTGTACGTTTCGTCCAGCAGCGTCGATTCCGGTGCACGCGTCGTATCGGTGATCGGCACGGTGATCGAATAACCCTTGACCGGGTACACCGGCACCCGCAGCCCAACCGGCGCGACGACGTGCGGCGAATAGCTCCCCATCGCCACCAGATAGGCGTCGCCGCGGATCACCCCGGCGCTCGTCCGAACGCCGGTAATCGCTCCGCTTGCCTGCTCCAGCGCCTCCACGTTGGTGGACCAGCGGAAATCCACCCCCTCGGCCGCCAATCGCTCGGCAAGCTTGGTCGTGAAGATGTGGCAATCCCCGGTCTCATCATTGGGCAGACGAAGGCCGCCGGCGATCAGGTGCCGCGACGAGGCAAGACCCGGCTCCGCCCGCACGCAGCCATCGGCGTCCAGCAGTTGGAATGGTACGCCGTAGGAGCGAAGCACCTCGACATCCTTCGCGCTGCCCTCAACCTGCTTGGTCGTACGGAACAGCTGCAGCGTACCCTGCGCCCGTTCGTCATAGGCGATGCCCAGGCTCGTGCGCAGCGCGCGCAATTCATCGCGGCTGAACTCCGCCAGTCCCACCATGCGGCTCTTGTTCAGCGCGTAACGCTGCTCGGTGCAGTTGCGCAGCATCATCGCCAGCCACGCCAGCATCTGCGGGTCCAGCTTGGGCCGCAGGATCAAGGGCGCGTGGCGCATCATCAGCCATTTGATTGCCTTTGCCGGGATGCCGGGCGCTGCCCAGGGTGAGGCATAACCGGGCGAAATCTCGCCCGCATTGCCGAAGCTGGTTTCCAGCGCGGCGGCAGGCTGGCGGTCGACCACGACCACCTCATGCCCCTCCTGCCGAAGATAGTAAGCAGCAGTCACGCCGATCACACCGGCGCCGAGAACGACGACCTTCAACGTACCTCTCCAGCGATGCAGGCGGTGGCCATGCCGTGCTCCTTGTAGAAGCGCGCGTGCCGCCGGCCCAGGCTTGTCAAAATTTCGTAGGGGATGGTGCCGGCGTCCGCGGCGACCTGGTCCAGGCTCTGCCCGGGGCCGATCAGTTCGACGAGGTCACCCTCGCCCAGCGCGCCATCGGCCAGCGCGGTGATATCGACCATGATGCTGTCCATCGATACCCGGCCGACGATCGGCAGCCGCTTGCCGTCGTGCCATGCCGCGCCCCGGTTGCTCAGCGCGCGTGGCCAGCCATCGGCATAACCAATGGCCAGCGTCGCCAGCCGACGCGTATCGGGTGCGGTGTAGGTCAACCCATAGCCTACACCGGTGCCAGCAGCGATCTGGCGCGTCTGCAGGATGCGCGCGCGCAGGCCCACCACCGGCTGGATCACCGCCGCGCCCGGCGGCAGTGGCACACCGTACAGGGCAATTCCGGCACGCACGACGTCATTGTGGAAAGCCGCCGGCAAGGCGCTTCCGAAACTGTTCGCGATCGATCGCGGCACGCCGGGGAATAGCGCGGCAAGCGCATCGAAGGTGCTCAATTGCGCGGCATTGCTCGGCGCACCCGGCTCATCGGCCGATGCGAGGTGGGTCATCACCAGCCGCAGCTCCACCTCCGTGGCAAAGCCCGGATCACAGGCCACCTGCCGCGCTGTGGCGCCATCTACGCCCAGCCGCGACATCCCGGTGTCGAACTGCAGCGCAGCCGGCAAACGCTGCCCGCGCCGACGCGCCGCCTCACGCCACCGCTGGAGCGCGCCGGGCGCATTGAGCGCCGGAACGAAGCCATGGTCTGCGCAGACGTCCTCTGCCCCTGGATCGAGCCCGTTCAGGATCACGAGCGTGCAATCGTCGCCAAGAACGTCGTGAAGGTCGATCGCTTCGCACAATTGCGCGACAAAGAACGTCCGGCATCCCGCTTGGTACAGGGCCGGCACGGCGCGCCGGGCGCCAAGGCCATAAGCGTTCGCCTTGACGACGGCGCCGCATTGCGCGGGCGCGACATGATCGCGCAGGTTCCGGTAGTTTGCCGCGAGCGCGTCCAGATCGATCGTCAGCTCGCTGGAAAAGGTCATTTCGTGCGTCATCGCCCTTGGCATTATTGCGCGCATGGTGGATGCGGTACCTGCAAATGTCCGCTCTTTTCTGCGACGGATGTTGCGAAATATGGTGTTCATTAGCAAAAACCGCTCAATCTTCGAAGGATTCTGCAACCATGCTCGACGCGGTGGATCGTCGCATCCTGAACCAGTTGCGACTCAACGCACGGATCACGAATACGGCCCTCGCGCGCGAGGTCGGCTTGTCGGAATCCGCCTGCCTTCGCCGGCTGAAGATCATGGAGAAATCGGGCGTCATTCGCGGCTACACTGCGGTGGTTGCTGGCGTCGACACGGATGAGGGAACGATCGCCATCGTGCAGGTCGAATTGCTGCGCCAGTCGGAGGAATATCTCTCCCGCTTCGAGGCCGCGATGCGCAAACACGCCCAGATTCGCGAATGGTATCTGCTCACCGGTATGGGCGATTACCTGCTGCGCGTGCAGATCGCCGACATGGAAGATTATGCGACCTTCCACCGCGAAGTGCTCTCGCGGCTGCCGGGAGTCTCGCGCATCACGTCCAGTTTCGCGATGCGCAGCCACCGCAAGGCCTGAGGTCACGCGGCGCCTGGATCAGGCGACGGCGAGCTCGCGAAACGGCGCTCCGGTGCATGCGCGCACCTCGTCCCGCGTGACGCCGGGCGCCAGCTCGACCAGGGTCAGCCCCTCATCACCGCATTGCATGACGCACCGGTCCGTAATCACCAGATCGACGCAGCGCGCGCCGGTCAGCGGCAGCGTGCAATTCTCCAGCACCTTGGGCTTCCCGTGCTTCGACACGTGATCCATCACCACGATCACGCGCTTCACCCCGGCTACCAGATCCATCGCCCCGCCGACGCCCTTCACCATCGCGCCCGGGATCGTCCAGTTCGCGATGTCACCGCGCGCGGAGACTTCCATCGCGCCAAGGATGGTCAGGTCGATATGGCCGCCGCGGATCATGGCGAAGCTGTCGGCGGAGGAAAAGAAGCTTGATGTCGGCAGCAGGCTGATCGTCTGCTTGCCCGCATTGACCAGGTCGGGGTCCACCTCATCCTCATAGGGGAATGGCCCCATGCCCAGCATGCCGTTCTCCGACTGAAGGATCACGTCGATCCCCGCCGGAATGTGATTGGCCACCAGCGTCGGGATGCCGATCCCCAGATTGACGTAATCACCATCGCGCAATTCGCGCGCGGCACGCGCCGCCATTTCGTCGCGAGTCCAGGCCATCACGCCATCTCCCGGGGACGAGTCATCAGCTTCTCGATGCGCTTTTCGTTGATCGTGCACTGGACGATGCGGTCGACGTAGATGCCGGGCGTATGGACCAGATCGGGGTCGATGTTGCCGGCGGGCACGATCTCCTCCACCTCGACGACGGTGACCCGCGCAGCGGTCGCCATCTCGGGATTGAAGTTTCGCGCGGTGCGGCGGAACACCAGATTGCCCGCCGGGTCCGCCTTCCACGCCTTCACGATGGCAAGGTCTGCGCGCAGCCAAGTCTCGCGCACATAGTCGCGGCCCTCGAACATCTCCGCAGGCTTGCCTTCGGCCAGCAGGGTGCCCGCCCCCGTTGCGGTGTAGAAGGCGGGGATGCCAGCCCCGCCCGCACGGATGCGCTCCGCCAACGTCCCCTGCGGCGTCAGCTCCAGCTCCAGTTCGCCCGACAGATATTGCTGCTCGAACAGCTTGTTGTCGCCGACATAGGACGCGATCATCTTCGTGATCTGCCGCGATTGCAGCAGCATCCACAAGCCGAAGTTGTTCGCGCCCGCGTTGTTCGAGATGACCGTCAGCCGCTGGACCCCGGAGGCCCTGATCTCGGGGATCAGGCTCTCCGGGTTGCCCGTCAGGCCGAAGCCGCCTGACATGATGGTCATGCCGTCGAACAGCACGCCCTCCAGCGCCGCTGCCGGGCTGTCGTAGATCTTGGAGCGCATCGCCGTGCCTCAGGCCTGGTGGATTGCCTTGACGTTCAGGAACGGCTCCAGCCCCTCGCGCCCGCCTTCACTGCCGAAGCCGCTGTGCTTGACGCCGCCGAACGGCGAATCCGCGCCGCTGATGGCGAAGCTGTTAACGCCGACCATGCCCGCCTCGATCGCGTCCGACACGCGCGCGGCACGGCGTCCGTTCTCGGTAAACATGAACGATGCCAGGCCATACGGCAGGCGATTGGCGCTGCTGATCGCCTCTTCCTCGGTGTCAAACGGCTGGATCAGGGCGACCGGGCCGAACGGCTCGTTCGACATGATGTCCGCCTCCAGCGGCACGTCGGCCAGCACGGTCGGCTGATAGAAGAAGCCGCCATCGATCCGGCCGCCACCCGCCATCACCCGCGCGCCGCGAGACACGGCATCGTCAACCAGCGCCTCGATCGCATCCGGCCGGCGACCATGCGCCAGCGGCCCCATCTTGGTGTCGGGGTCCATGCCGTTGCCCACGGCAACGCCGCGCGTACGCGCCGCAAAGCCATTGGCGAACTTCTCGTAGATGCTGCGCTGGACGTAGAAGCGCGTCGGCGACACGCAGACCTGGCCCGCGTTGCGGAACTTCTGCGGCACGACCATGTCGAGCGTACGCTCCAGATCGCAATCGTCGAAGATCAGGACCGGCGCATGACCGCCCAATTCCATCGTCGTACGCTTCAGGTCCTCCGCCGCCAGCTTCATCAAATGACGTCCCACCGGCACCGATCCGGTGAAGCTCAGCGCGCGTACCACCGGCGATCCCAGGATGTGCCGGCTGACAAGATCCGGATCACCGAAGACGAGCTGCAGCACCTCGCCCGGCAGGCCGGCGTCGAGCAGGCAGCGGACGGCCGCGCTGGTGCAGCCGGGCGTCTCCTCGGGCGGCTTGGCCACGACCGAGCAGCCCGCCGCCAGCGCCGGTGCCAGCTTCTTGATCATCAGATAAACCGGGAAATTCCACGGCGTGAACGAGGCCACCGGGCCCACCGGCTGGCGAATCACGATCGAACGTGACCCCGCCGGGCGCATCAGCACCCGTCCGTCGATCCGCGTCGCTTCCGCCGCATAGAAATCGAGCAGTTCGGCGCTGGCACCCACTTCGCCGCGCGCCTCGCCGATCGGCTTGCCCTGCTCGGTGGTCAGCAAGGTGGCGATCGCCTCCACCCGCTCGCGCATCAGCGTCGCCGCCTTGTGCAGGACCGCCGCGCGCTGCGCAGGTTCGGTGTTGCGCCACGTCACGAAACCACGGCCGACCGAGTCCAGCGCCCGGTCGAGGTCTTCCTTGGAGGCGAGCGGTACCGCCGCGATCGCATCGCCGTTTGCCGGGTTCAGCACGGGCTGCGCGTCGCGTCCTTCGCTGCCCTGCCACGCGCCGTCCACGAACAACTGCAATTCAGTATCGTAAGCCATAATCCTCCGCGCGGGACGATCGTTGCGCCCCGACTGTTGATGTTCGCATAGCGCCGGAAAGTTCGCTTTACGAGCAAAATTCGCGGCGATATGGCTCTACCATGACACAGGCACTCAGCGGAAAAACCATCCTTCTGACCGGCGCGTCGAAGGGCATCGGGGCAGCAACGGCACGTATTCTGCTGGAAGGGGGCGCGCACCTGATCGCCCATTATGGCAGCGACGAAGCCGGCGCGCGGCGGGCAGTCGACGGCTATCCCGAAGACCGCGTGACGCTGCTCTCCGCCAACCTCGGCGACCGCGCATCGACGCTGGCGTTGTGGGATGCGGCGCTTGCGTGGCGCGGGCGGATCGACGTGCTCGTCAACAATGCGGCGGTGATGCCGTTCAACGGCGCCTTCGACGGGCCGGATGAGGATTTCGAGGCGGCGTGGGACCAGTCGTTGGAGGTCAACGTGCGCGGGCCAGCGCGGCTGATGCGCGCGGCCGTGAACCACTTCAAACAGGCCGGAGGTGGTGCGATCGTCTCCATTTCGAGCTGGGCAGCGCAGCGCGGCGTCACCAATCCGGCCACCATCGCTTACGGAGCGTCGAAGGCGGCGGTGCGATCCGCCACCCAGTCGATCGCGCGCGCCTACGCTCGCGACAATATCCAGGCCTATATCATCGCGCCCGGCGTCGTCCGCACGCGCTTGTCAGAGGAGTTTGCCGCCAGCCAGGGCGGCGAGGAGGCGGTCAACGCCACCTTGGCGAGCGGCGAATGGGTCACACCTGAGGAAGTCGGCAACATCGTCGCCTTCGTCGCCAGCGGCGCGGCGCGGCAGCTGTCGGGCGCGACGCTCGACGTGAACGGCGCGACGTACATCCGCTGACATGCGCATCACCCTGCCCGGAGCGGAACGCCGCGGCTCACCCTTCGCGCTGACCTTTGATGGGGAGACGATCGAGGCGTGGCCGGGCGAAAGCGTCGCCGCCGCACTGACCTCGGCGGGCAAGCGGGCGCTGCGGGAGGCGTCCACCGGCGCGCCGCGCGGCATGTGGTGTGGCATGGGGGTATGCGGCGAATGCCGGGTGGAGGTAGATGGGCAGGTCCGCCTTGCCTGCATGACACCGGCCCAGCCCGACCAGCAGATCAAGCAGGCGCCTGCCCGCGTCGTGGCAGGCGAAAAGACGATAATGCCCGCCCCCGGCGCGGCTACGGTGGAGACCCCCGACGTGCTGGTCGTTGGCGCTGGGCCGGCGGGTTTGTCCGCCGCGCGCATCGCGGCTGCCGCCGGCCTCGACGTCCTGATCGCCGACGAGCGCGCAATGGCGGGCGGGCAATATTTCAAGCAACCGGCCAGTGCCTTTGCGATCGATCCTGAGCGCAGCGATCGGCAGACCGCCGAGGGGCGGGCGCTCATCGGGCAGACCCTGGCCGCCGGCGCCCGCCTGCTGCATGGGCGGACGATGTGGGCCGCCACGCGAGACGAGGCGGGGCAGCTGTCGATCAGCCTCTCGGGTGATGCAGGCGCGGTGGTGGTTCGGCCCAAGCGGCTGGTGCTGGCGATGGGCGCCTATGAGCGGCCGTGGCCAGTGCCCCGCTGGACGCTGCCGGGCGTCATGACGGCGGGGGCGGCGCAGACGTTGCTGCGCGCCTATGCGACCGCGCCGGGGCGGCGCGTGCTGGTGGCGGGCAACGGTCCGCTCAACATTCAGGTAGCGCGCGAATTGCTGCGCGCCGGATGTGAGGTGGTGGCGCTGGTTGAGGCTGCGGCGGCACCGGGGCCGGCGAGCGCGGTGGACGCGCTTCGCATGGCCAAGGCTGCACCAAGGCTGGTGATGGATGGCGCGGCGATGCTGGCTGCGCTGCGCCGGGCGAAGGTGCCGATGCTGTATGGCCATGTGGTGACCGGGATCGAGGGCTTCGACAAAGCGGAGAGGGTCACGGTCGCGAGGACCGCTGCCGACGGTACGATCGTCCCCGGCAGCAAGCGGTCGTTCGCGGTTGATGCGGTGTGCCTGGGCTATGGTTTCCTGCCGCAGGCGGAGGCGGCGCGGGCGCTGGGATGCGCGACGGAAAGCAGCGCGGATGGCACGATCCGCGTCGTGCGAGACGATGCCGGGCACACCACGATCGAGGATGTTCAGGTGATCGGCGACGGCGGTGGGCTGGGCGGCGCGCGGATCGCGATGGCGCAGGGCGTGCTTGGCGGCGCGGCGCTGGTGGAGGCGCTGGGCGGGCGACCTGTTGCCGCCGCGGAGCGTGCGAAGGCGGTTCGCGAGTTGGGGCGGCATCGTGTGTTTCAGGATGCGCTGTGGCGCATCTACGCGCCCGTGGGGCTGCCGAATTTGCGGCCTGATGCGCTGCTGTGCCGGTGTGAAAGCGTGCCTGTTTCGGCCGTGGATTCGCTGCTGGCGGCCGGTCTGCGGGACATTTCGGCCATCAAGCGCGCAACCCGCGCGGGCATGGGCGCGTGCGGGGGAAGATATTGCGCCGCCGTGATCGAAGCGCGCCTGAAAGCGGCCGGCGAGGGCAACGTGGCCACCGCGCTGCCGGGCTTTGCGCCGCGCGCGCCGTTCAAGCCGACCACGATCGATCAGATCGTCGCCACCGCAACGAATGGTCGCATAAAGAACGAAAGTTCGACAGAAGAACATTGACTGGCCGGAGGGTCATTGTCATTCGACGCAGCGGGGAGGGCTGCCGTGCTGCGCCTGTGCTGGATCGTATCGTTTCTGATTGCTGTGGTAGCAGGCGGGATGGCGCATGCGCGCACGCTGGAGGACGTCCGCCAATCGGGTGAGATCCGCGTCGGGGTGAACCCCAATTTCCCGCCGATGAGCAGCTATGGCGACGACAACCGGCTCGCCGGGTTCGACGTCGATGTGGCGCGGCGCATCGCCGACGCGCTGGGCGTCAAATTGACGCTGGTGCCGACCGAGGCCGCGCAGCGCGTCCCGTTCCTGGTGTCGGGCCGCATCGACATGTCGATGGGCGCGCTGACCATCACGCCCGAACGCCAGGCGCTGATCGATTTCACCATTCCGCTCCATTCGGAAGCGATGGGCGTCATCACCACCGATCGGGTGACGGCCGATCGCTGGGAGGATCTGAACCGCCCCGACATCACGCTGGTCAACATGCGCGGCAACCAGTCGGTCAGCGTGCTGCAGGAAAAGCTGCCCCTGCCCCGGCGCCTGCTGGTCGACGGCAACGCCGACACGATCCGCGCGATCGCGCAGGGGCGCGCCGACGCGCTGATCGAGAACACCGATTTCTTCCTGGGCTTCACGCGCAACTATCCCGAGGTCAAATGGCGCGTCCTGCCCGACCCGATCTTCGCCGCCTGGTGCGGAATTGGCGTCGCCAAGGGCAATGCCACCCTTCAGGCCGAACTCGACCGCGTGCTCCATGCTCTGCACAAGGACGGCAGCATCGCCGCCATGTGGCGCGACCATTATGCCGCGGACATGAGCGTGCCGGTGGGCGAGGAGCAGATCGCCCCCGCGCTGCGCGATCGTCCCGCCGCGACGCAGGCGGAGACCAGCGGCTACGCCTTCGATTTCAGCGGGGTGATCGGCCAGATTCCCTATCTGCTGGGCGGCGCGGCGATATCGCTGCAGATCGCGTTCCTCGCCTTCATCATCGGCGCCTCGATCGGCCTCGGTGGGGCGATGGCGCTGCTTTATGCGGCGGGGCCGGTTCGCAGATTCGTCAGCGGCTATGTGACGCTGTTCACCAACACGCCTGCGCTGGTGCAGATCTTCCTCATTTATTACGCGCTGCCGGACGCGGGGATCAAACTGGGCTCTTTCACTGCGGTGGTCATCGGCCTGACGCTGAACGCCGGCGCCTATCTGACCGAGATCATCCGCGCGGGCGTCGCATCGGTGCGGCCGGCGGAACTCGAGGCGGCGAGCGTCCTTGGTCTCCACCGCCGCGACGTGATGACTCATGTCATCGTGCCGCACGTGTTGCGCACGGTGTACCGCCCGCTGGCCAATTTCTTCATCGTGCTGGTGCTCGGCAGCTCGATGGCCGCGCTGTTCGGCGTCGAGGAACTGACCGGCCGCGCGATCAACGTCAGCACCACGAGCCTGCGCACGATCGAGACGTTCGCCGTCGCGGGCCTCATCTACATCGCCCTGACCCTGATCGCCTCCGCGGCGCTGGCGTGGTTCGGGCGCACCTTCTTCCGCGTCCGCACGGGGGCCTGACCATGATCGAGTCCATCGTCGAAAGCGCGCCGCGCTTCTTCACGCCGGGCGTCGCGCTGTTCCTGCTCGGCGCGCTGTGGCGAACGATCGTGATGACGGCGATCGGCTGCTCGCTCGGCTTTGCGTTCGGCATGGGACTGGCCGTCCTGCGGCGCACCCGCGCGCCGGCGCTGACGCCCTTGCGGTTCGCCGCGATGCTGGTCGTCGAGACGTTCCGCCGCCTGCCCTTCCTGGTGCTGCTGATCCTGTCGCTGTTCGCAACGCAGATCATCGCGCCGGAGCTGTCGCTGCTCGGCATCGCGACGGTGGCGATCACGCTTTATGCCACCGCCTATCTGTCGGAGATCATCCGCGCCGGCCTCGATTCCGTGCCGCGTACCCAGGTGGAGGGCGCCGAGGCGCTCAACTTCAACGCCTGGCAGGTGTTCTGGCTGGTGGTCCTGCCGCAGAGCTGGCGCATCATCCTGCCGCCCGCCACCGCCTTCATCGTCATGTTCATCAAGGATACCTCGCTCGCCTCGCACCTAGGCGTCGTGGAACTGACCTTTTCGGGCAAGATCCTGGTGAACCGCGGCTTCCCGCCGACTTTGGGCTTCGGCGCGGTCCTGATCCTCTATTTCCTTCTGTCTTGGCCGCTCGGCCTGCTCGCCAAGCGCCTGGAGAACCGCCTTGCACCATCTCGACGTCCGTGACCTTGAAGCCAGCTATGCCGGCAACCCTGTCCTGCGCGGCGTTACCCTGTCCGCCGACAAGGGCGAGGTCGTCAGCCTGATCGGCCCGTCGGGATCGGGCAAGAGCACGCTGCTGCGCGTCCTGATCGGCCTGACGCCGCCGACGGCGGGGGCGGTCTGCATCGGCGGCACAGCGGTCGATTATGCCGACAAGCGCAGCCTGCGCGCGCTGCGCAGCCGAATGTCGATCGTGTTCCAGCAGTTCAACCTGTTCCAGAACATGACCGCGCGGGCCAATGTCGCGATCGCGCCGGTGAAGGTGCACGGCGTGCCCAAGCGCGAGGCGGAGGAGCGCGCAATGGCGCTGCTGGAGAAGGTCGGCCTGGGGCACAAGGGCGACAGCTATCCCGATCAGCTGTCGGGCGGCCAGCAGCAGCGGGTGGCGATCGCCCGGGCGCTGGCGGTCGAGCCGGAGATCCTGCTGCTCGACGAAGTGACCTCAGCGCTTGATCCCGAGCGTGTCGGCGAAGTGCTGGACACGGTTCGCGCGCTGGCGGGGGACGGCATCACCATGCTGCTGGTCAGCCACGAAATGGCGTTCGTGCGCGAAATCTCGACCCGCGTGGTGATGATGGATGCCGGGCAGGTGGTGGAGACCGGGACATCGGCGGAGATCTTCACCGCGGCAAAGATGGAGCGGACGCGTGCCTTTGTCGGTGCCGTCATCCGGCACGCGGCCTGAAGGCGTCGAAGGGCGCCGCCATCGGGGGCGCCTTGCCCTGCACCATGCTGGCGATCGCGCGCGCCGCCGCCGGGCCGCCGGTGAAGCCCATCCACGGCACATAGTTCAGGAACACGCCGGGCGCGCCGGGCAGCTCGCCCAGGATCGGCAGCCAGTCATCGGTGCCGTTGACGAAGGCCGCCCAGCTGCGCACCAGTTTCAGCCCGCCGATCGCCGGCACCGCAGCGCGGGCGAGCGACAGGTTCTGCGCCAGGTTTTCGATATCGACCCCCGGCCGCCCCTCCGCGTCGAGCCGCGCCGACCAGCCGCCGCCGATCAGGATGCTGCCCGCGCGCGTCTGCTTCATGGTGAGCTTTTCGCCAGCACTGTAAACGAGATGCTTGATCAGCGGCGCGGCCGGCTCGGTCACGCTCACCTGGATCGGGAAGGCCTGAACGCCCAGCGTCACGCCCAGCGACTGCGTCAGCGCGCCGCTGGCCGAGCCGGCGGCGATCACGATCCGATCGGCGGTGTAGCGGCCAGTGTCGGTGGTGACGGTATAGGCCCCCGCCTCGCGCCGGAGCGCCGCTGGGCCGCTGTAGCTGGCGATCTGCGCGCCCGCCGCCTGCGCGGCGCGGGCGAAGGCGGGGGCGACCAACATCGGATTGGCCTTCCCCTCGATCGGGCAAAGCGCGCCGCCGATCAGCGATTCGGAAAGATAGGGTGCGTGTTCGCGCAGCGAACGGCTGTCGAGCAGTTCCATCGGCAGCCCGGCGGCCCGCTCAACCTGCGCCTTGGCCGCGATCTCCGCCATCTCCGCCTCGGTCGCGCCGACCAGCAGGCCGCCGCCGAAGCCGATTTCGAGATCGGTGCCAAGCTCCGCCTCCAGCGTGCGCCAGATGTCGAGCGACGCCATGTAGAAGGGGATCGCTTGCGCATAGTTCTGCGCCCATTCCGGGCCGAGATTGCGGAAGGGATCGTGCGGGATCTGGGCGTGAAGGCTCCCGGCATTGGCGCTGCTCGCCAGGCCGCTGAGCCCCGCCTGTTCGACCAGCGTCACGGCAACGCCATCACGCGCCAGATAATAGGCCGTCGCACTTCCGGCGATCCCGCCGCCGACCACGATCACCTCGTCCACGCGCATGCTCCCGTTATTAACCAACACCGTAACGTTCCCATCTTGCCACTGCAAAGTTGGGCGCTATGGTTACAAGTGTTCGCTTATCGCATCGCATGACGAAAGCATAACCGTCATGCGTCCCCAGACAGAAAGCAGGTTCATGAAGAAATTCCGCGGTAGCTACACCGTCGCGGTCACGCCGTTCTCGACCGATGGCGCCACCGTCGATGTGGGGGCGCTTCGCTCCTTCCTCGACTGGCAGATCGACTGCGGCGTGCCGGGCATCATCATGCTGGGCACCACGGGCGAGTTCCTGACCATCAGCCGCGAGGAACGCCGCACGATCGTCGAGGAGACGGTGAAGCATGTCGATGGCCGCATGGACGTGCTGGTCGGCACGATGGATGCCTATACGCCCAACGCCGTCGCGCACAGCGCAGAGGCGCAGGCGCTGGGCGCCGATGGCCTGATGATCATCCCGCCTTATTATTACACGCCGACCGACGACGAGATCTTCGCCTATTATCGCGCCATCTGCGAGGCGGTGACCGTGCCGATCATGGTGTACAACAATCCGGTGACGTCGAACCGCGACATGAGCGCGGCGCTGATCGCCAGGCTGACGACCGCGTTCGAGCAGGTCCGCTACATCAAGGAGGCGAGCATGGACGTCGCCCGGGTGTACGACATCGTCGAGGAAACCGGCGGGGTGATGAACGTGTTCGCCGGCGAGCGTCCGGTGGAAAGCTTCCTGCTGGGCGCGGTCGGCTATGTGAACCCTTACGGCAATTACCTGCCCTATTCGACGACGCGGATGTGGGAGCTGCTGGAGGAAGGGCGCGTGCGCGATGCCGCCGCGATCCAGCATCTGGTGCACCGCGCCGATCGCATCATCGCGGAGGGCCACCCGACCTATGGCCATCAATGCTATTCCAAGGCGCTGGCCGCTGCGGTCGGCCATCCGGTCGGCGATGTGCGCCAGCCGCTGACGACCTTCGCCAGCCTGGGGGATGAGGGCAAGCAGAAGCTGGCCGCGATCCTCGCGATCTTCGAGGAGATCGACGCGCTGATGAAGGACATTGACGCGCGCAAGACCGACACCGTCGGGACCGCCGCGTGAGCGAGACGCCCGTCCTCTTCACGCCCTTTGCGTGCCGGGGCGTGGCGTTCCGCAACCGCATCATCCTGTCGCCGATGTGCCAATATGTCGCGCAGGACGGGCACGTCACCGACTGGCACCGTGCCCACCATGCGCGGCTCGCGCTGGGGGGCGTGGGCGGCGCGCTGGTCGAGGCGACGGGCGTCACGGCGGACGGGCGCATCACGCCCGGGTGCCTTGGCATCTGGTCCGACGATCATGTCGCCGGGCTGTCGACGATCACCAGGCTGTACCACGATCATGGTGCCGCCGTCGGCATCCAGCTGGCCCATGCCGGCCGCAAGGCGAGCGCAGAGGTGCCGTGGGACGGGGCGCAGCCGATCGACCCGGCGGACCCGCGCGCGTGGCAGACGGTGGCGCCGAGCGCGCTGCCGTTCCTCGATGGCTGGCCGACGCCGCATGCGCTAAGCGAGGATGAGATTGCCGGCGTCATCGATGCGTTCGCTGCCGCTGCGCAGCGCGCGGTCGCTGCTGGCTTCGATTTCGTCGAGGTGCATGGCGCGCACGGCTATCTGATCCACAGCTTCGTCTCGCCGCTGAGCAACCAGCGGAGCGACAGCTGGGGCGGCGACGAGGCCGGGCGGTTCCGGCTGCCGCTGGAGATCGTGCGGCGGCTGCGCGCCGAGCTACCCGAGGGCATGCCGATCTTCTATCGCCTGTCGCTGTTCGACGGCGTCGACGGCGGGCTGACGGTCGATGACATGGTGCGGCTGGCAGCAGCGCTGCGCGCGGCGGGGGTCGACGTGGTCGACTGTTCGTCGGGCGGCGTACGCGGCAGCTCGGGCGTGGCCGATGCCGCCCCCTCCCCCGGCTATCTCGTACCCCATGCCGCGCGCATCCGTGCCGAAGGCGGCGTCGCGAGCATGGCGGTGGGGCTGATCGTCACGCCCGAAATTGCCGAACAGGCGATCGCATCGGGCAGTGCCGATCTGGTCGCGATCGGGCGCGAATTGCTGGCCGACAGCAACTTTGCCTATCGCGCCGCGGCCGAGCTGGGAATGGAGCGGCCCAATGCGGTGTTCCCGCGTAACTACGCCTTCTTCCTGGAGCGCCGGCGGTATCGCTGAGCTCGCTTAACCGACAAGGAAACGCCCGCGTCGCCCCTGGCAGCGCGGGCGTCTTCGTTTCATCCCGAGCCCCGCCGGTATCATCGACGGGGCTCCGGCGATCAGCGCATCGTGCGAACCTGATCGTCCTTGCCGGTCATTTCCCAGCGGATCAGCGCGATCGGGATGATACCCGACTGGATGAAGCGATCATGGAATTTGGTCAGGTCGAAATCATCGCCCTTGGCCAGCCGCTCCTCGGCCAGCAATTGTTCGAGCTGAACCTTCCCGAAATAATAGTTCAGGCCAAGTCCCGGCTGACGCAGGTAAAGCGCCATGTCGTAGATCGCGGTGTCGTCGGTCTTTTCCATCCAGCGCGGGGTGCGGCCGGAAAGTGAGTCGAGCGCCTGGTCGAACGTCCATTCATTCGCCTGCGCCAGCAGCTCCGCCTTCAGCCGTGCGCCGCGATTGGCCTGCAGGACATAATGGATCTCACGCGCCTTGGGCCGATCGTCGAGCCAGCCGGACTGGAGCAGCATTTCCTCCAGATAGAAGGCCCAGCCCTCCAGCCGTCCGCTGTCGATGAACCCAAGTCGCTCGTCGCCGCGGATCGGCCGGGTGTCGCGCTTGCGATAGGCGCTGTCGAAGATGTGCCCCGGCAGGTTGTGCGCGCGCAGGCTGCGCGGATCGCGATCCTCCGCCTCGCGGAAGAAGTTGCGGTCGATCGGCGCGTCGAACGGCCCCGGCACCGCGGGGTCCTGGTTGGCGGGCATGACATAGGGGCCCTCGGGCGGCGGCACCGTCAGCCAGTCGGGCACGGTCATGATCCGTCGTTCCTTCAGGAAGCGCAGCAGATCCTCATCCGCCTCACGCCGAAGCGCCTCGAACCCCTCGAGCGACGTCACCGGCGCCGGCATCGGCGTCGCCTTATGCTCATGTTCCTCAAGCGCGAGGAAGGCCATGCTGCGTTCCCATTCGCGTTCGCCCAGCGCCTTCAGCTCGGCGAAGGTCCACGGCATCAGCATGACATTCTTGATGTACCAATCGAAGTCCGCAACGCCGATGCCGGCATGCTGCTTCACCCGCGGCTTTTCGGCGCGCAGCCATGCCGCGAAGTCGCTCGAAGCCTTTTCTGCGGCACGCGCCGGGCCGACCAACTCTGGGTGATGCTTCGCCAGATCGCGCGCCATCCGGCCATAGACGCGCGTCTCAATATCATGGTGCATGATGCCGAGGTCGATCAGGTCGCCGCGCGCATCGGTCAGCGTCAGGCGCGCATTGGCCAGGATCGTCGGCGTTGCCCGCAACTGCGCCGCAAATGTCGCCTTTGCGGCCGCGTCGGTGATCGGCAGCTTGGGCGGGGAAAAAGCGGTCTTCACCTTCGGTCCCCAGCCAAGGTCGAGCGTCGACCACCAGCTTGGATCGCGCGCCCACGGGCGCAGGACGCGGTGCTCGAAATCGACCCCGCGCATTTCGGCAAGCGCCAGCATCAGGTCGGCGCGCTGCGGGATCGGCCACGCCTTGTCATCAATCGCGCCGATCTGAGCGACCGCACGCTGCGCCGCCTGCTGCCGCGCGACCATCGCCGCTTCGGACACGTCGGGCACATGGTTGCGGACGGTGAAGTCCACGTCCTTGCGCGCCTGCTGATAGAGCGCGACCAGACCGTCATGCGTGCGCACGCTGCCTGTCGGCGTCGTCATGGATGGCGCGGCCTGAAGCGCCTCGGGAGCCGCGATAGCTGGGGCGAGCGGCACCATCAGCGCCAGCGACGCGCTCATCATTCCCCGGAACATTCTATTCATCAAACCCCTCCCTTGTCCGCCAACCGAAACACGATCACAGTGCGAACGCAAGTTCGCATGGCGCATTTAAGTGAGAAGGATCGGCGATGCAGGATGCCAAGCCGTGGATGATCCCGCAGGACGAGTTACGTTCGCTGATCAACCGCGTAAGCGCGGGACGAACGTTGCAGCCCGCATCATGGCCGGACGGGGCGCGCTTCGCCGTCGCGCTGTCGTTCGACTGCGATCATGAATCGTTCGAGATCGGCGCCGGCGGGCGTGCGATCGGGCGCCTCGCCTGGGGCGAGTTCGGGCGAAGGGTGGGCCTGCCGCGCGTGCTGGACGTGCTGCGTCGTCATGACGTGCCGGCAAGCTTCTTCATGCCTGCGCTGTGCGCCATCCTTGATCCGGACGAGACGCGTGGGCTGATCGGCGCGGGTCACGAGGTCGGCATGCATGGCTGGGTGCATGAGAATAACAGCCTGCTCGACGCGGCGACCGAGCGCGAGTTGATGCTGCGCGCGCATGACGTGCTCACCCCGCTGATCGGGTCGCCGCCGGTCGGCTTCCGCTCCGCCAACTGGGACCTGTCACCCAACACGATCGCGATCGTTGAGGAAATGGGGCTGCTGTACGACAGTTCGCTGATGGCGGACGAGGTCCCGTACGAGCTGCTGCTCGACGGGCGGGCCACGGGGGTCGTCGAGATACCGGTCGAATGGCTGCGCGACGATGCCGTCTACATGATGTTCAACCGGACGCCCGCCACCCGCCCGTGGATGACCCCTGACGACGTCTATTCAATCTTCAAACGCGAGCTGGAAGCCGCGGCGGTCGAGGGCAGCGTGTTCCAGCTGGTCATGCACCCCTTCGTCATTGGCTACCGATCGCGCATCTGGATATTGGAGGCGCTGATCGAGGCGGCGAAGGATCTGGGCGGCGCGTGGTTCGCCACCCATGCCGACATCGCGCGCTGGGTGCGCGACGCCGGCGGGCTGGGCGGCCAGGGCGAATAGCCACCGGCTGCCCTTCATCGGTTACGGCTTGATCCCCAGCTTTTCGAGTTCGTCGGTCTTGCCCAGCATTTCCCAGCGGATCAGCGACAGCGGGATCATCCCGTGGCGGTTCAGGCCGTCGAAGAATTCGCGCGGACGGAATTGCTGGCCGCGATCCTCCGCCATTTCGGTCAGCAGCCGCTCGACCATCGCCTTGCCGGTGATGTAGCTGGGGCCGTAGCCCGGCAGCCGCAGGTACATCTGCTGTTCAAAGCCGAGCAGCGGCAGCGTCGGCGACATATAGCCGTTGGGCGTGCGCGCGACCTGCATGTCCATCGCCGCCTTCAGGTCGATCATGTTGGCCTGCGCATACAGCGAGGCGAGGCCACGCGCGGCGCGCTGCGCCTGCATGATCCACACGAATTCGCGCGACCTAGGCTCATCGTCGAACAGCCCGGCGTGGAGCATCAGTTCCTCGACCGCAGTCGCCATGCCTTCCGAGCGGCTGAGCCACACATTGTACAGCAGGGGCCCGCGGCGCACCTCGCTCGGGTGCGGATCGGCCTGCATCATGCGCAGGTCCCACCAGTGATAATAATGCGTCCACAGCGTCATCGGCGCGCGGTGCATCACGATGTGGAAGAAGTTCTGCTTTTCCGGCGGGACATAGCTGCCCACCCGCTTCATCAGCTCCGGTTCCATATAGTCCCGGATGGTCAGGATGTCCTTGTCCTTCAGGAACTGCATGTACTTGCGCACCGATGCGGCGGCGAGCGCGTCATATTCCTGCGGGGTGGAGGCGCCGACCAGCTGCGGCAGGTTGCGATTGCGCTGTTCCTCCATGCGCAAGGCGGCGTGCGAGCGATCCAGCTCGCGCTGCATGATCGCGACCTCGTCGGCCCAGGTGAGCGTCGACAGCTGAACGTTCTTCAGGAACCAGTTGTAATTCTCGATGCCAACGCCCGACGGGCCGGTCTTGCGCGGCGCCTCGGCCTTCACCCAGGCGATGAAGCTGCGCGTGGCGGTCGCGGCATCGCTGACGGCGCGCACCAGCTTCGGATCGCCGCCGGCAACCTTGCGCTGAAGGTCGTCGAGCGCCTCCTGCTGGCCGCCCAGCGTGACGAGGCTCGCGGTCCACAGGTCGCGGGCGTTGCCGGTCAGGTTGACGCGCGCCTGGCGCAGCAGCTCGGGGATATGCGCCAGCTCGCCCGCCAACTTCTTCGACGCGGCGGCATCGAGCGGGAAGCTGTAGGTCCATAGTTCGACCGGCATCGGGTGGACCGGGCCTTCGTGCGCGGGCGTATCGCTCTGCGCCGCCCAGACGGAAAGGTACCAGGCGGGGTCACGTTCCCACGGCTTCGCGACGCGCAGGTCGAAATCGAGGCCGTTCATCTCCGCGCGGATGATCTCGCGATCGACCTTCTGCGACACGGTCCAGCCGGTGGTGGGCAGCGCGTCGAGCCGGGCACGAAGCTGCTTCAGCCCCGCCGCCTGCCGCGCCAGCGCGGGGGCGCTGTAATCCGTCGCGCCGTTCTTCACCTCGCCAAGCTGCAGCGTGCGCCAGTCGCGGAACACGCTCTCCAGCGTGTCGTGCCGTACCTGCGCCGCCAGCGGGGTCGGCACGGCGAGCGCCGCCATCGTCCCCATCATCGCCGCCGCCAGCAACAAACCATGTTTCATCTACCATCCCCTTCCCGCGCGGTACCGGGCACCCGGTCATCCACCAAGCACACCGGCATCTTGCCTTTGCCGGCCATGACACAGCAGCAGTGGTCACACCAGACACTATGTGCGCACAGCGGCTATGTGTTCGCCTGATGATATCTTTCTTGACAGTTCGGATGCCCCCACACGATAGTACGCACAGAGAGCAGGATGTTCGCTGAGCGACCACGGTTGGATCGGCGCCCGGACCTGCCGACGTGCACACTGCGCGAAGCAACAAGATGCTAAAAGGAGTCGATGCCATGTCCTTGAAACGCCGGCCAATGACGCTGGTGATCGCTGCCGCACTGGTGACGACCGCGGTGCCGGGCATTGCCGTTGCTCAGGGCGGAACGACGCTCGCCGCGGCATCCACCACCGCACGCCCGCCCTCGGGCCAGGGCAGCTACCAAGACCTGCTGCGGACCTGGGGTGAGTTCCTGGAATGGCGCACGGCGCAGGCCAAGAGCAAGGATTTCACCCCCGCCGCGATCGAGGCACGCCGTGCGCAAGTGGGCGGCTACCTCAGCGCGATGGAGAATATGAACGTCGCCGGCTGGGAGCGGGCGCAGCAGGTCGACTGGCTCGCCGCGCGCGCCAAGATGAACGAGGAGGATTTCCTCCTGCGTGTCTCGAAGCCGTGGGAGCGTGATCCCGGTTTCTACGTCGACCAGATGCTGCGCGTGTCGTTCACCGAACTGCCCGCCAAGGGCGCCGCGCTGATCACGCTGCGCGGCCAGCTCCGCGAGATGCCGACGATCGTCGCGCGCGCCAAGGCAACGCTGCGCAACGTGCCCGGCGACTATGCCGATCTGGCGCTGCATAACCTGACCAACGCCGATGGCGTCGGCCATGGCCATCCGTACCGCAAGGTGCCGCCCGCCGGCATCATCGGCTGGTTCGACGATCTGGAAGCGCGCGCGAAGACCACGCAGCCAGCGATCCTTCCCGACATTCGCGCCGCACGCGCGGCCGCGGCGGACCTTCGCACGTGGCTGGAAGCGGAGCGGCCGAAGATGACCGCGCCGGCCGGCGTCGGCGAAGCGAACTTCAACTGGTATGTGAAGAACGTGAAGCTGCTGCCGTACAATACGGACCAGCTGCGCACGATCGGCCACCGCGAGACCGAGCGGCTGTGGGGCATGCACGCGCTGGAGAAGCACCGGAACCGCAACCTGCCCGAGCTGACGCTGCCGGCGAGCGAGGCGGACTATGAGAAGCGCAAGGCCGACACGCTGCGCGACATCCACGCCTTCCTGAAGGACGAGGAGATCATCACCGTCCCGGCGGACATCGGCTATCTCTATGTCAACGTGCCGTGGATCGTTCGGCCGAACGGGCCGAATTTCTGGGAGCAGATCCAGTATCGCGATCCCAGCCCCGACCTGTTCCACGCCACCATCCCCGGCCACGCCTTCGACGGGCAAATGGACAAGCGTGACACCCATCCGATCCGCAGCAAGATCGACGATGGCGTGCGCACCGAGGGCTGGGGCACGTATCTGGAGGAAGCGGCCCAGCGGCTGGGCTTCTTCGACAAGGATCGCGCGCGCACGCGTGAGTTGATCGACCTGTTCGGCATCTTCCGCGCGGTACGCGTCGCCGGCGACCTCGACCTGCAGCTCAACCGCGCCAATGTCTCGCAGGTCGTGGCCGAGTGGCAGAAATATACGCCCTGGCTCGACGCGGACGTGGCGCGCGTCGACGCCGAAATCTATCTGCGGCGGCCGCCGGGCTATGGCCTGGGCTATACGATCGGCATGGTCGAGATGCAGAAATTGCTGGGTGACGTTCGCCGGCATCAGGGCGACAAGTTCGTCCTCCGCGATTTCCACGATCGCATGATGACGATCGGCCGCATACCCTTGTCGCTGATCCGATTCGAGATGACCGGCAACGACAACGAGGTGTCCACTTTCTGGCGACGCGACCCTCTCCCCGGAGGGGCGTAGTCGGAAACGGCCGCCATCGCTCCCCAGCGATGGCGGCACCTTTCCCCGGTGTCATCATGCATGTTCCCGCGCCGGGGGAACCCAGAAACTCAGGGGTGCTGACCGGCCATGGTCGCCCCCCTTTTTTTTCGTCCCGGCCGCGGGCCGGACGTGATGTGTCATTTGTGACTTGTTGGATCGGCGGGTCAAGCACTTAACCGGCGACAAACACAAAAAAGGCGCGGAGCATCAGCCCCCGCGCCCTTTTCCGTTGCCTGATGTGGTTGTTCAGATCGCTTGCGTGCCGATCCATTCCTCGATCCGCTGTTCCAGCACGCCGAGCGGCATGATGCCCGACAACAGCCCCGCATCATGGAAGGCGCGGATGTCGAAGCGCGCGCCGAGCCGGCGACGTGCGTCCTCCCGCAGGCGGATCCATTCGCGCTGGCCGATCTTGTAGCTCGGCGCCTGCCCCGGGATCAGGCAATAGCGATCGACCTCCGACGTAACGGAATCGCGGCTGCTGCCCGTGGCCGCGACCATATAATCGACCGCTTTCTCACGGCTCCAGCGATGGTGGTTGAGCCCGCTGTCGACCACCAGGCGCGCCGCGCGGAACAATTCGCTCTGCAAATAGCCGAGGCGACCAAGCGGATCTTTCTCGAACACGCCCATCTCGTCGGCGACGGTCTGCGCGTAGAGTGCCCAGCCCTCGACATAGGCGCTGCATTCCATCGTCCGGCGCCACATCGGGATGCTTTCATTCTCCTGCGAGAGCGAAATCTGCATGTGGTGGCCCGGAACGGCCTCGTGATGGGTGAGCGTGGCCAGTCCGACGATGGAGCGATCCTCCATCTCGCGCATGTTGATGAAATAGGAGCCCGGCACGCTGCCGTCGATGCTGCCGCGGCTGTAATAGCCGCCTGCCTTGCCGGCCTCGATCGCCTGCGGGATCCGCTTGGCGACAACCGATGCGCGTGGCTGGGTGCGGAAATAGCGCGGCAGCAGCGCGCTGATCTCCTTGATCTGGCGCGTGGCGTCGACCAGCATCTTCTCCCGGCCGGCGTCCGAATTCTCGTACACGCCCTTCATGTCGATCGCCATCGCGTGGATGCGCTCGCCCAGCGTGCCGCGGGTATAGCCACCCGGTTTCAGGATCGCCTCGATATCGGCGGTGTTCTGCGCCACCATCTCCAGGCCAAGGCGGTGAATCTCGTCACCGCTGAAGGCCTTGGTGTTGAAGAGGCGGATGCCCCAATCGTAATAGGCCTCGCCATCCGGCAGGCGCCACGCGCCGGCATCGTGATTGGCGGTCTGCCGCTGGCGTCGCAGCTCGGCGATCTGGCGGTCGAGCGCGGGATAGACGCGCTTCTCGACCAGCTCGGTCGATCGCTTCGCCCAGTCCCCCGCCACGCCGCGCGCGGTCGCACGCCGCGTCACCGACGTGGCGAGGGTGGATTGCGCCGCGGGCACGCCGCGCAGCAGCGAAATTTGCCTGATGCACGTATCGAGGATGAAATCGGGGGCGGACGCACCCTTGGAGGCGTCGCGCCGTGAGCGTTCGGTGTCCTGATCCAGCACCGTCGCGAAGGCATCCAGGCGGCTGAGATACGCCTCGGCGTCCGCCGTCGTCTCGACCCGGTGAGCGGTGTCGAGGAAGTCGGGGATGTTGTTGTACGTGCCGTCGAGCTGGTTGACGGCATAGGCGCGCGGGTAACCCGGCTCGCCATATTTGAACCGGTCATACCCCTCGAGGGTGATGTCGGCGTAGAATTTCATCGACCGATGATTGACCAGGTCGATCCCCGCCAGCTTCGTCGTGTCGATCTGCGCCAGCTCGGTCCGGGCACGCCGCAGCGTGTCCATCGAGCGGGCGAACGCGCCCTCCGACCGGTCGTTCAGCAGGCGCCGTGCCGCGGCATGTTCCGCGCCGCGGTCCAGCCCCAACGAGGTCAGCCGCTGGGGCGACGACGCGATCTCTTCGCGCCACACACGGGCATAAAGAGCATCGAGCCGCGCCGCCGTGGCAGGATCGGATCGGGGAGCCCCCTTCCCGGCCCGGGCCATGGCCCCGCCGGGAAGTGCGGCGACTGCGGCACACGCAACGCCGGATTTCAGAAGGCTCCGCCGATCCATCATCTTACTGCTTCCTTGCCTCAGAACTTCGCGACAGCGCCGATCCGGAACATGCGGCCCAGGCCGTCATAGGTGCCCGGATAGGTATTCGCGGTGGCGCCGAGGCCGCCCACGTCGTTGCCGAACACCTGCGGCTGGCGATCGAACAGGTTCGAGATGCCGGCCGTGAGCGTGAAGGCTTCCGACACGTTGAGCGAGGTATCGAGGTCAAAGTAGTTCGCCGCACGCAGGCTGGTGACCGGCGACGGACGGGTGTCGGTGCCGAGCGCAAAGCGATCGAGCTCCACCTTGCCGATGTGCCGCCAGCGCAGCGAGACGATCGTGCCGCCATTTTCGTAGGCGAGACGGCTGGTCGACTTGAACTGCGGGATCAGGCCGTTGCAGATCGCGCCGAACCGGCCCGAGCATTCATAGGCCGGCAGCCCTTCGCCACCCTGACGGATGAAGCTGTCGACATAAGTCGCGTTGCCGCCGAAGCGGACCTGGCCCGAGCCGACCGGCACGGAATAGTTGACCGCAAAGTCGAAGCCCTTGGTCTCAATCCGGCCGGTGTTGACGAGCGTGGCGTAGACGCCGGTCTCGTTGCCGCCGAACAGCGAGCCGTTGATCGGATCACGCAGGATGCTCTGGCAGAACACCGAATTGATGTTCTGCGTGTTGAAATAGCAGGCGTTGAGCGCGTTCTGTGCGCCGCCGGCCAGCGATTCAATCGCATCGACGATCTTCAGGCTGTAATAATCGACCGAGACGACGAGCCGCGGGATGAACGACGGCTGGAAGATCGCGCCGATCGTATAGGTGTCCGACTTCTCGACGTTCAGGTTCGGGTTACCGCCCGTGAAGCCCTGGAACTGGCCGGCCGGCGGCAGCGGCACGGCGCCATAGCGGCCGCCGGGGACGCCGGTCGCCTCGCACAAAGACTGGCTGGCAGTCGGGCTGATGCCCGCGCACGGATCGATGCCGGTGACGGCGGTTTCGACGCGCGGCTGGAACAGCTCGTTGATGTTCGGGGCGCGAACCGCGCGCTGGTACAGGCCGCGGAAGCGGATGTCGCGGACAGGGGCCCAGTCACCGCCTGCCTTGAAGGTGTGGACCGTGCCGGCGGCGGTCGAATAGTCCGAGATGCGATAACCACCCTCGAACGATAGCGCCTCGAAGAAGGGCCGCGATTCGATCAGCGGGATGCGGATTTCGCCAAAGGCTTCCTTCACGTTGAAGTTGCCGATGACGGTCGCCGCGGTGCCGAAGCCGGCCGAGCGGCCTGCCTCGTAATTGGCGTCGGGGCGATAGCTCGACCCTTCCTCGCGATATTCGACACCGAAAGCGAGGCCGATCGGATTGTCGGCGAAAGGCGAGCGGATGTTGCCAAGGTCACCCGACAGCGTACCGCCGGCGACCGTCTGACGGGTCATCGCCTGAACCTGAAGGTCGAGCGAGATGAAGTCGAGCGCGGCCTGGCTCACCGACGAGGGATCGTTGGTGAAGATGTTGAGCGGCACGCAGCCGCCGGTCGGATCGATGCACTGCGGCGTGCCGTTGACGTCGCGCACCAGCAGCGCCTGCTGAATGAGGCCAAGGTTGGCGTCGCCGGTCAGCTGGGTGTTGAGGTCAGTGCGCGAATGCTGGGCGAATACTTCCCAGTTCCAGCCGCCCACCTTGCCGCGCAGGCCGCCCTGCACCTGGAAGGCGTTGCGGGTGAATTCGGAGAAGCGCGGCGCGGCGAACCGATAGCCGATCTGCGTGCGCAAATTGCCGTTGGCGTCGACACCGCCGGCACCCGCCTCGACCCGCAGCGCCGCGACGGTCGCCGGCGCAAGGAAGGGGTTGTCCGGATTGAGGCCGAAGGAGGCGAAGAAGGTGCCGCTCGGCGCAAGCTGCGTGGAGACGCGGTTGTGCGCAAAGGTGAAGCGGCCGAACGCCTCGATATCGTCGGTCACGTCATAGCGGACGTTCGCACCGCCCAGCCAGCGCTCCTGCGGGACCTGCAAATAGTTGACCGGATTGGTGTTGTAGAAGCTCGCCTCGCCGTTGAGCGTGCCGCCGGGACCGAACGAGACGGTGCCGTCGCCATCGGCGTCGATGCCGCGGTTACCCGGGGCCGACAGCACGATGTTCGCGGGGAAGGAAGTGGTGGAGCCGGCGCGGATCAGGCTGGTGCGGTCGCGGCTCGGCTGCAGTGCGTAGCGCGAGAATTCGCGCTGGCCCTGGAAGATCGGCTCACGCTTCGTATAGCCGCCCCACATGGTCATGTGGCCGCGACCGTCGGCGAATTCGCCGCCGACCGTCAGGTTTGCGTCGAACAGATGCCCGTCGCCACGCTCGGTGATCTGCGAGGTCAGGCCAAGCTGCGCCCCCTCGAAGCGGTCGTTGAAGATGAAGTTGACGACGCCAGCCAGCGCGTCCGAGCCGTACACGGCCGATGCGCCGCCGGTGACGACCTCGACCCGCTTCAGCAGCGCGACCGGGATGGTGTTGAGATCGACCACGCCGGTGTTGCCCGACGGCATCCAGCGCTTGCCATCGACGAGGACGAGCGTGCGGATATCGCCAACGCCGCGCAGGTTGACGGTCGTCGTACCGTTGCTGCCGTTGTTGTTGGTGCTGCTGGTGCCAGGCGTCGCCTGGGGAATTTCGACCAGCGAGTCCTCTACGTTGACGGTGCCCTGAAGCGCGAGCTCCTGCGAATCCGTGGTGTTGATCGGGCTGTTCGACAGAAGGTTCGGCACCGCGATGCGCGAGCCGGTCACAACGATATCGCCGCCGCCATTGTCCGCGGCGGGCTGGCCCGCCAGTTCACCGCTCACGTCCTGCGCGGCCGCCGGAATCGACACAAACAGCGCAGCAGTGGTCAACAGGATACGCCTGGCTGCGGAAGCCCTAGTCATCAACAAACCCCTTTGCTCTTTTCGTTCGCACGGCGCAGTTTTGTTCGTAGAGCGCACTTGTCGTCAAGCATTTTCCTGCGTAGTTCGAACGCGGGGCACAACAAATTTGCGATTTCCTCGCGCTACGTGGAACTTTTTGGAGGGATCTGATGCGCTTAGTTCGGGCTGCAACAGCCGGCGTTTTTTTGGTGGCATGCAGCGGGGCGGCTGCCGCCCAGCCTAACGAAGCCGCCTACAAGGACGCGCTGAGCCTGCGTGAGCGCACGATGTACCTGACCGATGGGGTGGCGGATGCGGCCGTCTGGTCAAACGACGGCAGCCACTTCCACTATCGTCGGACCGAGAAGGACGGTTTTCGCTTCATCAGTGTTCGCTTGGCGGACAGGGAGAAGCGCGATGCGTTCGATCATGCGCGTCTTGGCGGTGCGATCGGCAAGATCACTGGCGACACCTATCGCGCCGATCGCCTGCCGTTCAGTGAGTTCGCGCTCTCCCCCGACGATCGCGCCATCCTGATCGCGGTTGGTGACCGGCGGCTCACCTGCGCGCTCGACACCTATGTCTGCCGCCCCACACCTGCCGCGCCGGGTCGTCCCAAGGCGATCGGCGTGCTGCGTGACCTGAGCGTGCCGGCCGACAACACGCCGCGCGTGTCACCGGATGGCCGCTATGTCGCGATGGTCGAGGGCGACAATCTGGTGGTGCGCGCTACTGGCGACGGACGCGAGCTGGTCCGCAGCGGCGACGGCTCACCGGCCAATTTCTACGATCCGGAGACGATCACCTGGTCGCCGGATTCTGCGCGCGTCGTCATCAACCGCGTGCGCGCGGGGCATCGCCGCGAGATCTATCGCGTGGCGAGCTCGCCCACCGACCAGCTCGAACCCAAGCTGATCACCCAGCTGTACCCGAAGCCCGGCGACGTGATCGATATCGATCGCCCCATCCTGTTCGATGTCGCTGCCGCCAAGCAGATCGACGTCGACCCGGCATTGTTCGACAATCCCTATCAGCTGGGCAAGGTGACGTGGCGCAAGGATTCCGCCAGCTTCGCCTTCACCTACAATCAGCGCGGTCATGCGGTGTACCGGCTGATCGAGGTGGATGCGCGTACCGGCAAGCCGCGCGAGGTGATGGCGGAGAAGTCCGACACCTTCGTCTATGCGCCCCGCATGGACCATCGCGATGTCGATGGCACCGGGCGCGAGATCATCTGGATGTCGGAGCGCGACGGCTGGAACCACCTCTACCTGGTCGACGGGCGCGGGGGCAGGATCCGCAACCAGATCACCAAGGGTGACTGGGTGGTGCGCCGCATCGTCAGCGTCGACCCCGCGACCCGCACGATCATCTTCACCGCCAATGGCCGCGAGGGCGGCGATCCATATCTCCAGCATTTCTACCGCATCGGCTTCGACGGCCGCGGCCTGACGCGGCTGACGCAGGCGGACGCGTTCCACGATGTCGTCTTCTCGCCGGACGGGCAGCATTATGTCGACATCTATTCGCGCACCGACATGCCGCCGGTCGCCGAGCTGCGCCGCACCGCCGACGCCTCGCTGGTGGACACGATCGAGAAAGCCGACATCTCGCGCCTGCTCGCCGCTGGCTGGAAGGCGCCGGAGACGTTCGTCGCCAAGGGCCGTGACGGGAAGACCGACATCTGGGGCGTGATCGTCCGCCCGGCCGATTTCGACCCGACCAAGAAATATCCGGTGATCGAGAACATTTACGGCGCCGGCTTCGACGCCTTCGTGCCGAAGAAATGGTGGCCGTTCGGCTTCCACGCCGGCGGCGACGAAGTGGTCGGCATGCAGGCCCAGGCGAACCTCGGCTTCATCGTCGTCCAAATCGACGGCATGGGCACGCTGCACCGGTCAAAGGCGTTCCATGATGTGACGTGGAAGAATGTCGGCGAAGGCGGCGCGCCCGATCGCATCCTGTGGCACCGCGCCGCCGCGGCCAAGTACAGCTATTATGATGCCGATCGCGTGGGCCTGTATGGCGGCTCGCTGGGCGGGCAGAACGCGCTTGGCGGCCTGCTGTTCTTCCCCGATTTCTACAAGGCGGCGGTGGCGTACAACGGCTGCCACGACAACCGCATGGACAAGGTCAGCTGGAACGAACAGTGGATGGGCTGGCCGATCGACGAAAGCTATTCGCGGTCGTCCAACGTCGCCAATGCCTGGCGCCTGAAGGGCGACCTGCTGCTGATCTCCGGCGAGCTCGACATGAATGTCGATCCGGCGGTGACGATGCAGGTGGCCGATCGCCTGATCAAGGCGGGCAAGGATTTCGACCTGCTGGTGGTACCGGGCGCCGATCACGGCGTGGGCCGGTCGGAGGAGCCGATGGAGTACGTGCTGCGTCGCCAGTACAGCTTCTTCGTGCGCACGCTGCGCGGGGAAAGCACGCCCAAATTCAACCGGAGCGATGCCACGCCGCCGGCACGCGCCGCGCTGACAAGCGCGAACTGATCGATCGGGAGGCGAGCGGACCGGCGTACTTCGCCGGCCGCTCGTCCTCCTGCCCCCCGCCCCGCATGACGCCGGCGGGAGGCGATTTCCTTACATGCCGCGCGTCACCGTCTGCGACGCCGCTATCAGTTCCGGCAGGATGTTCTTGCGCATGTCCTCCGACGTAACGCGCGCCGTCGGGCAGCAGACGTTGAGGGCGGCGAGCACCCGGCCCTCTCGGTTGCGCACCGGGACGGACAGCGAGCCAAGCCCGATCTCCAGTTCCTGATCGACGAAGCTATAGCCTTCCAGCCGGACCTTTTCGATCTCGGCACGCAGCTTGACCTTGGACGTGACCGTGTGCGGCGTGATCGGCTCCAGCTTCACGCGATCGATATAGCGTTCCAGCGCATCGTTCGGCTCGGCCGCCAGCAGAACGCGCCCCGTCGACACCGCATGGGCGGGAGTCGTGCTGCCGATCGTGATGCTTACGTTCACCAGCCGTTCGGATGTCGCCCGCGCGATATAGGTTACGTAGTCACCCGTCAGGACCGCGGCGAAGACCGATTCCTGAAGCTCTCGCGAAAGGTCATTCATGACGGGCTGGATGACGTCGAGAATACCCATCGAGGACAGCGCCGAATAGCCAAGCTCAAGCACCTTGGGCTTCAGGCTGAAAAGCTTGTCGTCCTTTTCGGCATATCCTTCGCGCACCAGCGTCAGCAAGAACCGCCGCACCGTGGCGCGCGTCATTCCAGTGGCGCGTGAAATCTCGCTCAAGGTCATCTTCGGCCGTGTACGCGTGAACGCCGATATCACTTCGAGCCCGCGGGCCAGCGAATTGACATAATCGCGATCACTGACGTCCTGTTCGGCTGAAACCATATTCACTCCTTTGCCGTGCCCGACCGTCGATCGAGGCGGCGTTGTTTGAACCCGGCCTACAATGCTTCAGCCATTGCGTCGATTCCGCGCAGCGCAGAATGCACCATCCCCTTGCGCGATCGCGCCCCGCGGCATTATTACCACATAGCGCACATGTGTTCGCGTGACGAGCGAGGGGTTTTACGTAATGGCAGTGAGCAGTTCCGGTCTCAGCACGGCGGAGATCGACCGCAAGTTCGTGTTCCACCCCTTCACCATGCTGGCCGACCATGAGCGCAGCGGCCCACCCGTGGTGATCACGCAGGGCAAGGGCGCCGTCCTGACCGATGAGCGCGGTATCGACTATGTCGATGCGATGGCCGGCCTGTGGTGCGTCAACGTCGGCTATGGTCGCAGCGAGATTGCCGACGCGCTGCGCGATCAGGCCAATCAGCTTTCCTATTGCCACGCCTTTTCCTCGATGAGCAGCGACAAGCCCGCCCTTCTGGCCCAGCGGCTGATCGACATGGCCCCCGCCGGCATGTCGAAGGTGTTCTTCGGCAATTCGGGCTCGGACGCCAACGACACCCAGGTGAAATTCGTGTGGTATTACAACAATGCGCTGGGCCGCCCGCGGAAGAAGAAGATCATTGCCCGCCGGCGCGGCTACCATGGCGTGACGATCATGACCGCCGGCCTGACCGGCCTGCCGGGCCTCCACGCCGGGTTCGACCTGCCGCTGCCGATGGTGCGCCACACCACCGCGCCGCGCCGCCTGTGGGAAGGCCATGGCCTGACCGACGCGGAATTCACCGCCAAGCTGGTCGCCGACCTTGAGGAACTGATCGCGCGCGAGGGCGCGGACACGATCGGCGCGATGATCATGGAGCCGGTGATGGGCGCCGGCGGCGTGATCGCCCCGCCGCAGGGCTATTATGCCGCCATGCGCGACGTGCTGCGTCGTCACGACATCCTGCTGATCGCCGACGAAGTGATCTGCGGCTTCGGCCGCCTGGGCGCGATGTTCGGGTCCGAGCTGCTCGACATGCAGCCAGACATGATCACCGTCGCGAAGGGCCTGACCTCCGCTTACTTCCCGCTCTCCGCCTGTATCGTCGGGCAGCGGGTGTGGGACGTGCTGAGCGGCGCGGGCAGCCAGTTCGGCGCCTTCGGCCATGGCTACACCTATTCCAGCCACCCGCTGGGCGCGGCCGCCGCGCTCGCCAACCTCGACCTGATCGAAAATGAGAACATGCTCGCCCGCGTCGCTGACGAGGGTGCGCATATGCAGGCGGCGCTGCGCGCGGCCTTTGCGGATCATCCCCTGGTTGGCGAAGTGCGGGGCCAGGCGCTGATCGGCGCGGTCGAGTTCGTGAAGGAAATCCGCGACACCGGGCCGGTCGCCTTTGATCCGGCGCTGAAGGTCGCGGCGCGCATCGTGAAGGGCGCGCTGGATCGCGGCGTCATCGGCCGCGCGCTGCCGTCGGCCGACACCGTCGCCTTCTCACCTCCGTTCGTCATCCAGCGCGAAGAGATCGACCGCTCGGTTGCTGCGTTCCGCGATGCCGCGGATCAGGTTCTGGCCGAGCTGCGCGGCAGCGGCGACGCCTGATCTGAAACTGGGTGCCGCCGCACCCCAAAAAGCGGCGGCACAGACAAGCGAAAAGGGGCGCGCACCATATCGGTCCGCGCCCCTTTCCATCTGCGGTCACGACTGCCGTTCAGGCGCGGGCGTTCTTCCGCTGATGCGCGGCCCAGGTGGTCGAGCCGATCGCCGGATCATCCAGGTTGCGCGGGGCCAGCGGCTTCACGACCTGATTGTGCGGTCCGGTCTTCACCATCTCCGGATCGCGATACGCCTCATCGACGACATGGGCGAGAACATCGATCCAGTAATCCACGTCCTCGCGCGACCACATCTCGCCGGCTTCCGGCGTGAACGGCTGCGGCACGATCCATGGCTCATGGCTCAGCCAGAATGCGTCGATGCCGAAATCGCCCATGCGGTTCTGCACATCGAGCGCGCTGACGCCGGTGTCCTCGAACAGTTTCTCCATGCTGAAGCGGGTCATTTCCAGACGCCAGCCGGGCATGTCGGGGTGCGAGCGGGTGACACCGCGCACCTCAAGCAGGCGCTTCTCCATGTAATTGTTCAGCAGCACCGACATGTCGGACGCTTCGGACAGCCCCTCGACGCCCATCGCGCGGACCCAGGCATATGCCTTGAACACCTGATGCAGGTTGCCGAGATATTCGCGCACCTTGGGCGCATCGACCGATCCGTCCTCAAGCGTGAAGCGATCCTCGGCACGCACCACGCGCGGCCCCGGCAGGAACGGCAACAGCTCTGCCGAACAGCCATAGGCGCCGACAGCCGGCCCACCGCCGCCCTTCGACACGCCGAACGTCTTGTGCAGCATGAACATGCACGCATCGAAGCCCAGGTCGCGCGCGCGGATCTTCGTCATCACGCCGTTGAAATTGGCGTGATCGTAGAAAGCGAGGCCACCGGCGGCCTTTACGATCCGCACCCATTCGTCGATCTCGGGGTTATAAACGCCCATGTCGTCGGGGTTGTTGATCATCAGCGCTGCCGTCTTCGACGACACCGCGGCGCGCAGCGCGTCCAGTTCGGGATAGCCGTTCGGCCCCAGCGGAAGCGTGATGACATCGAAACCGGCGGTCGCGGCGGTCGCCGGGTTGCACGGATGCGACTGGATGCTGGTGATGATCTCGGTGCGCTGCCCCGCCTCGCCACGCGACGCGTGCCACGCGCGGGTGATGCATGCCTGCGTATAGGCGGCGTCCGCCCCGCCCGCCGGCTGGAAAGTGAAACCGTCCATGCCCGACAGCGCGCGCAGCGCCTCTTCCATCCCATGAACCGCGGCCAGCAGGCCCTGAATCGTATCGGGATGCTGCGCCGGATGGACGCCCGCGATCTCGCGCCGCATCGCCGTCTGCTCGCCGCGGCGCGGATTGTATTTCATCGTGCAGGTGCCGAACAGGCTGATGCCGATCATGCCCATCGTCTCCTGCGACAGGCGCAGGTAATGGCGCAGCACGTCCGGCTCGGAATTTTCCGGCAGCGCGGGCGGGTTCGCACGGCGCAGCGCGGCGGGCACGCGGGAGGCCCCGCCCTCCACGCGCGGGAAATGCTGTCCACGCCGGCCCGGCGCGCCCATTTCCATGATGATCGGCTCGTCCCAGACGGGTGCGTGATAGCGACGGAGCGTCATGCCAGGATCTCCTGCAGCGCGACGCCCAGCGCATCCACACTGGCGTCGTCATGAATTTCGGTGAAGGCGTAAAGCGCGGCCGACGGCAGCTCGGGGCACAGCTTGCCCACGTCGATCCCGCCCAGGATGTTGCGCGCGCGCAGCGCCGCATCGACGCTCGCGAAGTCGGCACGATCGTAAGAGACCGGGAATTCTTTGAAGAACCCGCCCGTCTCGGGGACGGACACTCCGGCAATTCCGGCCAGCCGCTCGGCGGCCCGGTGCGATCGATCGAGGATCAGTTCACCCACTTCGCGAAAGCCGGCCGGGCCGAGCAGCGCCATGTACACGCTGGCGCCAACCGCCCAGAGGTAGGTCGAATTGCCAGTCCAGTCCTTCCCCTCCTCACGCGAACCGTAGGAGGATTGGTGGAACCGCATCATGCCGAACGCCATCTTACCATCGACCGTTTCGGTGATGCTG
Source organism: Sphingomonas sp. ABOLG (assembly GCF_003950435.1). NCBI lineage: Bacteria > Pseudomonadati > Pseudomonadota > Alphaproteobacteria > Sphingomonadales > Sphingomonadaceae > Sphingomonas > Sphingomonas sp. ABOLG. The sequence goes on from NZ_QQWW01000003.1 coordinate 336,522, forward strand.
TTCAACAGCGTCGGATATTCGGCGGTATAGCGTTCCTCATCGCGCGACGCGATGAAGCCGCCCAGACCGCCGCCGGCATGCATGTGGATGCCCAGCGTCTGGATCGTGCCAACTGCGATGTCCGCGCCATAGGCGCCCGGTGCGGCAATGACGCCCAGGCTGATCGGGTCGACACCAACCACCGCTTCGGCACCCACGGCATGCGCGATATCGACGATATCGGCCACGCGATGCTCCAGCCCGCCGAGGAATGCAGGATTCTCGAAATAGACCGCCGCGATCCCGTCATCCGCCAGCATGCGCAGCGCGTCGACGTCGGCGCGCCCCAGCAGGTCGCACGGATATGTCTCGACCACGATCCCGCGATCAGCCCCGGCGGAGGCGCAATAGGAATGGAGCACCGCGCGCCGCTCCGGGCACATCCGCGCCGGGACCAGCACGCGGCGTCGGCCGTTGATCCGCGCCGCCATGCGCAGCGCGTGCCCGGCGGCGCAGCCCCAGCTGTACACTGGCAGGCCGACCATCTCGAGCTCAAGCAGCGCGCCCAGCTGGCTGGTGAATTCGAACCACGCCTGGTTGCGCCCGAAATCGGACGATGGCGTGCCCCACACCGGCGTCAGGAATTCGGCGCGGTTGACGATCTCGTCCACCACGGCGGGGACGTGATGCTGCCAACAGCCCCCGCCAAGAAAGCTCGTCATCGACGCCGCCGGCCGGTTCTGCGCCAACAGCCCGTCAAGATGCCGCGCCAGCTCCACCTCGGAGCTGAGCGTCGGCGCCATTTCGATCGGCGTGCGCAGGCGGTGATAATCTGGGATTTGCCCAAACAGGGCCTCGGTCGTGTCGGCGCCAATCGCCCGCAGCAGGTCTGCGCGTTGCTCGGCCGTCGAATTGGGCATGTAAGGATGCGCGCGATCCGGTGCTGGCATGGAGTCTCTCATGGATTTGTGCTAACAGCGCACATTATGATTGCTGTGCGAACAGGACTTGCGTGCGCCTCGGCCTGATTGTCAACCCGGTCGCCGGGATTGGCGGGCCGCTCGCGCTGAAGGGATCCGATGGCGTGAGCGGCTCCGCGCTGGCGGCGACGGCTCCGTCGCTGACAACGGCGCGTGCCGCGGCGGCGCTGGCCGCGCTTGCCGGCGAACCGTGCACGATCGTGACCAGCGCAGGCGCGATGGGCGAGGATGCCGCCCGGTCCGCCTCCCTACCGTGCGACCTGGCCCACGCGGCAGCTGCCGAGCGGACCACCTCAGCCGACACGATTGCGGCAGCGCGAGCGATCCTGTCCGCCGGCGTCGACCTGCTGGTCTTTGCAGGGGGGGACGGCACGGCACGTGACCTTCTTGCCGCTGACCTGGGGTGCTTGCCCGTCATCGGCATACCCGCCGGGGTGAAGATGCACAGTGCGGTCTTTGCGACGAGTCCCGCGACGGCTGGCACCATCCTGAAAAGCTGCCTCACCGGCTACGGTCGCCCGCCCGTTGCGGCGGACGTGATGGATCGCGATGACCGGGGCGCTATCACGCTATATGGCGTACTGCATGTGCCGCGGGCGCGCGGGATGCAGGCGGCCAAGGCAACATCGGCCAGTACCTCGGCCGCTGATCTGGAGCGTGCCGCCGCCGCGCTGGCGCGCGAATTGCGCGGCGAACCGCTGGCGATCATCGGTCCTGGCGCCACGATGATGATGGTGAAGCATGCGCTGGCGGGATGCGGCACCTTGCTGGGCGTCGATGCCTTCGCGCATGGCGAGCCGGTGGCGATCGACGCCGGTGCCGCGACGCTGCGCGAACTGACCGCCGATACGCCGCCGCGCCTCGTGCTGGGCGTGATCGGCGGCCAGGGCTTCCTACTTGGCCGCGGCAACCAGCAGATCGACGCCGCGGTAATCGCCCGCGCTGCGCCGCAGGGCCTGATCGTGCTGGCGGACGCCGGGAAGCTGGCCGCGCTCAGCGATGCGACGTTGCTGGTCGACAGCGGCGACGCGGCGCTGGACCGCGCCATGGAGGGCTATGTCCGCGTGCGGACCGCGCCCGGCCGTTCGATGATGATGAAGCTGCGCGCTGCTTGAGCCAGGCGACTTCTGCTCACGCCCCGCGCGGTGATGAGCGCTTGATGTCATATGCATCGCCGGGCTCTCCAGCGACAAACCGGTCCGGCGCAAAGCCCATCGCACGCGCGGCGGCGGCGAGCAGCCGCGGTGGCTCCTCACGCGGTTCGTCGGTGAGCTGGAACGTGCCCCAGTGGATGCCGATTGCCTGTGCCGCGCCGACCTGCTCGCAGATGCGAACGGCTTCGGCCGGGTCGACATGCTGGGGCGCCATGAACCAGCGCGGGGCATAGGCGCCGATCGGGATCAGCGCGGCGTCCGGGCTGCCGAGCCGCTCGGGCAATTGTTCAAAGATCGCGCCGTCGCCATAGCCAGTGTCGCCGGCGAACCAGATCGTCCCCGCCGGCGTCGTCAGATAATGGCCGCTCCACAAGGACATGCGCACGTCCGTCGGCCAGCGGTTCGCCCAATGATAGGCGGGGGTCAGCGTCGTCGCCACGCCCTCGCCCAGCCGCAGCGTGTCCCACCAATCCCCCGCGAGACAGCGTGCGCCGGGCACGCCGGCGCGGACGATCGCGTCATTGCCCAGCGGCATCGCCATCAGCGGATCATGCGCCGCCTGCAGCCGGCGCAACGTCGCGATATCCAGATGATCGTAATGCGCATGGCTGATCAGCACGACGTGGATCGGCGGCAGATCCTCGAACCGGATGCCGGGCGCCGTCACACGTCGGGGCCCGAGCCGGCTGAACGGACTGGCGCGCGGCGACCACACAGGATCGGTCAGGATGTTCCAACCCGCCGCCTGGATCAGCGTGGAGGCATGGCCGACCATGGTGATGCGGATCCCCGGCACGTGCGCGTCCGGCACCGTGGGCGATACCGGCACCGTTTCGGGCCAGCGTGCTGCGCCCCCCGCCAGTTTCCACCGCAAGATGGCGCGCAGCCCGCCCTCCGGCCCCGATTGCCCGGGGTTGAAGAAGCGGGTGCCGTCGAAATGGTCGGTCGGGGGCCCGTGGTAATAACGGTTGCGCGCCACGCCGTCAGCGACGCTCGACCGATCCAGCAAAGGTGACGCCCGCGCGCATCGCGCTCACGCCGCCGCCGCGCCGCGATCGGGATTGCGCTGCCACACCTGTTCGGCGAGCAGGGTGGCAAAGCCGAGCCAGGCGACGAACGGCACGCCGAGCAGCCCGGCCGGTCGGTCTACCCGGCTCGCCGCGACGACATAGCCTGCGCCGGTGCCCATCATCATCGCCGATGCCGCGGTGCTCGCGCCAAGCGCGCGCTTGCGGAAGAACAATTCGGTCCAGCCGCCGATCATCCCGGTGTTGAGCAGCCACAGGCCAACGCCCAGATTACGGCTCGTGCTCGCGGGTGCGCGGAGCAGGCGATAGCCGCCGACCGCGAGGCTCGCTTCGAGTGCCGGCCAGACCGCACCGAAGGCGGCGTCGGGCGGGGTGAACGACGGCTTGTCCAGCCGGCGATACCACCCGCGGATGCCGGGGTGGCTCTTGTCAGGGGCGTTGCGTCGACCGACCAGCGCGCTCACGCCCATGACACCAGCAACGATCGTCGCTGCGGCGACGAGCGAAAGCCCAGTCGCGGGCTGCGTGCGGGCGGCGATCATGCGCCGAGATACCGCTGCAGATCGTCGCTGCCGCCGATCCGTTCACCATCGATGAAGACCTGCGGCGTGGTCTCCACACCCTGGTCCGCCTTGAACGCATCCACCTCTTCGCGCGTCGAGAGAATGCGATCGTCAACGGCATATCCCGCCGTTTCCAGCATCTCCTTCGCACGCACCCCGAACGGGCAAACATGGTCGGGCAGCACCATCCGGTACAAAATCGCAGACTTTTGATCCGCCACCAGCGTCTCCATCACATCAATGATCCTTGTCGCGGAACACAGCGCAGGATGGCGTCGTCAGTTCCCATGGCCGCCCCGCCCCGGTCAGCCACCGACCATGAGCGGCGATTCGATGTTCCACCTTCGTTCCGGATCAGCTATAGCCGCTGCCATGCCGATCCGGCCGATCACCCGCCGTTCCCACCGCGCGCTCCTGGCGGATCACCGCTGATGGCGCGGCGCGCGGGCAGTGCCGATCTGCCGCTGCATGGCGGCCGCGTGCCTGCGTGGCTGGGGCAGCGGATGGCGCGACTGGGCGCGGTGATCGCAGAGGCGATCGTAATCGAATATGGGCGCGACGAATTCCTTCGCCGGCTGGCCCATCCCTTCTGGTTTCAATCTTTTGGCGCGGTGATGGGGATGGACTGGCATTCCTCCGGCATCACCACCAGCGTGCTGGGCGCGCTGAAGCGGGGGCTGGCGCCGCGCGCGGGCGACCTTGGCCTCCACGTCTGCGGCGGGCGCGGCCGCCATAGCCGCGCCACGCCGGCGGAACTCGCCGCGGTGGGTGCGCGCGTCGGTATCGACGGCGACGCGCTTGCCCGCGCCAGCCGGCTGGTCGCCAAGGTGGACAGCGCGGCGGTGCAGGACGGGTTCGATCTCTATCTTCACGGCTTCATCGTCGGCGACGACGGGCGCTGGGTGGTCATCCAGCAGGGGATGAATGGCGATCGCCGTCAGGCCCGGCGTTACCACTGGCTGTCGGAAGGGATGGGAAGCTTCCTCGATGCGCCCCATGCCGCAATCGAGGGGAACAGCCGCGGGCGAATCGTGAACCTGGCAGACACCCGCGCCGCCGCCTCCCGCGACCGGCAACTGTCGCTGCTGCGTGATGAGGGCCCGGACGGCGTTGTCGGGCTGCTCCGCGACATCGATCCGGAAGCGGGCGGCCACCGACCCGCGCCGCCCGATCCGCAGGCGATGCTGCCGCATCTCGCGATGCCGGCCCATCACGATGTCAGGTCGGAGAACGTCGTCACCCGCCGCCTCCATGGTGCGCTTGCCGCTGCGGCTGAGCGCGGGCCGGCGGACTTCCCGGAGCTGCTGCTGATCCCCGGCATCGGTGCGCGTACCGTCCGCGCGCTCGCGATGGTGGCGGAGGTCGTGCACGGCGCACCCTGTCGGTTCAGCGATCCGGCACGCTTCAGTCTGGCGCATGGCGGCAAGGACGGCCACCCCTTCCCGGTGCCGACGCACGTTTATGATCAGACGATCGGCGTGATGAAGGCGGCCGTCACGGCCGCACGGCTCGGGCAGGATGAGAAAAGCGCCGCGATCCGACGCCTCGATCGGCAGGCACGCCGGCTCGAGGCGCGTGCGCGCGGCCCGTCAGTCGAGGCATTCATCGCCGAGGAACGCCGCCAGTCGCACGCCTACGGCGGTCGCAGCGTGTTCGGCCATGAAGTCGCGCCGCGCGACGCCGCGGCACAATGATGACCATGGACATGCTGTTCGACCTGCCTGCCATGCCTGCGCAGCCTGCCCTCCCCGGCCTGTCCACCACCAGCGATCTGGTCACGGCAGCGGAGGAGCAGCAACTGATCGCCGCGATCGATGCCACGGCGCTCGCGCCATTCCGCTTCCAAGGCTGGACCGGCAAGCGGCTGACCAGCTCCTTTGGCTGGCATTATGATTTCGATCGCGGTCGGCTGGAGCCGGGGGTGCCCTTCCCCGACTGGCTGATTCCGATCCGCGATCGGGCCGCCGCCTTTGCCGGCATTGCCGCCGCCGATCTCGTCCAGGCGCTCCTCATCCGCTACGATCCCGGCGCTGGCATCGGCTGGCATCGCGACCGGCCTGCCTTCGGCCATGTGCTCGGCATCTCGCTCGGCGCGCCGGCCGCGATGCGCTTTCGTCGCCGGGCAGGCGCGAAATTCTCCCGCGTCACCGTGCCGCTGGCGCCGCGCGGCGCCTATCACCTCAGCGGCATGGCACGCGACGACTGGGAACATAGCATCGCCGCGATAGAGGAAATCCGCTGGTCGATCACCTTGCGCAGCCTGCGCACTGCGGTCGGAGACGCGCGCTGACGGTCGCCGCTCCGTAAGATTGCTGAGCGCACCCGCGCGCACGGCCTGTCATTCCCTGTGATCCGCACAGCGGACAAAAAGCCAACGGGAGCGGAGGACAGGAGATGGCGCATCGCGCGCGGATCGTGCTCGCGTTTGTCGCCGTACCGCTGTTGCTGAGCATCCTGTGGGCCTTCAGCATGATGCGCACCCCAGGCTCCGGCGGCTTCTGGGGGGTTCGCCATACGCTGATCAATTACACCGGGCTGGTGGCGATCGGGCTCATGTCCGTCGGGTTGATCCTGGCCGCGCGCCCCGTCCAGATCGAAGGCTTCCTGGGTGGGCTGGATAAATACTACCGCCTGCACAAATGGTTCGGGATCGCGGCGACGATCGTCGCGATCATCCATTGGTTGATCGAGATCCTGCCGCGCAATTTTGTGCGTTGGGGTTGGCTGGAAGCACCCGTGCGCCGCCCACGAAGCGGCGCCGCAGTACCGGCCGGCTTCGACCCGTTCCGCGACTGGCATGGCGCCGCGGTCAGCGTGGCGGAGCCTGCGCTGTACCTGATGATCGCGCTGGTGCTGATCGCCTTGTGGAAACGCTTTCCCTATCGGCTGTTCTTCACCACCCACCGGCTGCTCTCGGTCGTCTTTCTCGTGCTGGTGTTCCACGCCACGATCCTCATGGGGCGCACCTATTGGGCGGCGCCGATCGGGCCTTTCCTGAGCGTGCTGATGGCCGCCGCATCGGTCGCGGCCATGGCATCGCTGTTCCACCGCATCGGCAAATCGCGCCGTGCGACGGGTACGATCGAGGCGGTCGAGCATTATCGTGACAGCAACGTGACCGAGGTGGTCGTCCGCCTCACGACTGCCTGGCCCGGGCATCTTGCCGGCCAGTTCGCCTTTGTCGACTTTGGCGACCGGGAGGGCGCGCACCCCTTTTCGATCGCCTCTGCCTGGCGCCATGACGGCCGTCTCCGCTTCGGCATCAAGGGGCTGGGCGATTATACCAAGGCGCTGCCCGACCGCCTGTTTCCCGGACAGACCGTCACGATCGAGGGGCCCTATGGCCGGTTCGATTTCGATTCCGGCCGCCGCCAGTTGTGGATCGCCGGCGGGATCGGCATCGCCCCCTTCGTCGCCGGGCTCGAATGGCTGGCGGATGAGGATCGGCCAGCCAGCGTCGACCTGATCTATTCCACCAGGATGCGCGACGATGCACTGCTGCATCGTCTGTCCGAGCTGGTCGATCGCACCGGCGTGCGGCTGCACCTGCTCGTCACCCCGCCCGACCCGCAGCTGACGGTTCCACGCCTTGAGGAAATGGTGCCCGACTGGCGATGTGCCGATGTCTGGTTCTGCGGCCCCGCCGCCTTCGGGGATGCGATCCGCGGCGGCATGATCGCTAACGGCTTTCCGGCGTCCCGCTTCCATCAGGAATTCTTTGAGCTGCGCTAGCCGCCTGCCCAGCCGCGTGGCGGCAGCACCTGTCGTCGTGCCCTGTAATGGCCACGGCCACCCGAGCCATCCGTGCATCCCCTCACTAGACCTCGGCGCTGATCCGCTGAACTCTGGTTTCGGGACAGCGTTCAACCCGTGCTGCCCTACTCGAAGGAGTTTCCGATGACGCGAAGCTTTGTAATCGCGGGGGCAATCCTGGCCGCCTGCGCAGCTACCACCGGTTCGGCCCAGACGACGCCCCAGATCGAACGGCAGGCCCAGGTGCCGCAGAAGGACGGCATGACCTACATCGACGTGTTCAAGGTGAACAAGAAGATGGAGACGATCACCTGCCGCGACTTCAACCTCGTGGACGTCAATTATCGCCCGCAGGCCGTCGTCTTTGCCGCGAATTATGGCCCGAAGGGAAAGATGTCCGATCCGTCGGTCACCGTCGACGGCGTCGCCAGCGTCGTGCCAGTCGTGGTGGACGCTTGTCGTGCAACCCCGGGCAACAATTTCGTCGCCGCCGTCCGCCGTGCCATGGCGCAGCAGCGTGCCGGCATGAAACGTTAACTCCCCGCCTCGGTGCCGGCGCTGACCGCGTCGGCACACTTTTTGGCGCGGTTGCGTGAACCCGATCGATAATGGCCGGCACGGATCGCGCACGACGGTGCCGTCTTGGCGGACTGACGCTCGCACGAACCTGGGATCGTGACCGTTCCGATGGGATGGCGACGGTTTAGCCGCCGCGGCACGCTGCAGCCGTGTGGCTCGCAAGTGCGCCTCACCGCGCGATCACGCGCTGTGGATGGATCGTAATGTGGTGGAAATGGTGGAGCCGAGGGGGATCGAACCCCTGACCTTCGCAATGCCATTGCGACGCTCTCCCAGCTGAGCTACGGCCCCATTCCGTTGGGAAGGCGCCCACTAACGGGGCGCTTCAGACTTGGCAAGCGGCCTTTTTGAAGAAAGCCGCCTGCCAGTCTATTTTTCTTCAGACGATCAGTTGTTGTCGTCGTCGTCGGTCGGCGCTTCCACGCCCAGATCGTCGTCACCGCCCAGATCGACTTCATCGTCAGCGTTGGGCTCCTCGTCCTCGTTCTCGACCAGATCCGTATCGTCATCGCCAGCGAGATCGCTGTCGGCTGCCTTCTCGGACTTCGCCGCCTCGAACGGCATCGGCTGCTTGGACTTGAGGATCGGCTCCGGCTCCCATGCGTAGCCGCATTCGATGCAGGTGACCGGCTCGTCCTTCTGCAGGTCGTAAAAACGCGTCGCGCATTTCGGACACGTCCGCTTCGTGCCCCATTCCGGCTTGATCATGCCGTCTCTTGCCTTTCGGAAAATTGGTTCAGCAGGTATTGACCTGTGAAGTGGCGCGCGCCTTGCCATAGCGCAACCCCGCTGGCAAGGCGCGGCGCGCAATGGCGCACCCTGATCCCCGTCCCGTCTCCGTTCATTCGGCCCCTCGCCTCGCCGGCCGCATTCGCGTCCCAGGCGACAAGTCGATCAGCCACCGTGCGCTGATGCTCTCCGCGCTGGCGGTTGGTGAAAGCCAGGTTGAGGGACTGCTGGAAGGGGAGGACGTGCTCGCCACTGCCGCCGCGATGCGCGCGATGGGCGCCACCATCGTACGCGGCGATGACGCAATCTGGCGGATCAACGGCGTCGGCGTCGGTGGGCTGCTCCAGCCACAGGCCGCGCTCGAGATGGGCAATTCGGGCACCTCGACGCGCCTCCTGATGGGGCTGGTCGCCAGCCATCCGATCACCGCCACCTTCACCGGCGACGCGTCGCTGTCAACGCGGCCCATGAACCGCGTCATCGATCCGCTCTCGACGATGGGCGCGGAGTTCACCGCCTCGCCGGGCGGCCGGCTGCCGCTGATGGTGCGTGGCCTGTGCCCCGCGGTGCCGATCACCTATCGCCTGCCGGTCGCCTCGGCGCAGGTGAAGTCCGCATTGCTGCTCGCCGGCCTCAACACGCCCGGCATCACGCGCGTCATCGAACCGGTGCCGACGCGCGATCATAGCGAGCGGATGCTCGCCGGATTTGGCGCGGAGATCAGCGTCGAGGAGAGCGATGAAGGGCGCATCATCTCGCTCACGGGCGAGGCGGAGCTTCGCCCACAGTCGATCGTCGTACCGGGCGACCCCTCCTCCGCCGCCTTCTGGATGGTCGCCGCGTCGGTCGTGCCGGGCAGCGACGTGGTGATCGAGAACGTCGGCCTGAACCCGACCCGCGCCGGCCTCGTCACGGTGCTTCGCCTGATGGGCGCGGACATCGTCGAACAGGATCCGCGCGTCGTCGGCGGGGAGCCGGTCGCGGACCTGCGGGTGCGCCATGCCGCGCTGTCCGGGATCGAGGTGCCGCATGACGTCGCGCCGTCGATGATCGACGAGTACCCCGTATTGTTCGTCGCCGCCGCCTTTGCCAGCGGCCGGACGATCGCGCGTGGCGCGGACGAGCTGCGCGTCAAGGAATCGGATCGCATCGCGGTGATGAAGGCCGCACTGGAGGCCAATGGCGTCCCTTGCGAGGAGCATGAGGACGGGTTGACGATCAAGGGGACGGGCGGCGATCCGATCCCCGGCGGCGGCACGGTTGCCTCCCGGCTCGACCATCGTATCGCGATGAGCATGGCGGTGGCCGGCCTACACGCCGCGCAGCCGATCGCGATCGATGACGCGAGCCCCGTCGCCACCAGCTTCCCCAGCTTCTTCGATCTGCTGACCCAGCTTGGCGGCCGCGTCACATGGGCCTGAGCACGGGCCTGAACAGGGGGCCAAACAGGAGGCCGACCGGCGCCTCATTGATCGACCGCCGCGCGCTGATCGCTGGCGGTGCCAGCTTGGCGGGCGTCGCGCTGGCCGGTGCCGGCCCCGCGCGGGCGCGAGATCTCGCGCGGCCGACGCGCGAGCTGATGGTCCCGGTCGAGGGCGGGCGCGTCTATGTCCGCGTCGATGGCGACCTCGCCGGCGCGCGCGCGCCGATCATCATGGCCCATGGCGGCCCCGGGGGAACGCACGCGAGCTTCCTCGAAGCGCTCGCGCTCGCTGGCGAGCGGGCGGTGATCCTCTACGACCAGCTCGATTCCGGCCGCTCCGATCACCCCAACAACCCTGCCAACTGGTGCGTCTCGCGCTTCGTAGATGAGCTGGAGGCGATCCGCGCCGCGCTGGGTGTCGCTCGCTGGCACATGCTCGGCGCAAGCTGGGGCGGAACGATCGCGCTCGAATATGGCGCCCGCCGGCCGGCGGCGCTCGCCGGGCTGGTGCTCGCCAGCCCGCTGATCTCGACCCGCAGCTGGCTGGCCGATGCGCGCGCGCTGATCGGCGAACTGCCCGCCCCCATCCAGAAGGAGCTGCGTCGCTGCGGCGCGCTCACCCTGCCCGCCCCGCCGCCCAGCTGCGACGAGCCGACCCGTGCATTCTATGCGGCGTTCAACCGGCGCGAGCCGCCGGCGCCTGATATCAAGGCCTACACCGGTCAGGGCCGCGGCTTCAACGCGGAGCTGTATCGCGCGATGTGGGGCGCCAGCGAGTTCGTTTCGACGGGGACGCTCAAGGATTATGATGGCGAGCCGTTGCTCGCCAAGCTGGAGGGGAAGCGTACCTTGTTCCTTTGCGGTCAGTATGATGAGGCGCGGCCGGTGACGGTCGGCGCCTTTGCCGCGCGCGTCCCGGGGGCCGGCTTCGGCGTGGTGCCGGGGGCCGCGCACGGCCTGTTCAACGATCGCCCGGCGGAGACGATCGGCATGCTGCGTGCCTGGCTCGCCCGGCAGGACGCGCTGGCATGACCCCGGGCATGATTATCGCCGTTGATGGCCCCGCCGCGTCGGGCAAGGGCACGATCGCCAAGGCACTGGCGCGCCACTATAATCTCCCGCATCTCGACACCGGGCTGCTGTACCGCGCGGTGGCCGCCACCGTGCGCCGGCTGGAACTCGATCCGACGCGCGAGGCCGATGCCGTCGCCGCGTGCGACTTCGACGAACTGACGCTCGCAGACCCGGTGCTGCGCGAGGAGGAGATCGGGAAGCTCGCCTCCGTCGTATCGGCGCACCCGCTGGTCCGCGCCGCGCTGCTCCAGCGGCAGAAAAGGTTCGCACATCAGGAGGGCGGCGCTGTTCTCGACGGGCGTGACATCGGCACCGTCATCGCGCCCGACGCCGATGCCAAGCTGTTCATCCGCGCGACGCCTACGATCCGCGCTCGCCGCCGCCACAATGAACTGATTTCCCACGGCGCATCGGTCAGCTTCGACCAGGTGCTCGCCGACATCCGCGCGCGCGACACGCGCGACAGCTCCCGCTCGACCGCCCCCCTGGTGCCCGCGAATGACGCGGCGCTGCTCGACACCAGCTTCCTGTCGATCGAGGCGTCGATCGAAAAGGCGATCGCCCTGGTCGAGGCACGGCGCCGCAAGGAGGGCTGACGACTCGGGGCCAGGGGTTGGTCGGCGGCGCGGTGAGCGCCTCGCAAAATTGCCCCGCCTTTCCGCCCCACCTTGCTCCCACGCCGGTGCTACGCCAACCTTGCTCCCGGCCGTCCTTTGCAGTATGGCGCACCGTCCGGCGAACCTGGGTTCGTGGAGGCATGGCGCGGAGGAGCACTCCAGCGCCCTTTTCGCATTTCGTGCGTCTTGGCCCTTCCCACCCCGGTTGCACGGATGCTGCGACGGCATGCGGCTGCCGCGGCAACGATGGCCAAGACCAGCGGAACCAACCGCTTGGCCGGAAACGAACTGACTAGGACGAACGATTTTATGGCCTCAACGGCAGCTCCCACGCGGGACGATTTCGCGGCGATGCTCGATGACATGTTCGGCGGCGCCGACAGCTTCGAGGGCCGCGTGGTGCTCGGCACCGTCACTGGCATCGAGAATGACCTCGCCGTCATCGACGTCGGCCTGAAGAGCGAAGGCCGCGTGCCGCTGCGCGAATTCGCGCCGGCGCCGGGCCAGAAGGCCGAGCTGAAGGTCGGCGACGAAGTCGAAGTGTACGTCGACCGCGTCGAGAACATGCATGGCGAAGCGATGCTGTCGCGCGACCGCGCACGCCGCGAAGCTGCATGGGACAAGCTGGAGACCGAATTCGCCAAGACCGCGCGCGTCGAGGGCGTGATCTTCGGCCGCGTGAAGGGTGGCTTCACCGTCGACCTGAACGGCGCCGTGGCCTTCCTGCCGGGCTCGCAGGTCGATATCCGTCCGGTGCGTGACGTCACGCCGCTGATGGACATCCCGCAGCCGTTCCAGATCCTGAAGATGGACCGCAAGCGCGGCAACATCGTCGTGTCGCGTCGCGCCGTTCTGGAAGAGACCCGCGCCGAGCAGCGTTCGGGCCTGATCCAGAGCCTGGCCGAGGGTCAGATCATCGAAGGCGTGGTGAAGAACATCACCGATTACGGCGCCTTCGTGGACCTGGGCGGCATCGACGGCCTGCTGCACGTCACCGACCTCTCCTACAAGCGCGTCCAGCACCCGTCGGAGATGATCAACATCGGCGACACGGTGAAGGTGCAGATCATCCGCATCAACAAGGACACACAGCGCATCTCGCTGGGCATGAAGCAGCTCGAGAGCGATCCGTGGGATGGCGCATCGGTCAAGTATCCGGTCGGCGCGAAGCTGTCGGGCCGCGTCACGAACATCACCGAATATGGTGCGTTCGTCGAGCTGGAGCCGGGCATCGAAGGCCTGGTGCACGTCAGCGAAATGTCGTGGACCAAGAAGAACGTCCATCCGGGCAAGATCGTGTCGACCTCGCAGGAAGTCGACGTGGTGGTGCTCGAGGTCGATGCCGACAAGCGTCGCATCTCGCTGGGCCTGAAGCAGGCGCAGCAGAACCCGTGGGAGCGTTTCGCCGCCGAGCATCCGGTCGGTTCGACCGTCGAGGGCGAAGTCAAGAACTCGACCGAGTTCGGCCTGTTCATCGGCCTCGACAACGACGTCGACGGCATGGTCCACATGTCCGACATCGCCTGGGGCGTGTCGGGTGAGGACGCGCTCAACCTGCACCGCAAGGGTGAGACCGTTCAGGCGATCGTGCTCGACGTCGATCCGGAGAAGGAGCGCATCAGCCTCGGCATGAAGCAGCTGGAGCGTGGCGCACCGGTCGTGGGCGGTGCCACCGCTGGCGATCGCCTGTCGAAGAACCAGGTTGTCACCGTCACCGTTCTCGAAGTCCGCGACGCGGGCCTCGAGGTTCAGGCGGGCGACGATGGCGCGACCGGCTTCATCAAGCGCACCGATCTCGGCCGCGACCGCGACGAGCAGCGTCCGGAGCGTTTCCAGGTCGGCCAGAAGTTCGACGCGATGGTCACCGGCTTCGATCGTTCGAAGAAGCCGACCTTCTCGGTCAAGGCGATGCAGATCTCCGAGGAGAAGCAGGCTGTGGCGCAGTACGGCTCGTCCGACTCGGGTGCCTCGCTCGGCGACATCCTGGGCGAAGCGCTCAAGGCTCGTCAGAACAAGCAGTAATCCTGCATCCCAGGATTACCGAAAGGGGGGTCGGGTGGCACATGCCGCCCGGCCCCTTGTCGTTTCACGGGCGTAATAATTAAACTTTCGTTTCGGCCCTATTCTGATAGAGCTTTATCTGTATTAAGGTGAATCGAAGCCGGCGACGGCCACGGGCAGATCAAGGACGGGACAGATGATCCGATCGGAACTGGTGCAGCATCTGGCAGAGGCCAACCCGAGCCTCTCCCTGCGCGAGGTCGAGGCGATCGTCTCCACGTTCTTTGACGAGATCGTGCGCCGCCTGGCGGAGAACGGCCGGGTCGAGCTGCGCGGCTTCGGCGCCTTCTCGACGCGGGCCCGCGACGCGCGTACCGGGCGCAACCCGCGCACTGGCGAGGTGGTCGAAGTGACCGCCAAGCGCGTCCCATATTTCAAGCCTGGCAAGGAAATGCGCGTTCGCTTGAACGTGTAACGCTTGACGGCGGCGCTTCCCTGCCGCTTTTCGTCGGGCGTGATGCGCGGACGTGGCGGAACCGGTAGACGCCGGAGACTTAAAATCTTCTGCCCTCAGGGGCGTGCGGGTTCGAGTCCCGCCGTCCGCACCATCGCTCTCTCCCTGCTCCTGGCCACTACGGCCTGTGAGCGTCGGCCCGATGTCGGCGCGGTGATCGTCAGCGCTGCCGGCACCGCGCCGCGCCTGAGCCCGGTGATCCCGGCACCGGACGACCTCGCCGGGCTTCTGCTGGCCGATGCCGCAGCGCAGGGGCTGGTCCGGTTCGACGCCGCCGGGCAGATCGAACCCGGCATTGCCGAACGCTGGATCGTCACGGACGAGGGGCGCACCTACATCTTCCGCCTGCGCGAGATGACATGGACCAACGGGCGGCCGGTCCGCGCGGCAGAGATCGTCACAATCCTGCGCAGCCGGCTGCAGCAGCGCGCGCGCAACCCGCTCGCCGACTATCTCACCGCGGTCGATTCGGTGGTGGAGATGACGCCGCAGGTCATCCAGGTCGAATTGTCCCGCCCCCGCCCCGATCTGCTGAAGCTGTTCGCCCAGCCAGAGATGACCTTGGTCGACCCCGCCCGCGCGATCGGCAGCGGCCCGATGCGGATCGTGCGCCAGGCCGGCAATGTCACGCGCCTCACCCCGCGTCCGGACCCGAACCGCGCCGCCGACGAACAGCACGAGCCAGTGCCCGAGGACGACGTTCTGCTGGTGGCCGAGCGTCCTGCTGCGGGCATCGCCCGCTTCGCGGAGCGCAAGTCCGATCTGTTCGCCGGCGGGCGACTGTCCGAATGGCCGCTGGTCGCCGCGGCCGGCGTGGCGCAGGTCAACATCCGCGTCGATCCGGCGGCCGGCGTCTTCGGGCTGGCCGTCAGCCGGCGGGAGGGTTTCCTGGCGCTGCCTGAGAATCGCGCCGCCATCGCCATGGCGATTGACCGCACCGCGCTTACCCGCAGCTTCAGCCAGGATTGGCGCCCGGCGGAGGACCTGCTGCCGGCCGCGCTCGATTCAGCCGCGCCGCCTGCCCACGGGGCCTGGCAGGCGGTTCGCCCGGCCGACCGGGTGGCCACCGCGCAGGCCCGCGTCAGCGCATGGCGCGACGCGGGAAATCCCGTCCCGACGCTGCGCCTGGCCCTACCCGGCGGCTCGGGTGGCACGCTGCTGTGGGCGCGGCTGGCGGCGGATCTGTTCGCGATCGGGGTGCGCCCGGTCCGCGTGAGCGCCACTGACGACGCGGACCTGCGGCTGGTCGATCTGGTCGCCCCCTATGACAGCGCCCGCTGGTACGTGGACCAGGCCTGCCGGCCGTGTGACGAACGCGCCGCCGTCGCGATCGAGGCCGCGCGAGTCGCGCCAACGCTGGCGATCCGCGCGCGCGAGCTTGCCGCCGCGGACGAGGCGCTCGCCGCGGATGTCGCCTTCATCCCGCTCGCCCGGCCGTTCCGCTGGGCGCTGGTGGCGCAGCGGCTGCGCGCGTGGCAGCCCAACGACCGCGCGTGGCACCCGTTGAACCTGCTGCGCCGCGCCCCCAATTGATATCATCATGATCAAAGCCGATCCCAATTCACCCATGGCGTTCGCCGCGACGCTGCCGCTCGGGCGCGATCCCGAGTCCGTCAGGCGCCGGATCGAGGCGATGGAGCGCCTGCTGGAGGGCGTGGTCGACGTCCCCGGCATGAACCGAAAGGTGGGGCTGGACTTCTTCCTCGGCCTCATCCCCGTGGTCGGCGATGCGGTGGCTGCGGCGCTCGGCGCGTGGATCGTATGGGAAGCGCGCAACCTCGGGATGAGCCGGCTTCAGCTCGCGCGGATGGGCGCGCGCGTCGGCTTCGACACGTTGCTGGGCATCGTCCCTTTTGTCGGCGACGCCGCGGATTTCTTCTATCGCTCCAACACCCGCAACCTGAAGACGATCAGGCGCCACCTCGACCGCCATCACCCCTCGACGGTGACGATCGAGCGCTGATCGAGTTGGCGGGGCTTGCCGTCCCGCCGATCAGCCGGCGCTCGCGCTCGCCGGGTCGTGCCGCACCCCACCGGTCATGGGCGCGGGTACGCCGGTCGTTCCGGGGAAGGAGATCGGCAGGTCGCGCAGCATACGCACCGCCATATAGGCGAAGCCTTCCGCCTCCATCGCGTCGCCGTTCCACCCCAAGGCATCGACCGGCTCCGGCACCAGGCCGGTCCGCTCCGCAATCATCCGCAGCATCACCGGATTGTGCCGCCCGCCGCCCGCCACCAGCAGGCGAAGCGGCCGCTCGGGCAGGTGCGACAGCGCTTCCGCCACCGTCGCGGCGGTGAATACCGTCAACGTGGCCGCACCATCGGCCGCCCCCAGCCCGCGCACCGGCTGCACGGTGAAATCGTTGCGATCGAGCGACTTGGGCGCCGGTTGCCCGAAAAACGGATGGTCCAGCATGGCGGTGAGGATCGCCTCGTCGACGCGGCCGCTCGCCGCCAGCGCGCCATCGGCGTCGAACCGCGCCCCCGTTTCCTGCTCCACCCAGCTGTCGATCAGCCCGTTCGCAGGACCGGTGTCGAACGCCACCAGCTCGCCGTCTGCGCCGATCCAGGTGATGTTCGCGACCCCGCCCAGGTTCAGCACCGCCAGCGGCCGCGGCAGCCCGGCAGTCAGCGCGGCGTGATAGATCGGCAGCAGCGGCGCGCCCTGCCCGCCCGCTGCCACGTCCGCGCTCCTCAGATCGGCGATCGTGACGATCCCGGTTGCATCCGCCAGTGCCTGTCCGTCGCCGATCTGCCACGTCCAGCCACGATCGGGGCGATGCGCCACGGTCTGCCCGTGAAAACCGATCACGTCGACATCGGCGGCGCTCAGCCCTGCGTCGCGCAGCAGCTTCTGCACCGCCAGCACGTGCGTCCGCGTGATCAGCTCCGCCGCCGCCACCATGTCGGGGTTGGCGCGTGGCCGGTCGAACGTCAGCGCCAACGCGGTCGCCGCGGCAAGCTGCGCGCGCGCCGTGTCCGAATAAGGCTCACCACGGAATGCGACCGCCCTCACCATCGCCTCGCCGTCCGTTTCGATCAGCGCCGCATCGATCCCGTCGAGCGACGTGCCGGACATCAGCCCGATCGCCAGCATCATCTTGTCCCCATCTTGCCTGCGCTGTCCCGCGATAAGGCCAGCCTTTCAACGCGCATAGCGGCGCAGATATGGCAAAATGGTGCATTGCACATTATGTGCGCCACCACTCATGGCAACGCGTCTTCCCTCACCGCCCCGCGTGGGCATGGTGTCGCTCGGCTGTCCCAAGAACCTGGTCGACAGCGAACGTATCCTCACCCAGCTGCGCGCAGACGGCTATCAGATGTCGCCCGACTATGCCGGCGCTGACGTCGTGCTCGTCAACACATGCGGCTTTCTCGATTCGGCGAAGGAGGAAAGCCTGGAGGCGATCGGCGAAGCGATCGCGGAGAACGGCCGCGTCATCGTCACCGGTTGCATGGGCAAGGAAGCCGATGTCATCCGTGCCCGCTTCCCCAACGTCCTCGCGATCACCGGCGCGCATGAATATGAGCAGGTGGTGGAGGCGGTGCATGAGGCGGCGCCCGCGAACCTGTCGCCCTATATCGATCTAATCCCCGATGCCGGGCTGAAGCTGACCCCGCGTCACTACAGCTATCTTAAGATTTCGGAGGGCTGCAACCACCGCTGCTCCTTCTGCATCATCCCGTCATTGCGCGGCGACCTGGTCAGCCGGCGCCCCGACGCGATCCTGCGTGAGGCGGAGAAGCTGGTCGCGGCCGGCACGCGCGAGCTGCTGGTGATCAGCCAGGATACGTCGGCCTATGGCCTTGACCTGCGTCATGCCAGCTACCCGCTCAAGGGCGGGGGAGACGTGCGTGCGCACATGACCGATCTGGCGCGCGAACTGGGCCGCATCGCGCCCTGGGTCCGCCTGCACTATGTCTACCCCTACCCGCACGTGGATCAGGTCATCCCGCTGATGGCCGAGGGGCTGGTGCTCCCGTATCTCGACATTCCGTTCCAGCATGCCGCGCCCAACGTGCTGCGTGCGATGAAGCGCCCGGCGAACGATGCCAAGGTGCTCGCCCGGCTGCGCGGCTGGCGCGAGATCTGCCCCGATATCGCGATCCGCTCGACCTTCGTCGTCGGCTTCCCGGGCGAGACCGAGGCGGACTTCGAATATCTTCTCGAATGGCTCGACGAGGCGCAGCTCGACCGCGTCGGCGCCTTCCGCTTCGAACCCGTCGAGGGCGCCAGCGCCAACGCGCTGCCCAACCCGGTGCCAGAGGAGGTGAAGGAAGAACGCTACGCCCGCATCATGGCCAAGACGGCGGCGATCAGCGCGGCCAAGCTCCAGGCCAAGATCGGTCGCAGCTTCGACGTCATCATTGACGCCGTGGGCGATGAGGGCGCCACCGGCCGCTCCTATGCCGACGCGCCGGAAATCGACGGCGAAGTCCACCTGCGCGACGCCGGCCACCTCAACGAAGGCGACATCGTCCGCGTCACGATCGAGGACGCCGACGAACACGACCTGTTCGGCGTACCCGTCACCAACTGACAATCAGCCGGGCGGCCGCAGCAATGCGCCGCCCCGGCTCCCTCATGTTCGACGGCAAGCAACGCACGCGCACCGCTCTGCGCGGTGCCAACCTTCCTGTGTCCCCGCTCGAATGTTTTTGAACCTGATGGCGGAGCCGTGTGGCGAGCGGCTCGAACTTCCACTGTACGCTTACTTCTTAGGCGAGGGTGGCGGCGGGGGTGCGGGCCGTGCCCAATCATTCTTCTTACGCGATTGATCGTCTGGTGGTCGTGCCATGACACAACGTATGAAGATGTCATGGATCAGTTCAAGAGCCTCGACGGGCTTAGAGAGTTCGACGACGACATCCTTAAGGAGGTTGTCAGGGAGGGCGAGCTGATGATGGCCGCACAGCTCAGCGTAGCCACAGCCTCGGATCAACGTGCACTCACTTGGGCCGGCTTTGTTCTTACGATCGCAATTGCGTCGATTGGCGGAAGCGCAAGTCTTGCGATCGACGGAAAACAACTACCGCTTGCAGCAATTTCCGGGGCGGGCGCCATTCTCATGGCCATCTCAGGATACTACGCCGTGCGGGCGGTTCGTCCACGCAAATACAGCATGCCTGGTAACCTTCCCCAGAACTGGCTACCCGAGCATTGGGAAAGCGGAAGAACACGAGACTTTAGGCAGGCACGAATAGAGCAGGCGCGCACTATAAACGGTCAAATCGTCAAGAACGCAGCTTTGGCCGAACGCAACGCCACCGATCTTAACCATTCAATTCATACCGCTGGGTGCGCGGTACTACTCGCTGGAGTTTATGTGATAGCCTATTTGACATATACTATCTTGAGATAATTCATATGAACGAATTATCATCAGATAGTTCCCACCTAAACTGATAGTAGGCTTGCACTCCGTCTGCAATTGAGCCCGCGCCATAGAGCTTAGTGAGATCCCAGTCTCGACTGGGGAAGTATTCGCAGCCACGCCTTGAACTTGTCTCGAATGAAGCTAGGCAATCCACTAGCGAGCGAAGCAGATCACCAACCTCATATACGTCGCGAGTGGTAGCGGAGGAGGGACTTGAACCCCCGACCCCAGGATTATGATTCCCGTGCTCTAACCAGCTGAGCTACTCCGCCGCGCCTTCGTGAAGGGGCAAGTACCGCTCGCGAGGCGCGGGCTATAGCAGGGGTTCGCGGGGCGTCAAGCGCTGAACATGTGCCGCGACAACAACTCCCACGGGCCGCCCCGATACCAATAGGCCGCCAGTCCCGTGATCTGTACCGCGCGCGGCCGGAACCCGCCCTGCAATTGCGCCAGCAGCGCGCGCGCAACCGCCGGCTCCACCTTGTTCTGCACCGTCACGTGGGGGCGCCATCCGGCCTGGTCCTGCGGCGTCAGGACGCCGGCAAAGCCATCCGCGAGCCGCGCACGGATCGCCCACAGCTCGTCGCTGGCGATCCGGTAGGCGACGCCGCGCCCGAGCGAGAATGGCGCTTCCACGCGTGCGGCCGGCGCGGGCACACCCCGTGTCTCCGCGATGAGCCGCTGCTTCACCTCTGCCGCCATGCTGGGCGGCAGATGGTGGAACATCGTCAGGTGCGCGGCGAGGACGTTACGCTCCGGCGGGAAGTGCGCCGCGCGCTGTTGATCGAACCATGCCTGGTCCGCTTTGCCGAACACGGCAGCGATGATGATCGGCGCCGCAAGCGGGCCCGGCGGCTGGGTGGGCGCGGGCTCGCTCAAATCTCGATCTGGCTGCCCAGCTCGACCACGCGGTTGGTCGGCAGGCGGAAGAATTCCATCGCGCTTTCGGCGTTGCGCAGCATCCAGGCGAACAGCTTCTCCCGCCAGATCGCCATGCCCGGCCGGGCGGAAGGCAGCAGCGTCTGTCGCGACAGGAAGAAGCTGGTCTCCATCATGCGGAACTCGCCACCGCATTCGTCAAACGATTTGAGCGCCGCAGGGATGTCCGGCGATTCCATGAAGCCGTAGCGTAGGATCACGCGGTGGAACCCCTCGCCCAGCGCCTTGTGCTCGAACCGCGACTCTTCGGCGACATAGGGCATGTCGCTGACCTTCACCGTCAGCAGGATCACGCGCTCGTGCAGCACGCGATTGTGCTTGAGGTTGTGGAGCAATGCGTGCGGCACGCCCTCGGGGGTGGAGGTCATGAACACCGCCGTCCCCGGCACCCGCGTCGCGCTGCCCGCGGCGGAGCCGATGAACACCTTGATCGGCATCGCCCCCTCGCGCATCCGTTCCAGCATCAGCTTGCGGCCCGTGGCCCAGGTGGTCAGCAGCACGAAGACGATGATCGCCACCAGCAGCGGGAACCAGCCGCCGTCGGGCACCTTCGTGAGGTTGGATGAGAAATACAGCCCGTCGATGCACAGGAACACCGCGACGAACGGCACCACCGCCCACAAGGGCCAATGCCAGACGCGCTGGATCAGCACCGCGACCATGCAGGTGGAAATGAACATCGTCCCCGTCACCGCGATGCCATAGGCCGCCGCAAGGTTGGACGATTCGCGAAAGCCCAGGATCAGCAGCAGCACCATCGTCAGCAGCGCCCAGTTGATCGACGGGATGTAGATCTGCCCCGCGGCCGACGCGCTGGTATGTTCGATCCGGATGCGCGGCATCAGGCCCAGCGGCACCGCCTGCTGCACCACCGAATAGGCGCCGGTGATCACTGCCTGGCTGGCGATGACGGTCGCCATGGTGGCCAGGATCACCAGCGGCAGGCGCCATTGCTCGGGCGCCATCAGGAAGAACGGGTTTTTCGCCGCCGTTGGGTCGCTCAGCATCAGCGCGCCCTGCCCCAGGTAATTGAGCATCAGCGCCGGGAACACGAACCACAGCCAGGCATAAGCGATCGGCTTGCGCCCGAAATGCCCCATGTCGGCGTAGAGCGCCTCGGCGCCGGTCACCGCCAGCACGACCGAGCCGAGCGCCAGGAACGCCAGCATCCCGTCGGCCGCGGCGAAACGGAACGCCCAGCGCGGATCAAGCGCCAGCAGGATCTCCGGCTGCGCCACCACATGGTACAGGCCAAGTGCGCTAAGCGTGACGAAGTAGATCGTCATGATCGGCCCGAACAGCCGCCCCACCCGCGCGGTGCCGACCGATTGCAGGTAGAACAGCCCGATCAGGATCGTGACCGAAATCGGGATGACGAAGCTGTCGAACCGCTGCTCGACCGTCGCCAGTCCCTCCACCGCCGATAGCACCGAGATCGCCGGCGTGATCATGCAGTCGCCAAAGAACAGTGCGGTGGCGAGCACGCCCAGCACGACCAGCCCCGGCTCCCACCGTTTGCCCGCCCCGCTGCGCCGCTGGATCAGCGCCAGCAGCGCCAGGCTCCCGCCCTCGCCATTGTTGTCCGCGCGCAGGATGGTCATCACATATTTGCACGTGACGATCAGCACCAGCGACCAGAAGACGAGGCTCACCACGCCAAAGATATGCAGTTGGTCGACGGCGAGCGGATGGTGCCCGACGAACACCTCCTTCATCGCATACAGCGGGCTCGTCCCGATATCGCCATAGACGACACCGATCGCGCCCAGCGCCAGCTTGCGCAGCGAATCGCTGTGATGATGGCCATGCGCTTGGGGCACAGCTGCGCCGGCGGCCGGGCTCATCAAAGCGCCGCTGACGCCAGGTTCAAGGGGAAGAAAGCCACCGTCATCCTGTCAAAGCCTCGGCGCGCCTAGCACTTGTTCCCATCCGCGCAAGCGGGAACGTTACAAGAACATAGGAGTTGCTGCCCTTGAAAGGAAGAGTTTCATGAGCGACTCGAACCCAAAGAGCGAACCCTTTTCAAACGCGGAAAAGGATCCCGACGACTGGACGACCGGCGACGAGCCGATGACCGGCGCGCAGGCAAGTTACTTGAAGACGTTGAGCGAGGAAGCCGGCGAACCGTTCGAGGAACAACTTAGCAAGGCCGACGCCTCAAAGCGGATCGACGCGCTTCAGGAGAAAACAGGCCGCGGACGCTGAGGCGATTCGTCGCCCCGGGCTTGCGGATCAGCGGCCCGCCTGCTCCGTCGCGGCGATGAACTGGTCCAGCACCTTGAGCTGGTTGGCGATGGTGGTGCGGTAATCCATGCCTTCGGGCGACAGGCTCACCGCGCGCGCCAGCATCCGCCGCGCCGCCGGCAGGTCGCCGGCGCGGACATAAGCGATCCCGGCATAATAAGGCGGCGCCGGATGCTCGGGCGCCAGTTGAAACGCCCGCCCGAACGCCAGCTTCGCCGCCGGCGAGATCTGGTCGCCATCCAGGATCACGAGGGTGCTGCCCAGCTGGGTCCACAGGATGAAGCTGCGCGGCAGCGCCCGCACCCCGCCCAGCACGACCTGCGCGGCGGCGCGCTTGTCGCCGGCGCGCAGCATCGCGTCGGACGCGACGATATAGGCGGTGTCGGCGGTGTAGCGGCCCATCAGCCGCTCGCGCAGCATGATCGCCTCGGGCTCGATCGGCACCGCGTCGACTCGCGGCTTGGCCGGGGCCGCCGCCTGCCCCGGCCGCCCCTGCCAGGCATAGCCCGCCGCGCCCAGGAACAGCGCCGCCCCCGCGAACGACCACAGCAGCCGCGGCAGCCGAAGCAGCACCAGCGCGCCAAAGACCAGCGCACCGACCAGCGCCAGGCCGATGAAGCCGCTCACGGCTCCAGGCTCTTCGTCTCGTGCATCTTCCCGGCCAGCTCAGGCGGCATGTACTTTTCGTCATGCTTGGCGAGTAGGTTGGATGCGACAAACGATCCATCCGGGCGGAAACGCCCCTCCGCCACCACGCCCGATCCCTCGCGGAACAGGTTGGGGACAATTCCGGCGAACTGCACCGGGGTCGTCGCGCGACCATCGCTGACCGTGAACAGGATCGTCACGCCGTCGGCCGCGCGCGCCACCGATCCCGCCGCCACCATGCCGCCCAGCCGCACCGCGCGGTCGGAGGCGAGCACCTCCTGCGTCACGTCGGACGGCGCATAAAAAAACGCCGCCTGGTCACGCAGCCCCGACAGCGCGAGCAGCGCCGCCAGCGTGATCGCCAGCAGCGCGGCGCCCGCCAGCCACAGTCGCTGATGCTTTGCCTTCACTTGCCGCCCTTCTCCGCCTCGCGCATCGCGCGCCAGCTGACGAGCACGATCACTGCCGTCGCGGACAGCGCGACCGCATAAGCGGCAATGACATAGGGCCAGGCGATCATGCGCGTGCCTTCCGGCGCATCCGCGCCTCTGCCTTTGCCACCGCCAGCAACGTGCGCATCCGCATCAGCACCACCGCGCCGAACAGGAACGAAAACCCGAACAGCATGATCGGCAGCGGCCACAGGATCGACAGGTCGATCGTCGAATGGGTGAGGCCGATGCTCGGCCCCTGGTGCAGCGTGTTCCACCACACCACCGAATATCGGATGATCGGCAGCAGGATGGTGCCCGCCACGCCGAACAGCGCCGCGATCCGCCCGTCCCCGCCACGCTCGCGATCCGCGCGCGCCAGCGCGATATAGCCGAGATAGACGAAGAACAGCAGCAGCATCGACGTCAGCCGCCCGTCCCACTGCCAGTACGTGCCCCAGGTCGGCCGGCCCCAGATCGCGCCGGTCAGCAGGCAGATGGCGGCAAAGGCAGCACCCGGCAGGGCGATCGCGCGCGCCGCCACGTCAGCCAGCGGGTGGCGCCAGACGAGATAGGCGATGCTGGAAATCGCGATGCCGCTCCATCCGCCCATGCCCAGCCAGGCCGACGGCACATGGACGTACATGATGCGGACGGTCTCGCCCTGCAGGTAATCGGGCGGCGTCTGCGTCAGCCCCGCCCAGCTGCCGATCGCGATCAGCACGAGACCCAGCCACCCCAGGACGGGGGTCAGCGGGCGGGCGATCTTCAGAAAGCGCGCAGGATTGGCGAGGGCGTGAAGGGCAGGCACGATGATTTTCCCATATGGGGAAATTTGCGGCGCGTCATCAGGAACGACATCCGCCGATCGCCGTCAGCGCGCGACCGCCTGGCCGGACACGGCGAAGCGTATCCGTTTGGTCGGGGAGCAGCCGCCGGCCGCTCCCCGCCGGTACTCAGGCGCGGCCGATCAGGCGGCGCGCAATACGGTCGGCAACGTCGGCGGCGGGATCGCCGCTGCTGTCGCTCTCGTCCCACACCTCGACCAGGCGGTCCGGGATGCGGGCGATGCGCGCCTTAACCTCGGCCTCGTCACCCTGCCCGAGATATTCCAGGCCGACGTTGATGATGCCGCCAGCGTTGATGACGTAATCGGGCGCAAACAGCA
Organism: Sphingomonas sp. ABOLG; assembly: GCF_003950435.1. Lineage (NCBI taxonomy): Bacteria > Pseudomonadati > Pseudomonadota > Alphaproteobacteria > Sphingomonadales > Sphingomonadaceae > Sphingomonas > Sphingomonas sp. ABOLG. The sequence goes on from NZ_QQWW01000003.1 coordinate 361,727, forward strand.
CGCCGCGCTCATGCAGGCGGCGGCCGTCCTCGCGCGTGGCGAGCTGGTTGTTCGCACCACCGGCCACCACCTTCACCTTCAGCGCCGCGATCGACTGCTCGGTCAGCACCGCGCCCAGCGCATTGGGGCTGACGAGATCGACGTCGGACGCCAGGATCGATTCGGCCGGCGCGGTCGTCGCACCCAGCTCCGCCGCCAGCGCCGCGGCGCGATCGGCGTTCACGTCAGCCAGCGTCAGCACCGCGCCATCGGCGGCCAGCAGGCGAGCGAGGCCGCCGCCGACCGAACCGACACCCTGGATGGCAACGCGCACGCCCTTCATGTCGGTCGCGCCCAGCCCGCGCTTCGCCGCGGCCTTCACGCCCAGATATACGCCAAGCGCAGTGTACGGCCCGGGATCGCCGCCCGCCGCACCGCTCGCCACCGGCAGGCCGGACACGTAGCGCGTTTCCTCGGAAATCACCTTCATCCGCGCTTCGGACATGCCGACGTCCTCGGCGGTCACATAGCGGCCACCCAGCGATTCGGTCGCGCGGCCGAACGCGCGCAGCTGCTCCTCGGTGATCGTCGCGCCCGGCTTGTCGGCCAGCACCACGCCCTTGCCACCGCCCAGCGCAAGGCCGGCCATGGCGTTCTTGAAGCTCATGCCGCGCGACAGGCGCAGCGCGTCGGTGATCGCGGCAGCGTCGGTCGCATAATGCCAGAAGCGCACGCCGCCCGCGGCCGGGCCAAGCGCCGTCGAATGCACGGCAATGACCGCGCGCAGACCCGATGCCGGATCAGTGAACAGATGGACGCCCTCATGGTCGTCGAAATCGGGGAAGCCCCACGCGGTCATTTCAGCCCTCCGGTGGTCGTACGAAAATTGTCGACCGGCGCAATAATGTTGCCACCGCCAAAAGGCGAGGAGGAAATTGCGAGGGGGAAAATGGGGCGATCGACGGGACTTGAACCCGCGACCCTCGGTACCACAAACCGATGCTCTAACCAACTGAGCTACGATCGCCGTTAGAATGGGCGCCCCTACGGCCGGGCGCTGGCGGCGTCAAGGGACTTGGCTCGCCCCAACCTCAAAACTCTCGCTCGGCGGCGTCGGGATGGATCGTTCAGAACCTGCCCTCGATCGCCAGTTCCATGCCCGTGTCGGTCTGGACGAAGCCGGCCGCCTGCAAACGCAGCGCCGCCGCCGGATCGCTCGGTTGCAGCGTCAGTTCGGCACGGTACCGCCCGTCCGGCCACAGCCTGATGGTGCTTCCCTCATTCCCGGCGGCACTGACCAGCGGCAGCATCAACGCCCCGCCGTCACAGCGCGCATTGCCGGTCAGCGTGGCCGGCACCGGCAATCCGCCGATGTCGCCGGCCAGCGTCGCCCGCACCCGTCCCTCGGCCGATTCGCACTGGTCGCCGCTGAACCGCACACTGACCTGCTCCAGATCCAGCACCGTCACCGGAACCGGGCGAAATGCCGTTCCCACCGGCAGCGTTGCCGTGATGTCGTCCAGGGCAAAGCTGTGCCGGCTGACCGCGATCGACCCGCTAAGCCGCGGCGCCGGCGGCACGGCGACACCATCCAGCACGACCTGCGCACGCCCCAGCAGCAACGGCAGCGGCGACACCCCGGCCGACAGGTCACCCAGCGCGATCTGCCCGAACCGTGCCTCGCGCAAATGGCCGGACCAGATGCTGCCGCTCACCGACCGCGCGGTCAGCCCCTGCTCCGCCAGCCCGAACCAGCCAAGCGCCAGCCGCAGCGGCAGGAACACGATCAACGCCACCACGAACATGGCGAGGAACAGCGCGTTGGGTCCTGTCTTCAGCCGGATACGCCTCATGCCTCGCGCCCCCTCAGCGTCATCGTCGCCGATACCGTGCCGTCGCCATTGCCGGTGATCGTGGTCGCATCGACCAGCAGCCCGTCCGCTTCCAGCGTGGCGATCCAGCCTAGCAGGGCGCCGGGCTTCGCGGTGGCGATGGCGATGCGAACGGCATTGCCGTCCGGCTCCAGCGTGGTCAGCGTAAAGCCTGCCTCGTCGGCGCGCGTGCGGATCGCATCGGGCAGCGGGCCTTCGATCGGGCTGGGCCGCGCGCGCTGAATCGCCTTCACCTGCGCCACCTCGCGCTGAACCTCGCCCAGCCGAACGACGGCAGTCGCATATCGCTCGCGGCTGGATGCCAGGCCGTCGCGCACCGGGCGGATCACGCCGGCCCACAGGATCGTCACCGCCAGCAGCGCCAGCATGACCAGGATCAACCGCCGCTCGCGCAGCGACCGCCCCTGATACCAGCTCATCAGATTGCTCATCGCAGGGCCCTCATGGCAGCGCCACCGTCACATCGCCGCGCAGGCGCTGGCCGTTCGACTCGAACGTGCTCGCGGTCACGACGAACCCGGCCTCGCGCAGCCGGGCAACGATCTGGTTGGCCTGCGCCTCCCCTTCCGCCGCGACGGTCGCGCGCAAGGTACCGTTGGGCTCGAAGGTTAGCGCCACCAATTCGGTGCCCGCGACGCCGCGCACCGCGCTCGACAGCGCCGCCGCGGTCGCGGTGAAGCCGGCGCCGGGTCCGCGCAGCCGCGCCAGCCGTTCCGCCAGCAATCGATCCGCATCGCCCTGATCCGCGCCGCGCGGCAATCCGTCACGCGCGATCGCCTCGGCCCGCGCGTCGGCGGCGTCGGCAGCGGCGGAATATTTGGCGATCCGAACCACGTCGATCGCCAGCGTGGCCAGCAGGATCAGCCCGCCCAGCACCGCCAACCGACGCAGCAGCCGCCAGTCGATCGCCCGCCGCCGACGCTTCGCGAACGGCCCCTGCCGCAGGTCCAGCTCGGGCCGGCCGACCGCCGACACGATGGCGGCATCCAGTGCATCGCGTCCCAACGATTCGGGCGAATCGTCGCCAGTGATCAGCGCGGTCAGCCGCGCTTCATCGGCAAAGCCGCTCGACGGGCCACGCACCACAGATTGGGGGCCGAATTGTGCCCGAACATATCCGCTATCGGGCCGCGGCAGCAGCATCGGTGCCGGAATAACGGCCGACGGATCGATGCCGATTCCGGCCAGCGCGTCGAGCCACGCGCGCATCCGCTCGGCCGCCACCACGCCGATCGGGCGCTCGCGCGGGTCGGTCTCGCCACCCCCCGCTTCGGCCGCCCCCACCGCCACATGAAGCCGCTCGATCGGCGACGCACTCGCATCGCTGACCAGAATGCGCGCCGCGGCGGCGGCCTGCGCGGCGGAGCGCGCCGGGATATCCGCCCAGTGAAGCGTCACCGCATCGGCCGGCGCCACCGCGATCACCGCCCCCGCGTCTCCCTCGGGCAGCCCCTCACCGCGATCGACGATCGCATCCCGGTCGATCCGAAGCCACTGCCACGGATCATCGGCGCCGGGCGGCAGGAAAAGCAGCGTGGCCGTCATGACAATTCCCCCCATTGCCGCGAAACAAGCCGTGCCGGCAGCCGCGTCGCGTCGATCAACGCCCGCTCCTGCAATTCGCTGTTCGCGACCGTCACGTCGACCCGCAGGTCGAACCATTTCGTCTTCACATCGGCCTGCTGCTGCGCCGCCGGATCGGGCGTAATCCCCTGTTCGGACAAGGGCTTCCAGAAATCGGCTATCTCGCCATAGCCAGCCGCCGGTCGGCGCAGCAGCAACGCGCGCGCCTGATCGACGCCCAGCGTGTCCGGCAACAGCATGGCGATCAAGGGCGCCTGCTCCGGCGTCAGCGTGTTCACGTTCAGCCGCGATCGTTCGGCGGTGGGCAGCGTGCACAGCCACGGGCGCAGCTTGGCATAGGCCTCCGCCGCCACGCCGGCCACCGCACGCAACTCGCTGGGGTCGACCATCAGCGTGCCGCCGGTCCGGTACGGCGTCGCCAGCCCACCATAAGCGCTATCCTCCGCCCCCGCGCCAAGCGGCTGGTCATCGCTGTCGATCCAGTCCGCTGCGGCGGCGGCAATTCCGTCGCCGCCCGGCACGTTGAGCAGCCGGGCAAGCCGCGCGAACTGAGTCACCGCGGTCGGATCGGCGACATAAACGCCATCAAGATCGGTCACCAGGCTGTTGAGGTTGAAGCAGTTTCCCCCGTCGGTCACGCGCGCGGTGGCAACCCCGCCCGGCAGCGGGATCGTATAGGGTCGGTCGCTCCAGCCGCCTGCCAACGTGATCCGGCCGGGCTCGCGTTGCAGCATGTCGGTGATCCGCCCCGTGGCCAGCGCCTCTGCGGCAAAGGCCAGCGCGCGCGCCTGATCCAGTGCGACCGCGTTGGCGGTCAGCCGTGTCGACAGCCGCAATCGCTCCAGCGCGGTCGCCGCCATCACCGCGATGATCGCCACCAGCAGCAGGACGGTAAGCAGCGCGGCACCGCGCTCCCCCTCACGTTTGCGGCGCATCGGGTTGCTCACGCGGCCGCGGCGGCGCACCGCTCCCAACCAGGAACATCTGGCGAAACACCGTGCCGTCATCACGCTGGATCGCCAGCTCGAACGCCTGGGGCAGCGGCGCACCCGGCACGCCATCCCAGCGGTCGTTCCAGGCGCCAGCGACCCGATAACGCATCCGCACGCCCCGGACGCCGGTGATCGTCGTCGCTGCCGGCAGCGCCGGCGCGCCGTCCACCATCGGCCATGCGATCCGCTCCAGCGCGTCGCCTGCCAGCCGATAGCTGACCTTCTGCAGCGTCGATCGTGGTTGCGCGTCGATATTGCTCCAGCCGGCACGCACCAGGGTCACGCTATTCTCGTTGCCAACAAAGGCGGGAAAGCGCGTGCCCCGCTCGTCACGTGCCGGCCGGTCGATCGCCTGCGCCAGATCGGCCCCCATCAATGACGACAGGCGCGCCAGCGCCCCGACATCGTCCAGCCGCTCGACCGTCGCACCCTGCGCGCGCACGCTGAACGCCAGCAGCCCGACCCCGGCGGAGGCGATCATGCCAAAGATCATCAGCGCCACCATCACCTCGACCAGGGTGAAGCCGTTGGCGCGGCGCCGGGCGGGCCGGGCGGTCACGATATCTGAACCTCGAACTGCGGCGGCCGGATCATGGTCAATCGACCCAGCGGCCGCCCCTGCGCATCCGCCACCGCGACGTCGATCCTCAGGATACGCGCGTCGCCGGTCGGGCGAACATCGCGCACCCAGCGCCATGCCCGCCCGCCATTTTGCTCCACCCCCGCCGCCCGGCCGAGCGCCGGCGCGCGCGCCGACGTCACCGCATCGATTGCGACATTACGCGCCACCATCTGGGCGACCACCGTATCGCCGAGCAGTGCGGTGGAGCGGATCGTCGCGCCTTCCAGCCGGATCAGCACCAGCGCAGCCAGGCTGAACACCGCCAGCGCGACCATCACCTCGATCAGCGTGAATCCGGCGCTGCCGCCGCGTCGCGGAGCAGGTTCAGCCATCGACCCGCGCGCCTCCGTCCGACCCCAGCGTCACCGTCACGCGGGTCCGCTCACGCCGCAACGGCACCACCAGTGCGCGGTCGGCCATGCCGGTCGGATCAAATGTCACCCGCGTCCGCTCGGCCACCAGCGCCTCGGTCCCCTCCCCCCATTGCGATACGCGCAGCGGCTTGTCCGCCAATGCCATCCATTGGCCACCGCGCCGCTCGTCAAAGCCGTAGCCGCTGCGATCCACCCAGACGCTGACCGGCCGCCCGCCAATGACGGCGGCATCATGCGCGGCACGCACGCGCGTCGCAAAGCGCGCGCCCTCATCGATCAGGCGGCCGCGCGGGTCGGGCATCGCCAGCACGGCAATGGCGGAGGCAAGGCCGATGATGGTGATGACGATCATCAGTTCGACCAGCGTGAACCCGCGCGACCCCGCATCGCGCCGCCACGCCGGACCGGGGCGCTCGCGGGTCCAGTATCGGGACCGGGCTGATCGCATCATCGGGCCTCGCCGCTCTGGCCAGCCTCTATCGGCCGCTTACTGCCAGGATCCGATATCGGCATTGATCCCCTCGCCGCCTTCCTTCCCGTCGGCGCCGTTGGTCCAGACGTCGAACGCGCCATGCTTGCCCGGCGAGGCGTAGAGATAGGCATTGCCCCACGGGTCATCCGGCAGCTTCTTGATATAGCCGCCCGCCTGATAGGCCGCCGGATTGGCAAGCCCGGCGGGCGCGGACGTCAGCGCCGCCAGCCCCTGCGCCGTGGTCGGGTAATTGCTCTGCTGCAGCCGGTACATTTCCAGCGCCTGCTCGATCGTGGCGATATCGGCCTTCGCCTTCTGCACCCGCGCCGTATCGCCCGAAGGGATCACGTTCAGCGCGACGATCGTCGCCAGCAGGCCGATGATGACGATCACCACCATCAGCTCGACGAGGGTAAAGCCGTTCTTCTTTCGACGCTTGTTGGTCTGTGTTCGCATAATGTCTCTCATTGCCCGGCCAGCGTGTTGAGCTGGAGGATGGGAAGCAGGATCGCTAGTACAATCGTCGCCACCACGCCGCCCATGACGACGATGATGGCCGGTTCCAGCAGCGACATCGCCGTCGCGGTGAAGCGATCGAACTCGCGCTCCAGATAGTCGGCGGCGCGCTCCAGCATTTCGTCGAGCTGCCCCGCCGCCTCGCCCGACGCCGCAAGATAGGTGAGCAGCGGGGGGAATACGCCGGCGCGCCGCATCGCCGCGGACAGGCTGCCGCCGCCACGGATCGCGTCGGTGATCTCATCCGACGCCAGCTTCAGCCGCCGGTTGTGGATCGTGCCGGCGGTGAGCGTGAGCCCCTCGAGCAGCGGCAGACGGCTCGCCACCATCGTCGCCAGAGTACGCGCCATGCGCGCGGCATGAAGATCGCGCAGCAGCCGTCCCAGCAAGGGGATCCGCAGCAACCAGCTGTCGAACGCCAGCCGGATCGGTGGCTGACGCAGCGCGACGACAAACCCGGCGACCGCGGCGCCAAGCACCAGCAGCATCAGCCACCACCAGCGGACCAGCAAGTCCGAGATGCCGATCACGATGCGGGTCAGCAGCGGCAGTTGCTGCCCCACCGTGTCGAACTGCTCCACCACCTGCGGGACGACGAAGATCATCAGCGCAGCCACCACGCCAGTCGCGACAAGCGCGAGAATGACGGGATAGGCGAGCGCGGTCAGCAACTTGCCGCGTATTTCTGCCTGCCGCTCGAGCAGCGTCGACAGCCGTTCCAATATCGCCGGCAACGTGCCGGAGCTTTCGCCCGCCGCGATCATCGCGCGGTACAATGGCGGAAAGCTTCGTGGCTCGCGCGCCATCGCATCGGCCAGCCGCCGCCCCTCGACGACGCCGGCATGGACATTCTCCACGACGGCGCGAACCTTGTCCTGTTCGGTCTGGCGCGTGATCGTCCGCAGCGATTCTTCCAGCGGCGAGACTCGCGACAGCGTCGCCAGCTGCCGCGTGAACAGCGTCAGCTGCTTGGCCGACATCTTCGGCGCGCCAAGTTGCAGGCCGAACAGCGGGCGACCGCGCGCTGCCGGCGCACTGCCCGGCGCGATCCTCACCACGTACAGCCGCCGGCGATCCAGCGTCGCGCGCGCCGCCTCCATGCTCGCTGCGGCAATATGCCCGCGCATTTCCTGGCCGCGCGTGTCGATCGCCAGATAGTCGAAATCAGCCATCCGAACGCGCCATGGATCGGACGCCGGCCAGGGGTCGCTCAGCCATCGGTATCGCGGCGAGATACGCGCACCGCTTCCTCAGCGGTGGTGACGCCCTGCTCCACCATCCGTCGCGCCGCGCTGCTCAGCGTGTCGCTGCGGGCAAAGGCATGCGCCGCAATCGCGCTTTCGTCCGCGCCGTCATTGATCATGCGCCGTACGGTATCGTCGATGCGGATCGCCTCATACACGCCCACTCGGCCCTTGTAGCCGGTCCCGTTGCACTCGGCGCAGCCCTGTGCGGCATAAACCACGGCGTCGCGCGCGATGCCGAGCAGCGGGGCGACCGTTTCCTCCGCCGGCACCGGCCGCCGGCACGCCGGGCACAGCCGCCGCACCAGCCGCTGCGCAATCACCGCGCGCAAGGTGGAGGCGAGCAGGAACGGCTCCACCTTCATGTCGCGCATCCTGGTGATCGCGCCCACCGAATCATTGGTGTGTACCGTGGACAGCACGAGATGCCCGGTCAGGGAGGCCTGAACCGCGATCTCCGCCGTCTCGCGGTCGCGGATTTCGCCGACCATCACGACGTCCGGGTCCTGACGCAGGATCGCACGCAGCCCCGCGGCGAAGGTCAGCCCGACCTTGGCATTGACCTGCGTCTGGCCGACCCCCTCGACGGCAAATTCGACCGGGTCCTCGACGGTCAGGATGTTGCGGCTGCCGTCGTTCAGCAGACGAAGCGCGGCGTAGAGCGTGGTCGTCTTGCCGCTGCCGGTCGGGCCGGTCACCAGCACGATGCCATTGGGTTCGTTGATCGCCCCTTCCAGCAGGTCGTGCATCGCGCGCGACATGCCCAAAGCGTCGAGATCGATCCCGGCATTGTCCTTGTCGAGGATACGCAGCACCACGCGCTCGCCCGCCCGGCTCGGCAGCGTGGACACGCGCACGTCGAGCAGCTTGCCCCCCAGCGTCAGGCCCATTCGCCCGTCCTGCGGCACGCGCCGCTCGGCAATGTCGAGCCGCGCCATCACCTTGATCCGGCTCACCACCACCGGGGCAACATGCGGCGGCATGCGCAGCGTCTCGCGCAGCACGCCGTCGATCCGCATCCGCACGACCAGCCCGGTCTCGTACGGCTCGATATGGATGTCCGACACGCCGTTGCGCGCCGCATCGGCGATCACGCCGTTGATCAGGCGGATCGCCGGCGCATCGTCCGCCGTGTCGAGCAGATCCTCGGCGGTGGGGATGCCGTCGGCCAGCAGGTCGAGCTCATCCCCCATGCCCACGGCGGCAAGCGCGGTCGCCTGACCGTCCATCGCATAATTGTCGCCCAGCAGCCGGTCGAAGGCCGCCGGTTCCAGCACGACCACGTCGAACGGACGCCCCAGCACACGCCGCACCTCGATCAGCGCCTTGGGATCTGCGCCCTCGCGCAACGCCACCGCCTCGCCCGACAGCGTCACGCCGAACTTGCGCGCAAAGGCATAGGGCAAGGTGACGAGATCGAGGTCCAGCACCGGCACCCCGCTGGCCTCAAGTGCGATGACGCCGGCCGGCGCACCGGACGCCGGCACCGTCGCCGCCGGGATGGCAGCGGCCGGAGCAGCTCCCTCTCCCTCGGCCGACAGGTCGCGCCCGGTCCTGATCATTTGTCGCGCCGCTTGATGGTGACGGCGGAATTGCGTTGCACCGGCACCTGGATCCTCGGATCCTCGATATTGCCCGGCACCGGCGCGGAGGGGATCGGCGCCGCCGCCCCCATGTAATCGCGCACCAGTTCGTCGATCGACGGCTCGCGCGCGGGATCATGCAGCCCCTGCTGCAACCGCAGATAGCCGTAGCGCTGCTCGGTCACCCGGCGGTTGTCCTCCGGCGTGCGCAGGATCGTGGGGCGGATGAAGACCATCAGGTTCGTCTTCGTGCGCTGCTTGCCCTTTGATCGGAACAGATTTCCCAGCACCGGAATGTCACCCAGCAGCGGCAGCTTTTCCAATGTGCGCCGCTCGTCGTCGCTCAGCAAGCCGCCGATGATCGCGATCTGTCCGTCGTCGACGGTCAGCGTGGTCTCCACCTCGCGCTTGTTGAGGATCAGGTCCGAATTGTCGTTGCTGACCGGGCCGGCGATCGAACTGACCTGCTGGTGCAGGAACAGCTTGATCGAGCCGCTGGAGTTCACCTGCGGCCGCACCTCCAGCTGGATGCCGACATTCTCGCGCTGCACCGTGCGGAACGCATTGTCGAAATTCTGGCTCAGCGCCTCACCCGTTGTGATCGGGATTTCCTGACCGACCAGGATGCGCGCTTCCTGATTGTCCAGCGTGATGAGGCTCGGCGCTTGCAGCAGGTTCGATGTGGTGTCGGATTTCACCGCATTGATGATCGCACCGAACACCGTGTCGCCGCCCAGCGTGCCGCCATAACCGCCAAAGGCGCCGCTCGCGCCCAGCACCGAATTCAGCGCCTGCTGCGCCAGCGCGTCGGCGGCGGGATTGGGCGTGCTCGTCGTGGTGCGCGACCCATCCGCGCCGACAACGGTGGTGGTCGTCCCGCCGATCTCGCGCGCAGCGACCGCGCCGGCGATGGTCAACAGGCTGGGCGCGGTGTTGGAGAAGCTCGTCGCCCCGAACGCCCCGCCCGACAGGCTGCCCAGCAGGAACTGGAAGCCGAGCCGGCTGGCCGTCTGATCGGACACTTCCGCCACGATCGCTTCCACCAGCACCTGTTCGCGGCGCGTGTCGAGCTGGCGGACCACCTCGCTCAACTGGCGCTGGATATCGGCCGGCGCCGCGATCACGATCGCATTGGCGCCGACGAAGCGAGTCACCACCGCCGGCGCGCGGCCGCCCTGCGCCTGCACCGCCGGCGTGCCGCTAGCCCCGCCCCCCGGCGCCGCCTGGCTCTGCGTTTGCCCGCCGGTGTTCACCGTGGGTTGCCCGCCGGCGTTTCCGCCATTGGTAGAGGCGCCGAAATTCGACTGGCTCAGCTGATTCTGCGGGATCGTATCGGGCATTTGCCCGACAAGTTGCTGCAGGACGGGCAGCAATTGCCCGGCATCGGCATGTTCGAGGAACACGACCCGGATCTCGGTCCCGCTCTTTGCCTTCTGGTCGAGATCCGCGGCGACCTGCGCCAGCCGGGCGACGGTGGTCGGGTCACCGCGCAGCGCGACCGAGTTGGCGCCCTCAACCGCGACCACACTCGCCGTCGCCGTCTGCCCCTGCGCGGGCGTCCCGATCAGGCCCTGCAGCGCCGTCGCGATATCGCGCGCGCCGGCATTGCGCAGCGCGATCACCCGCGTCGAATTGTTGTCGGTATCGATCCGCCGCAGCACTTCACGCACGCGGCGCACATTGTCGGCGAAATCGGCAATGACGATCGAACTGCCGGCGCGATTGGCGCTGACCGATCCCTGCGCCGACACCAGTGGCCGCACCGTGTCCACCGCGGATTGCGCATCGACCGAACGAAGCCGCACGATCTCCGTCACGAACTGGTTGCGCGCCGCGCCCGCGCTGCCGATCCGCCCCGGATTGGCGGCGGCATTTTCGATCGGCTGGACGCGCAGCGCGCCATTGGCGGTCGGCACCGTCACCAGCCCGTTGGCGCGCAGCGTGGACAGGAACACCTCGAAATATTCCGATCGGCTGAGCGGTCGGTCAGTGACGACGGTCACCTTGCCCTGCACCCGGCTGTCAATGATGAAGGTACGCCCCGTGACCTTGGCGGCATCGGCGATGAACGCGCGAATGTCGGCGTCGCGCACGTTGAGCGTGGTCTGCGCCTGCACCGGCGCGGCAAGCACGGCTGCGGCGAGCACCGGCGCGAGCGCCGATGCCAGGATCCAGTGCTTCATTGTCCGGTCACCTGAACGCTCAACGCCACCGTCTGCCCCCCTCGTTCCACCGTCAGGCCGATCGTGCCCCCACCGGCAAATTGCGCGGACAGCCGCTCGATGTCACCCGGTCCCTGCACCGCCCGCCCGCCAATCTCGGTCAAGATATCGCCGTCGCGAAGGCCGGCCGCCCGAAACGCCGCGCCCGATCCCGCCGGCCGGACCACCAGTCCGTTCATCCGGCCGCCTTCGACGCGTGGCACGAAGCCGATCTCGTTCTGGAACTGCTGCACCGTGATCCCTGCCGTCGTAGGTGCGGCGGCCGGCTGCGGCACGCCGGGCGCCGGAGCCGGGACAGCGGCAGCCGCTGCGCCGTCAGACTGATCGAGGAACAGGTCCTCGCGCGCGCCGCCGCGCTCCAGCGTGACATGGTCGAATGCCACCGCGCGCAGCACCACGCCGGGGATGATCTCCTCGCCGACCGCGACGCTTTGCTGCACCCCGTCGGGGCCGGCCAGAATGGCCGAGCCGCGTCCGGTCGCTTCGTCGATGCGGGTGCCGAACAGCTTCAGCTGCAACGATGTCACAACGGCAGGACCGCTGCTCGCCGCCCCGCTGATGCGGTAGAACGGATCGAAACCGCGCAGCACCTCGCCGGGCGCGATCGGCAATGTCGGCCCCGCCGGTCGCCATTCGCCCAGCGGGGTCACCGGCGTCACCACCGTCCACACCAGCCGCGCGCCCTGCACCGCCAGAGCCGCCAGCAGCGCCAGTTCCGCCAGCGAATACACATTCACCACGGGGATCCGCCGCAGAAGCGCTCGCGCACGAGCGTCGAAACTCAATCGCATGTGCTTGCCAATCCCCGCCCCGGCCGCCGCCCGGCCGCCGCTATGTCCGTGATGTTACAGCGCGATTGCAGCCAAGTGTAATAATTCCGCACTGGCCCCTCTCGCGATCGGCTGGCACACCCTGCGGCGATGCGGAATATTGCTCCCGACCCCCGGCTCGTCGGCGACCATGATGGCACCGTCGTCGCACGGCTCACCGCTGTCCCGGGGGTGCAGCGTGTACCTACCCCGCGCGCCAGCCTGTTCCTGCTACGCGACTTTCTGGATGCCGAGACCTGCGCGGCGCTGATCGCGCTGATCGAGGCCGATCGCCGCCCCTCCACCGTCTCCGACGCCAATGGCGATTCGGCATATCGCACCAGCGAGACCTGCGATCTTGCCGCGGCCCATCCGGTGGTTCACCGCGTGGAGCAGGCGATTGCCGAGCTGACCGGGATCGACCCCGCCTATGGCGAACCGCTGCAGGGCCAGCGCTATGCGATCGGGCAGGAGTTCAAGGCGCACACGGACTATTTTGAGCCGGGCGGGATCGACTTTCATCGTTACTGCGCGGTCGCCGGAAACCGCACCTGGACGGTGATGGCCTATCTGAACGCGCCCGAGGCCGGCGGCGCGACCCGCTTCAAGGCGCTCGACAAGACGATCCAGCCCGAACCGGGCAAGCTCGTCGCCTGGAACAACCGCCGCGACGACGGCACGCCCAATCCCGCCACCATTCACCACGGGATGAAGGTGCGCGCCGGCGTCAAATACGTCATCACCAAATGGTTTCGTGAGCGCCCGTGGGGCTGACCCTGCGCGCCGCACCGGGCGCGCAGAGCCGTATCATCCGGCCGATCAGAAGGTGACGCTGGCGCCCAGCGTGAACAGCCGGCCCTGCTCGAACCGGTTGATATACACCCGGCGCCCGCCCTCGAACGTCTGATATTCCTGATATTTCGTACCCGACAGGTTGCGCGCCTCGCCCTTGATCTCGACACGCGTGCCAAGGAAGTCGACCGTCTGGCGCGCCACGAAATCGACCCGGATGCCGGGCCGCTCGATGATGTCGGGCTGGAACCCGACACCGCCCAGCAGCGACGGCCCGCGGTTGGTCACGCGGTCGCTGGCGTAGTTGAACAGCAGCGTCAGCTGCGTTTCATTGTCCTTGTCCTCATAGCCCAGCTGCAGGTTGACGAGATGGTCGGACTGCCCCGTCAGCGGCGCGCCGTCACGAAACTGGAGGTTCGCCGGCGCGAAGCCACCCGGGCATCCGCCAAGCGATACGCCCAGCACGCTCGGCACGCATTCGGAATTCGCCGTGATCTTGGACTGGGTGTAGGTGTAGTTGGCAATGAGGACCGCGCGCTTGCCGCCCAGGCTCTCCGAGATGAAATCGAGCGGGAAATACTTCTGCGCCTCGATCTCGCCGCCCCATAATGTCGCCTTGGGCAGATAGGTGAAGCCGGTCTGCAATCGCGCATCGGGCGTCGGATAGAAACCGACCTGCTCGATCGGATTGTCGATCCTCTTGTAGAAGCCCGCTGCGGTCAGACGCTGGTCACGGTCGAAGAACCATTCGTAGCGTGCTTCCAGATTGTAGAGCTCCGAGTCGCGCAGCAACGGGTTGCCGAAGAACAGGCGATCCGATTCGAAGTCGCGGAACGCCTGCGGCGCCAGCTCGCGGAACTGCGGACGCGCGATCGTCTTTGCCGCCGCAAGCCGCAGCTGCATGTCGGCCGCGAAATTCCACGTCAGCGTCGCCGCCGGCAGGAAATAATCGTTGTTGAGCCGCGTGGACGGCGCCGCCAGCGGTGTCACCGTCTGCTTGGCGGTCTCGTAGCGCACGCCGATAATCGCGCGCACTCCGTCGATCGCTTCCGCCTCGGCCTGCACATAGCCGGCATGGATCAGCAGGCTCGCATCATAGCGGGTCGATCCGTTGAGGCCCGCATCGAACCGCAGTTGCACCGCATTGCTCGCCGGTGTTCCCGTGGTCGCCACCGGGCAGCCGTTCAGCACCTCGGGCGACAGCAGATAATCGGGGCGGTACAGGTTGCACGGGAACGGAATCGCCCCGCCAGCGACCGTCTGGTAGGTGTAGGGCAGGCGCGTCGAGGTTCGCTCGTTCTGCGAGTAATAATAGCCCGCCGACAGCGTGAACGGCCGGTCGCCCGGCAGCTTGTAGGCGACGTCCGCCTGCCCCGAATACAGATCCTCGTTCAGCTCGCTGAACACGACTGTGGCAAAGCGGCCGAACGAGTTGCTCGCCTCCCACACGCCGGGGCATTGCAGCTCCGACCCGCCGACCGAATTAGCGCCGGTCACATTGTAGCTGGTGTTGCAATTATAGACGAACTGCCGCTCGTACGGCGAATTGCGCTTCGAATTGGCATAAGCGCCGCGCACGTCGAGCGACAGATCCTCGACCGGCTTGAACTCACCCACCAGCTGGGTCTCGATCAACTGGCGCTCGAACCAGTTGGTGTTCTGCTGGAACAGCGGGTTGCCCGACGAATTGTTGTACACTGTCGCCGCCGAGGCACGCCCCTGCTTCAGCGTGTCGTGGATATAGACATTAGTCCAGCGGATGCGGTTCTCGTCAAACTCATAGCCGAGGCCGAGCATCCCGTTCACCACCGCGCGCATGTCGGTGATGACGGTGTTGAAATCGTTGCGCAGCGTGCCGTCTTCGCTGATCGTGTCCTGCTGCAGCGTGGCGCGGGTGCGCCAGGTGTTGGAGACGCTGCCGGTCGCGATCATGCCGACGCGCCCCGCTCCCAGATCGCCCGTCAGGCCGACGTTGATGTCGGCCGACCAGTTCGCCGGAATGTCGCCGTTGCGCTGGAGCAGCGTGGTGCGCGCATTGGACAGTTGCGCCACCTGCTCGGTCGGGATGATGCCGCTGCCCTGCGCCCCGTTGCGGATGAAATCCGGTACCTTGCGCTCGCCATTGTCATAGCCCAGCCAGTCGGTCTTGGACCCGTAATAGGTATAGCCGAGCTTGCCGGTGGTCTGGGTATCGATCCCGCCCGACGCGCCGATGGTGACGAAATTCTCGTCCGGGATCGCCTTGGTCGTCAGGTTGATGACGCCGCCGCCGAACTCACCCGGATAGTTCACCGAATAGGTCTTCTGGACCAGCGCCGACCCGACGATGGTCGTCGGGAAGATGTCCAGCGGCACGGTGCGGCGCAGCGGCTCGGGGCTGGGCAGCGGCGATCCGTTGAGCAGCGCCGAGGAATAGCGATCGCCGAGGCCGCGTACGAAGACATAGCCGTTGCCGACCACCGATAGGCCGGTGACCCGCGTCAGCGCGCCGGCAATGTCGCCCTCACCCGTCCGCGCGATGTCGGCGCTCGACAGGACGCTGATGACCTGCGCCGTCGAGCGCACCGTATTGGGGATGTTGCGCCCCACCACCACGATGTCACCGCCGGAGGAGGCGTCGATCCCCGGCGCGGAGACCTCCGGGACGCCCTGTTCGGCGTCAGGCTGAGCGGTGGTTTCGGCCTGCGGCCGGGCAGGATCGATGCCGGTCGACATGGTGCTGGTGGCCGGCGGCCCGGCGGGCGTGCTCGTGGAGGGCGCGACCTGGGCCAGGGCAGCCGGCGCGACCAGCGTGGTCGTGAGAAGAAGCAAGGTGGAATAGGCGGTGCGCTGGCGCAGCATGGTCGGGCCTTCCGGTCAGATGGCAATGGGCGGGCCCGCGGCCGCGTCGAAACGCTCGCCGGGGCCCGCCTTGGTCATGGATGCCGAACGGGGCTCAGCGGCCCTGGCACTGGAAATAGACCGAGTTGAAGGTCGGCGGGCCGACATCCTGCAGCTCGGCATTCGCCGGCCGGATCGTGGTCCGGTTCGCGCCCTCGCCCGCGCCGGCGACGATGTTGATGCACGCCTGCCCGGCGGCGGATTTCACCACGCCGTTGATGAAGGCGAAGTCCGCACCGCCACGCAGGCGGATCGCGGCCGGCGCCGACGGCGTGGTCTGGATGAAGGTGAAGTTGGCGTAGCGGCCGTAGGTGCGCGGCAGCAGGTCTTCCGAACCGTTCGAATCGATTTCGGTCGCGAAGGAATCGGCGGTCGTGCCCGACGGCTTCTGCGCGGCAATGATGAACTGCATGAACCCGCGCCAGCCGTTGTCCACGTCGAACGCGTCGTCGTCCGACCCGGTCACCGCAAAATATTTGAGGTTGGTCGTGCCGCCGAAGATCTCGATCCCGTCATCGGCCGAATTGTGGCTCTGCACGTGGTCGATCGTCGTGCCGCTGCCCGTGCCGCCCAGCGTCAGCCCCTGCAGCTCGTTGCCCTCGCTGATCGCGATGCCGGTGTAGCGGATCTGGACATAGCGCAGCGTGCCCGAATTGCTCGTCTGGTTCGGCCCGCCATAGAAGCGGCCGGTGACGCCCTCGATCGGGTTCTGGCAGCTGGTGCTGGTGCCACCTGCATTGTTCGGGCCGGTGCCCGTGGCGCAGACTGCGGTCGGCGCCTGGCCGAGGATGACAAGGCCACCCCAGAAGCCCTGCGAGGCTTCCGACACGCCGTTATTGGTCAGGTTCTGCTGCGCGGTGAAGATGATCGGCGCTTCGGCGGTGCCGACCGCGTTGATCTGCGCGCCGCGGTTGACGAGGATCAGGTCGTTGGAGCTCTCGCTCGAATCCGCCGCCAGCACCACGCCCGGCGCGATCGTCAGCACCACGCCCGAGGCGGCGCCGGTGGAGCCGACGTCGGTGCCCACTTCGGTCTGCCCGCGGAAGCGGTAGAAGACCCCCGGGATCTTCGGCAGCGTCAGGCTGGTGGTGATCGTCTGCGGCAGGCGGCATGCCTTGAAGCCGCCGACGGTCACATTGTCATCGATCGTGCCAGTCGGGCAGGCCGTGCCCGCCGCCAGGGTGCCGATGTTCGGCACCGCGGTGCAGGCAGCGGTGGTGCCACCGAAATTTGCCGAGGTCGAATTGCAGGTCCAGCCCTGGAACGACGTGTCGTTCGGGCCATTCAGCGCGCCGACAAAGTTCGTCGCGGTGAAGAACGGGTTGATCGTGGCCGGGTTCGTCGCCGGGGTCAGCGAGGTCGCGCTGACCGGATAGACACCGTTCAGCCCCGCGAAGCCGTTGACGTTGTTGTTCGCGCCCGCGTTGACGATGGCGAGCTGCTCTTCGGCGGTGATGGTGACGCCGCTCTGCGTCGTCGCAAGGGCGAACTGCGCCGCGGTGATCGGGCCGGGGTTCGGCGTGCCGGTCGGCGCGGGGGTCGGGGTCGGGGCCGGCGTGACGATCACGTCGATGTTGCCCGCGCCCGGCGAAGCGACGCCGTCAGCGCCGCCACAAGCGGCCAGCAAAAGGCAGGCGGTACCGGCAAGAAACTGATTGCGGCGGCTGAAGCTCAGCATGTCTCACTCCCGTTGAACAGACGGTCCGTCCCCTGGACCGGAAGCGAGTCGAGCTGATTGCCCGCCGCCCTCCCCAGCGCCGCTAGGCGCGGCGCGTGACAGCCGCGTGGAGGTTCAGGGTCGGATGCGTGACGATACTGTTTCGGATCCGTGACAGCGCACGGCCGGCTTTATTCGTCGATGCCGAAGTTCAGGCTGCGCGAGACGAGCGGGTCCGCGACACCGACCAGCAGATAGGCGATGAACTGCTTCGCTCGCTGCCACAGGCCGGTCGCCGCCATGTAGCGGTCGAGCGTGATCTCCTCCGACTGGGCGATCTCGCCATCAATATATTGCCGGACATGGGCGGCGAACGCCGGGTCGTCGATCCGCAGCATCAGCTCGAGGTTGATGAACAGGCTGCGCATGTCGAAATTGGCGCTGCCGATGTGAACCGCATCGTCGATCGCGTACAATTTGGTGTGCAGCTTGGTCGGCAGATATTCGAATACCCGGATGCCCCGCCGCAACAGCCCGCGATAGGTGAAGCGCGCCGCGGCGATCGTCGCATTGTTGTCGGACTTGCGCGCCGTGACGACACGAACCTGCTGTCCCAGCCGCCCGGCCCTGTCGATCCGCCGCAGCAGATTGGGGCTCGGCGTGAAATAGGCCGCGATGATGTCGATCCTGCGTGCCTTGCTCATGTCGCGTCGGATCGCGCGGGCCCAGGGCGACAGGCGCCGAGTCGGTCCGCCGATCAGCCAGCGCACCGGCCCGGCATGTTCGCTCCACCGCGACAACGCACGGTTCACGTGGCGCAGCTTGCCGTCATCGGACCGCACCCAGGCCCGAAGCGCGTCAAAATAGCCGGCGATCCGCGCCGCCGCCGGCCCCTCCATCAACAGGCCAAGATCGCGCCACGCCTGGTCGCCGGTGGTGCCGAAATAATCGTCCTCGATGTTGAACCCGCCGATGATGATGCGCGGATTGGCCTCCTCCGCATCGGCCAGCGCCAGCTTCTGGTGGTTGCGCAGCAGGTAGCGTCGGCCCAGCCGCGGTACGAAGCGGCAGACATGGACCCCCGCCTCGTCCAGCGGATCGAAGAAGCGCCGATCGGCGGCCTCGTCGCTGCCGAATCCGTCGACGATCAGGTTCACGTCGACACCGCGGCGCGCCGCCGCGATCAGCGCCGCATTCACCCGCTCTCCCGCCTGATCATCGGCGTAGATATAATAAAGAATGCGCAGCGATCGCGTGGCCCCCGCGATCAGGTCGATCAGCGCGTCGAGCCGCTCCGGACCCTCGACCAGCAGGCGCAATCGGTTTCCGTCTACGGTGAAGGGCGCTGCATGGTTCATCCGCCCTGCCTTGGCCGTCCGGGCCCGCAGCGGCAAGGACGCGCTTTTCTTGACTTCCCCAAGCCCCTCCCCTAGATCGCCGTCCTTCATCCAGCGATAGTTAAGCGAAGGAAGCGTCTATGGCGCGCGTCACGGTCGAGGATTGCGTCGACAAGATCCCGAACCGGTTCGATCTGGTTCTGCTCGCAGCACAGCGTGCGCGGCAGGTGTCCGGTGGCGCCGAGCTGACGATCGATCGCGATCGGGATAAGAACCCGGTGGTCGCGCTGCGCGAGATCGCTGAACAGACGGTCAAGCCCAAGGATCTGAAGGAAGCCGTGGTGCAGAGCCTGCAGCGCGTCCAGATCGACGACGAGGAAGAGGCGGATGCCGTCGGCTCGCTGGCCGCATCGGCAGAGGCGCTCCGCCTCACCGCCGCTGCCCCGCCGCGCAACCAGAACCTGGGTGCCGACTACGACGGCTGACGCCCGCGTCGGCCGGCACAGCGATCGGCCGCACCAGCGTTGAAAACCAAAAAAGCCGCGGCATCCGTCGCGGCTTTTTTGTTGCCCGCACAATTTGTTGTCGCGCCTCATGCCGCCGCGGTCGCCCAGGCGCGGCTTGAGGATTCAGCGACTTAGGCGACGGCTGCTAGGTCTATTTCCTTATCGCGGCACCATCCTTCTTCGATGATTGTGCCCCTTCCGGCGCGTGGCGCACGAACCAGGGCGACCAGAATCGCGCATGTCGGGAAGGAGAGACCCATGGCTGAAAGCGAGCAGCTCACCTTGATGCGCGAGGCGCGCGCGGCGCGGGGCGCCGGGCGACGCGACTTCTTCAAGCTGGCAGCGGCCGGCGCCGCGGTCGGATTAGGCGCAGCCGGGCTGGCCGGGCGCGCAGCGGCCCAATCCGCCGCGCCAAGCGACACCGATATCCTCAACTTTGCGCTCAACCTCGAATATCTCGAGGCGCAATTCTACAGCTTCGCCGCGATCGGCACCGGCATCCCGCCCAACCTCCTCACCGGCAGCCAGACGCAGGGCGCCGCCACCGGCGCGCGCAAGGCCAACCTGCAGGATCCGGTGGTGATCCAATATGCGCGGGAAATCGCCTCGGACGAACTGGCGCATGTCACCACGCTGCGGCGCGTGCTGGGCTCCGCCGTCGTTGCCCAGCCGGCGATTGATCTGTCGCCGCAGATCTTCACCACCGGCGCTACGTTGGCGGGGATCGACCTATCGGCCAGCGGCGGGGTGTTCGATCCCTATGCCAGCGACGATAACTTCCTGCTCGCCGCCTATATTTTCGAGGATGTCGGCGTCACAGCCTACAAGGGTGCGGCGCCGCTGCTCAGCGATATCGACAATATCGACGGGGCGGCCGGCATCCTCGCGGCGGAGGGCTTCCATGCCGGGATCATCCGCGGCGCGCTTTATCGCCGCGGGGTGGAAATCCCCGCCTTGTGGACCGACACCGACAAGATTTCCGCGCTGCGCAATCAGGTCGACGGCAACGTCAACTCGCCCGGACCGCCCCAGCGTGTCGCCAATGACGATTCCGGTGTCTCGCCGGTGCAGACGCAATTCGGCCTCACCGCCAATTTCGTCCCCACCGACAGCAACGGGATCGTCTTCAGCCGCAACGCCGAACAGGTGCACAACATCGCGTACCTGACGCCCAATGCGGCGACATCGGGCGGCTTCTTCCCCAACGGGACCAACAATCCGAACCCGGCGCTGCGCCGCTCGGGCGCGAACTGAGGAGGCGGCGATGAGCGACAAGATGGAATTCCTCGACCTCATGGAGCGTGCCGAGACCCAGCGGCAGGCGCGGCGCAACTTCATCCGCCTGTGCGGCGGAGCAGCAGCGATGACCGGCGGCCTGTCACTGCTGGCGGCGTGCGATGACGACGATGACGATGGCCCCTTCCCACCCCCTGTCTC
>NZ_QQWW01000030.1:0-12345 GCF_003950435.1 Sphingomonas sp. ABOLG
CCCGGCCTATGTGGTGATCAAGGCCGCCGATCAGTTCCACACCAAGACCACCCGGCCGAACGAGATGTGGCAGACCGACTTCACCTACTTCAAGATTATCGGGTGGGGCTGGATGTACCTGTCGACCGTGCTCGACGACTTCTCACGCTACATCATCGCCTGGAAGCTGTGCACCAACATGCGCGCCGAGGACGTGACCGACACGCTGGACATGGCACTGGCCGCATCGGGCTGCGACAGCGCCACGGTGCTGCACAAGCCAAGGCTGCTGTCGGACAATGGCCCCAGCTACATCGCCGGCGAACTGGCGGAATACATCGAGGCCCAGAAGATGAGCCATGTGCGCGGTGCCCCGCTACACCCGCAGACCCAGGGCAAGATCGAGCGCTGGCATCAGACCCTGAAAAACCGCATCCTGCTGGAAAACTACTTCCTGCCCGGCGACCTCGAGGCCCGGATCGAGGCCTTCGTCGAGCACTACAACCACCAGCGTTACCACGAGAGCCTCAGCAACGTGACGCCCGCCGATGCCTACTTCGGTAGGGCACCCGCCATCATCAAACAACGCGAAAGGATCAAACGACAGACCATCGAATATCGACGCTTGCAACACCGCAAGCTCGCCGCATAACATCAACCCCGAGACGAGGCCCGCACTCCGCTAATTTACGCCGCGAGTTGTGCCGAATGTTCTGACGACGGACAAAGGTGCACATTTCGATCCCGCTGTCGCTGGATGACGCCGTCGAGCGCGGTGCGCTGCCCCTTCAGCATTTGAACTACCGTGCGCTACGACCTAATCAGCTCACACGCGCCTTCCTGCCGCGCTGGCACGCGTGTGCGAGAAAGTCGCTCAGCCCCTCAACTGGATCCGTTTCCGCTCGGTAGATCACGCTGCGACCGATCTTCTCGGAGCTGACGAGCCCCGCGCGCTCCAGGATCGCCAGGTGCGCGCTCATGGTGTTCGGGGTCGTCCCGATAGCGGCGGCGATGTCGCTCGACGCCATGCCCCCGGGCAGCGCCTCGACGAGGGCGACGAACGCCGAGAACCGGCTCGCCTGCGCCAGGGCGCTCATGATCGTCAGGGCGTGCATCTTTTCCACTCCTACTGTTCTATGCTGGCTCCGCCCCACTGCAAAGCGGGTAGTCCATCATCGTTGATGCGGCATCGACACTACAATAATTCGCGAAGTGTTGTATTATTACGGATACACTCCATGTTGGGGGTGTCGGCGGCCGTCGCCACCTCCGACAGGAACGTCATCGGCGACTATGGAGTGACCCATGGAAGCGATTACCGCCGAGCGCATCGACGCCGGCAGTGAAGCCGGTCTCGACCCGGACATTACCTACGCCGGCACGTCGGCACGCGTCGGCGCGATGTTCCCCGATCCGCTGAGCGAGGACGATGTCACCGACGAGATCGTCATCACGACCCGCCGGGCGATTGGCCGTGTGGCGCTGGTCGCGACGGAAACCGCCAGCCGTTTCCAGCGCGAGGCTGTCGAGCACGACCCGATGGCGTGGATGTTCGCGCCGCGTGCCATGTTCGACGGCGCGGCCGCGGTGGACGCGTGCCTCGATCGCGACGCCTGCATGCGCGGCGTCCTGCTGCACGGACTCGCGCTGGGCATGGATGCCGAGCGCGAGGCGATGGACGTGCTGCTGGCCAGCGACGAAGACGAGGAGTTCGAGCGGCACGAATTCCGCTACCTCCATGGCGAACGCCTTTTTGGAAGGGGCAAGCCGCTGCGCGGCCGGTCGACGCGCGCGACGAGGGTGCGCCTCTACACCGCGACCATCGTCGACACGCGGGACAACCTCATGCGGCAGGTGTTCCACGCGAGCCTGGCGCGTGACGCGACGGAGGTCCGCACGCGCCTCGCCGGCCGGTTCGGCCCGGACGTCGCGGACCTCGCCGACATTCGCCTCGGCATCCACATCGCATCGCCCCCGGTTGTGGCGCTGGTGCCGGAGCCGGTGCTCGAACTCATCAGGCGCATGGAGCGCGACTGCGCGAAGCCGCACGCGAGGTCCTTCGCCGTGGACATCGAGATGGGCATCCAGGCCTGACCGGACGGCGGTGACGGCGTGAGCTGATCGGCGGCACCACCTGCCGTCCAAGGCCTGATCGCACCGTCACCCCCTTCCGACCCGGTTCTGCTCGGAGAACACGAACATGAACATTCATGCCGAGGTCGGTCGCTCGTCCGCGACCGGCGCGGGGGACGTGCGCGTCCTCCATCCGCTCCGCCTGCACGAGGGCTCCACCGGCGATGGTGCCGGCCGCGGTCCGCACGTTGGTGTGGCTATCGACGTCGAGACCACGGGACTCGATGTGAACGCGGGCAAGGTGATCGAGCTCGCCGTCCGCCGGTTCCGCTACGACGCCGAAGGCTTCATCACCGATGTCGACGAGGCTTTCGAGTGGCGCGAGGACCCGGGCGAGCCGCTCCACCCGGACATCACCGCGCTGACGGGCCTGGCCGACGCGGATCTGGCCGGGCGCGAGATCGACGAGGACGACGCATCCCGGCTGCTGAGGTCGGCGAGTTTCGTCGTGGCGCACAACTCGTCCTTCGACCGGGCTTGGGTGGAGCGGCGCCTCCCGGATGCCGCGGGTCTGAACTGGTGCTGCTCGATGCGGCAGGTGGACTGGCGCGCGCGGGGGTTCGACGGACGCGTCCTGGGATACCTTCTGCTCCAGAACGGCTTCTACCATTGCGGTCATCGCGCATCCGCGGATGTCGACGCCCTGATCCAGATGCTCCGCCACAAGGACGCAGACGGCCGGACCGCGCTTTCCGAGATGATCGAGACCGGTGCGAAGCCGAGCTGGATCGTCCGCGCGCGGGGCGCGCACTTCGACCTGAAGGGCAGCTTGCGCGCCCGCGGCTATCGCTGGGACGCTGCGGAGGAGCGGAAGGTCTGGTGGCGCGAGGTCGCCGACGAGGACCTCGTCCAGGAGCAGTTCTGGCTCGCCGCCAACGTCTATGCCGTCGACGCACGTCCGCAGAAGATTTGCCCCGAGATCGTGCGCGTCACGCCGCGCACCCGCTTCCTCTGACCGGCGCGCCGATCGCCACCACGACATGAAGGAGAAGACATCATGCCCAGGAAGAAGGCGGCCGCACCGCGCGGCTCCACCTCGCTCGCCACGATCAAGCCGCAGGCGCTGACCGCGGACAGCGAGGTCGCGCTGGCGACCGCGGTCGGCTCGGATCGCGCCCTGGCGAAGATGCCGGGCGCGGGCGGCGAGGTCGCCCGGCAGGAAGGCGTCACCCGGGTGACCGGCCGCGACTACGCGACCAGCGGTGGCACTGTCCCGGCGTCCGAGATCTACTTCGTCCGTGGCGCGAAGCCAGACGGCGACGGAGTTTGGCTCGGCGAGGCGGACAAGGTCGCCTGGATCGACCCCGCGACCGGTTACGAGTGCATCATGATGCGCGACAATCCGGAGGGCTTCCTCAGCGGCTATGTCGGCGTGCCGGGATCCCACCCCTTGTTCGGCTGGGATCATGACGCGATCCCGCCCGATCTCGGCATCGAGGTCCACGGTGGCCTGACCTATTCTCGCGTCTGCCAGGAGGGGCCGAGTCCGCAGCGCACCATCCTCTACGAGGCGCGCCGGATCTGCCATGTGCTGCCGCTGAAGCATGCGACTGACCACCGCCCGCACCCCGATCAGTGGTGGTTCGGATTCAGCTGCGATCACGTCTACGATGTCGTGCCGGGCAGGCGCCGCGAGCGCCAGCGCTTCATGGGTGCGGAGACCAGCGCCGAGTACCGCGACGACGGCTATGTCGTGCGCGAGGTTCTGAACCTCGCGAGGCAGCTGAGAGCGATTGCCGACGGTCGCTCCGTTCCGGCGCGGGAGGGGCCACCGCTTCCCGCGGTCGGACTGGACCCGCAGAGGGGAGGCTGACGATGGCGCGAGACGGGCACAGGCCGGGGGAGCTGCCCTGGGGATGGTGGCTGCGCGCCCGCTTGGGCGTGCTGGAGGACGAGCACGGCCGAACCTGGCGATCGGTGCGGGACGCCTTCTGGCAGGGCGAGCTCGGCTTCGGGGACGTTCACTTCGCCCCGGAGCAGCACGAGCTGATGCTCCGCACGCTGTCATCCCTTGATCGCCATGGGTCCCATCCGCAGGAGAACCGGCATGACCTGTTCGCCGGGGACTGGTTCTTCTGGCGCTTTTACATGTGCTGGCTCGGATCGATCGGCATGATCGAGACGACGAGTTCCATTGGCTTCAAGGTCAGCCCATTGGAGGGCGGACTGAGCCCGGAGGGACGGTCCGTGCTGATGATGCTCCGTGCGACCCGCGAACCCGAGTGGGAGAGCATGCCGATGGCCGAGATCATGGACATCGTCGTGTCGTCGATGCACACCGCGGCGGACGACGCACGCGAGGAGGCGCTGCAGGCATTCGAGCGCGCCATCGGCCTGCGTCGGCACGTCTTCGCCCGCGAGCGGGTCGGTCGTTCGCACCTCGTGACGCTCACCGGGATGTCGGGTGGAGCCGGCGCGCGCATGCCCGTGAGGCGCGTGAATTGGTCGGCCTCGTTCGCTGACTCGGCTGCCCGCGACGACTTGTTCGCGTGGTTCGCCGCACGTGTCGATCGTTGGGATGATTGGGGTGAGATGGCCTACAGCAAGGGTGCCGATGCGTTCGGCCGGCACCTCCTCGAGCTTCTCGTGGTGTCGCGCACGACGGGTGCGCAGTCGTGACCGCCGCGGATGCAGCGCTGCAGGTCCGCGAGGCGGCCGGGCGGCGCGCGCGGGACGAGGCGCAGATGCTCGACCGGCTTGTCGAGAGCCTGCGGCTTGCGTCCTTTCGGACCTATCTCTCCGCCACCATCGTCTCGATGTCGTCGCTCGTCCCGGACGTTCTGGCGATGGGGGACACCGATGTGCCGTCAGCTCTCCAGCGATTACGTCCCGGCCACATCTGGCCATCGATCACGTCGCGCGAGCATGAGTATGGTCAGACCGGGCCAAAGTCCAATCGAATGGTCAGAGTTGGCCCGGGACGCGCTCGACGCCCGGCTATGTTGGTTGGAGACGCGATCATAGCGGAGGGGGTGCTCGGACCCTGGATCGAAGCGAGGGTCTGCGGCGGTTCGTTCGACGTCGTGCTCCGGGTCGACGGCTTCCAGCTGTCGACGCAGGACGGGTTCGGTTACGTCAGATGCCCTGCCGAACTGCCCAGCATCGTGATCGAGGCCTGCGCGGGTAGACCGCTCGCCGACGTTGTGGATCACCCACTGCTTCGTGCGCACGACTTCGTCATCAAAGACGCGGCCAACCTTGGCGGCGGGTCTTCTTTCTCCTTCGACGTCGGCCGACTGCCTGTGGAGCTGCCATGGCGCGAGTAGTTGAGCGCTCCCGGCGGGACGATACGGATTGAACCTTGGAAGCCGGCGGTCATTCCGCCGGCTCTTTTTTTCGTCCTTCTGATCGCCGCGTGCTGCGGCGCCATGCCACCGTGTGCCGAGTTGCCACGGAAGAGCGAACTTGATAAGTAGCAAGGGTCCGACATGGTCGGTTCGCCAAAGTAGCACAAAATCACGTAAGCGGTTGATTTTGTGCCTGCCACTTGCGAACTTCCTAAGTGACAGTGTCATTCTTTATGGCACTTCTGCGAACGCGCACGGCGACCGGGTGATTGAAGCATAAGTTGCTTTGGCGCCGTCGCCTAAAGCAGTCCTGGGCGCACAAGAGCTTCCTGCCGCTGGTCGCGCCTAGCCGCTATCAGGCCGCGTCCGCCTTGTCGGCAAGAAAACACCGCCACCACGCTGCAATGCAGGTACTGCCGTCATTGATGTCACAGCCGCAGACCCAGTTCAATCGCCAGCATGATCCAAGTCGACCACCTGATGTCTTAACAAGCATAAGGAAACGCCCGCCTTATTTTCACCAATAACGACCGCTCATCATGGTGCGCTTCCAAGACGGAACCGCATTAATGATGACGGGGGTCAGTGAAACAAGATCGTCCCAGCCGGAGGCTATCCTCCACGGTGACGTGGCATCTTCGAACCGCTTTCCTCACCAATTGTCTGCTTCTTGCGAATGTCGCAGACGCTCAGGAGGTGGAGATCGGTCCCAGCGCCACGCCAGCGGACGCATCGGCGGAACAAGGCACAGAACCGGACCGCGACATCGTTATCCTTGGCCGACGCGTCGCCGGAACTGCGATCGCTGACGATGCGCCGATTGCGGTACTTGACCAGGACGCCATCCGCTCGATCGGCGCGACCAGCCTGAAGGAACTGATCGAGCGGCTGAAGCCATTGACGTCGTCGGTGGATGGTAGCGAGCCGGTCTATTTGTTGAACGGCCGCCGCATCTCGGGCCTCGCCGAACTGGGCACGCTGCCGCCGGAGGCGATCGAGCGTACCGAGGTGCTTCCGGAAAGCGAGGCGGCAAGGTTTGGTTTCCCGCCGACCGTGCGCGTCTCCAACTTCGTGACCAAGAAGCACTTCCGCGGACTGCTGATCCAGCAGCTTGCCGGCTCTACGACGGACGGTGGCGGGGAGACCAATTATGTCGAGGCGAACGCAACGCGGATCGACGGCCCGCGCAGGCTGTCGCTCAGCGCGGCGATGTTCCGTCACAATCCGGTGCTTCAGTCGGAGCGGGACATCGCCCCCGATCCCGATGCGCCGTTCGCGATCGGCGGCATCGTCACCGGCGTGGACGGGGGAAGCATCGATCCCGCGCTCGACGCACGCGCGCGGACGCCGGTCATGCGGGCACCGGTTCCTTTCGATGCCGACGCCCGACAGCGGTTGAGCGGCTACCTTCCCGGCGCACATAC
The DNA here is from genome assembly GCF_003950435.1 of Sphingomonas sp. ABOLG. Lineage (NCBI taxonomy): Bacteria > Pseudomonadati > Pseudomonadota > Alphaproteobacteria > Sphingomonadales > Sphingomonadaceae > Sphingomonas > Sphingomonas sp. ABOLG. The sequence continues at coordinate 6,824 of NZ_QQWW01000030.1, forward strand.
GTTGCCCGGCACCGATATCGGCGCCTTTCGAACGCTCGCGCAGCGTCAGGACATGGTCAACGCCAGCGCCACCGTCGCAACCCCCATCGGCAAGGCGATCGACGGGTCGCTCAACCTGTCGATGGAGGCGCAGATACATCGCGGGCTCAACGGCCTCGCGCCCGCAATCGTGCCGGTGCCGGGTGACAGCGGCTTCCTGCCCTTCACGCAGGATGTGTTGCTCTATCACTACCTGCCCGGCATCCCGCTGCGACAGCGCAACAGGAACCTCAACCTGCATGCTGGCGGCACGGTGCAGGGCGGGATCAGCCGGTGGAGCTGGAACGTCACCGGCAGCTATGATCGCTTCCGCAGCAAGGCGCGCTCCGACCAGGGAATTGTCCTTGATCCATTCATTGCTGCCGTGGCGGCCGGCGCAGATCCGCTCGCTCCGATCCCCGTGGACGGCAGCAATCACTTGCTGGTCGATCGCCGCGACACCGTAATCGACACGTTGGTCACCAAGGCCGTGGCGAACGGCCCATTGCTGCGCCTGCCCGCCGGGGATGCTCAACTAACGGTGTCGGCGGACCTCGCCCGCTCCAGCAGCAGCGGCGACCGGTTCGTCACCCCGGGCCAACGCGTCGGTTTCGCCAGAACCGTCAAGACTGGCAGCCTGAGCGCCGCCCTGCCGATCGCGTCGCCCGACCGTGACGTGCTGCCGTTCCTCGGGCGGTTTGCGCTCAGCGGCATGATCGGCATCACGGACGTCTCGCAATTTGGACAGCTGGTAAATTACAGCTACGGCGCGACATGGTCGCCGGAGCGGCGGGTCCAGCTTAGCGCGACGATCAGCGATGCGCTGACACCCCCGGCGATCGCGCTGTTGACCAACCCGCTGGTGACCAGCCCGAATACCCCCTTCTTCGATTTCACCAATGGCAGCAGCACGTTCGTGACCACGCTGACCGGTGGGCGCGCCGAGCTGTTGCCCGAACGGCGGCGCAGGTCACAGTTCGGGATCGCGCTGTCACCGATCAGGAACAAGGAACTGCGGCTCAGCCTCGATTATATCGACACGAGCTTCTCCAACCAGACCGCCAGCCTCGGCAGCGCGACGCCGGCGTTCCAGGCCGCCTTCCCGGACGCGTTCATCCGCGATCCCGCCGGCCGCCTGGTCAGCGTTGACCTGCGCCCGGTGAACCTCGCCAGTGAGCGGGACCGTCAGCTGCGGCTCGCGTTCAACCTGTCGACCCCGATCGGCAAGGCGCCGCCACCGCCGCCTGCGACCGACGATGCGCCTGCCGGGTCGCCGCCGCCGCCCCCCAAGCCGCGGCCGACCATCAGCGCCTTCGTGACGACGACGCTGCGGCTGGAGAATCGCCTGGCCCTGCGGCCGGGCGCCGCCCCGCTCGATCTGCTCGACGGCGCGACCCGGGACGGCACCGGTGGGCGCCCCAGATGGGAGACCGAGATCGACCTGCGCGGAACGGCCGGGCCGCTGAGCCTTGGCCTCTACGGCCGCCTCAGGGGCGCGACGCGCGTCCGCAGCGAGCTTGCCTCCGCGGACCTGTTCTTCTCGCGCCGGACGTGGCTTGTCGCCTATGGATCGCTCGACGCAAGCAAGGTCGTCGGCGAGCCCTGGGCCAGGAACGTGTCGCTGATGTTCACGATCGAGAACCTGCTCAACGACCGGATCAACGTCACCGACCGAACCGGCGCCACCCCCAACCGCTTCCAACCCGCCTATATCGATCCGCTCGGCCGCTCGGTCCGGCTAGGTGTCAGGAAGAAATTCTAGATGCCGACGGTCACGCCACCGGGTGTCTCGCGCGGGCCCGCGCCGGCGGGGACGCCGCGGCACATTGTGGGACAAACACGTAACGCTCGCTCCATGTCCTGCGGGTTACACTCGCCCGCAGCACCCTCTTGTTGCCGTCCACCTGGCCCGATCGGCGCCCCAGCGCCCAACATGAAGTCGCCCGTGATGACACGCATTCAACGGCTCCGACTGCGGATCCTGGAAGTCGATCCCTCGTTCCTTGCCCTGCGCATGTCGGGGTGCATCGTCGTGTCGATGATCGTCGTTGCCGGCGTCATGACGCTGATCGGCAAGGCCTATCCCCTGCCCCGCCCCGCCTATGTGCTGGCGTTGATCGCGACCATGCAGGGGACGCTGCAGGTCAACGACCGGACCGAATCTGCGCGCGCGACGACCCGCATCTATGCCGTCATCGCCTCGTTCGTGGCCATCGCAGCGATGGCGGCGGCGCACGATTCGCTTCGGATCATCAACATCCTGCTGGTGATCATCGTCTTTGCCGCCAGCTATGCTGCACGCTTCGGCACGCGCTGGCGCGCGGTCGGCGTGTTCGCCTTCATGTGCGCGACGGTCGCGGCCTTCCTGCAAGAGGATGAGCGGGACCTGTGGTCGGCGGCAGCGGCCTTGGTGATCTCCGCCGCGGTGGTCCATGTCCTGCGCCATTTCATCATGCCGGATGATCCGGCGCGCGAGTTCAGGCGCCTTGTCGCAGCGGCCCTGTCCGTATCGAAGCAGCTGCGCGGGGTCGCCGCCAGCGCCATGCCCCCCAAGGCGGCGAGCCCACGCGCCGGCAAGAAGCAGATGGCGGACCTTCACCTCGTCACGCGCACGCTCGGTGCGGACATCAGGGCGTGCCAGGCGTCGCTCCCGCTGGAGGTCCCCGACCAGCATTCCGCCGTGACCGCGATCACCCTGCGGCTGCTCGACCTGCATTTCGCGGCCGAAACGCTGGTCGAGCGGATCACCCGACGAGAACGACAGGCCGCGGACTACCACGAGGGCAGCATCGCAAAGGCGCTGCAGGACGTGCAGGATGCGGAGGACGCGCTGAACGCTGCCGTCGCCACGCTGCCGCCGACATTTACCGCGGCCGGTGGCGCCAAGGCGCCGCCCGCCCCCACCGGCATCCTGCCGCGACGCGGGGAATGGCTGCGCGACCAGACGCTGCGGCAATCGCTGCAAGTGACGCTCGCCTGCGCGCTCGCCGCGGTGGTGGGGGAGGCGGTTTCCGGCCAGCGCTGGTTCTGGGCCGTGATCGCCGCGTTCATGATCTTCAACAACACAAAATCGGGCACGGCGGTGGCGATCAAGGGGCTGGACCGCGCCTGGGGTACCGCAATCGGCATCGTCATCGGCATCGCGCTCGCGACGCTGACCCACAATCACCTGTTCTGGCTCAGCGCCGCGCTGGCGATCTCGATCTTCGCCACCTTCTTCATCGCGCGCGTCTCCTATGTCGCGATGAGCCTGTTCCTCACCATCGCTCTGTCACTGATCTACGGCCTGATCGGCATCTTCACCCCGGAACTGCTGGTCCTGCGGCTGGAGGAAACCGCGGTCGGCGTGGCGTCGGGAATGCTCGCCGCGCTGCTGCTGCTGCCGATCAGCATCCAGCAGCAGGCAACCACGGCGATGAATGCGCTTCTCTCCGCGCTTGGCGACCTGCTGCTCTCCGCTGCCGAGACGCCGGAAGGGAGCGAGGGTCACCCGCTGGCGCTGAAGGCAACCGCGGTCGATCACGCACTGGAGGGCGTGCTGACCGCCTTCGCGCCGCTACGCACCGCATGGTCGTTCGGCACGATGCTCACTTCCGGCCGCGACGTGCTGAGGCAGGCGCAACTCATGACCTACACCGCGCGTCGGCTCGAACGCAGCATCCGCCATCATCCACCAACCCCGGACGAGATCCAGGCAATGCGCGCGCTGGGGGAGCGCCTGAAGGCGGCGGCCGGTGCCCCTGCGAGTGCCGAAGCGCGCGGGACGTCAGCACCCACCGGTGCGGCGGCCAACATGTCGGGACCGGATGACATGACCGGATCGTCGCTCGCCATCCTGACGCGAACCCTCGATAAGATCGAGACCGAGCGCCACGCCGCTCCCTGAGCGCCGCCCCCTTCTCGGTGCCCCCTGCACGGCGCCCCGCGCTCAGATCCACAGCCAGAGGCCGGCGATCACCATCGTCGCCAGCGTCACCAGGCAGCCCGCCTTGGAAAACTCGCCGCCCGATATCCGCACCCCGCGATCCTTCGCCTGCTCGACGATGATGATCCCCGCAAGGCTGCCGAACACGACCAGGTTGCTGGAGAAATGCGTCCCCAGCGACAGCGCCGCGCCCAGAGCATTGGGATCGGCATCGGCATGAAGATACGGCACCAGCATCATCACCGCGGGATTGTTGCCGACCAGGTCGCTGATGACGCTGCTGATCAGGAACAGGACCGGCGGGTCGGCAAGGTTGATGCCCTGCGACGCAAGGTCGGTCACCAGTTTCTGCGGCAGTCCGGTGGCGGAAAGCCCGGCGTTGACCACGAACAGTCCCATCACCAGCAGCAGGAGATCGCCGTCCACCTCATGCAGCAGCGACCGGGACGACACCTTGCGGCTGAGCAGCAGGAAACCCGCCGCGGTCAGCGCGATGGTCTCGCGCGGCCAGTCACTGAAGATGAAGGCCAGAATAACCGCGACCGCCGTGACCGCCGCCTTCAGCGTCTCGCCAAGCGAGAAGGGCGGCGGCTCGGACGTCTCCACCGTCTTGGCCGACGCTGCTTCCGCCCCGGCGCCCCGACCTGCGCCCGCCTCCTGATTTGCCGCCGGCAGGGCCCAGCGATTGCGGTAGAGCATCGAAATGACGCCCCAGATCACCGGCAGCGACAGCAGGGCGGGCCCGACGGTGATCTCGGACAGGCCGGCGAAGGACAAATGCAGCTTCTGCGCGGCGATGATGTTCTGCGGGCTGCCGATGATCGTGCCCGCCGCGCCCGTGTTGACGGCAAAGCAGAAGCCGAGGAGGAACGGCACCGGGTTCAACCCGCGCGCCATGGTGATCGACAGCAGCAGCGGGCACATCGATACCGCGACGACATCGTTGGTCAGGAATGCCGCCATCACGCCGCCGACCACGATCAGCAGCGCGAGCAGGCCACGTTCCGACATCTTCGAGCCCGCGGCCTTGCGCGCGAGCCAACCGTAGAAACCCGACACGACAAAGGCCGAGGACACCACCATCAGCCCGAACAACATGCCCATCGTCGAATAATCGATCGCGCTCCACGCCTGCCGAGGCGTGATGCTGCCGACCGTCATCATCGCCATGCCGCCGATCAGCGCCGCGCCGGTGCGCCCCACCCGGAAGAACGGCAGCGCACCCAGCCCCATCACCAGATACACGAGGAAGAAGATGACGAGCGTCAGGTCCATGGCATCACCGATTGCACCTCAGGGGGCAGGCGGATCATAGGGCGGCGCGTGCAACCGGCGCCCGGCCGCCAGATGACGAACCGCGATCATTCAGGCTTGCCGGATTTCATGCCCCACAAGGCGAAGGCGCTCTCCCCGTAGAATGGCTCGTCCAGCCCCTCGCGCTGCATCTCCACCGGCACGCGCAGCTTGCTCAGCTTGTCGAGCAGGAACAGGATGATGGTGGTGATGATGACGGCGTAGATGACGACGATCGCCACCGCGATCGCCTGGACCGACAACTGCCGGCCCCCTGCCGCCACGG
>NZ_QQWW01000031.1:0-11280 GCF_003950435.1 Sphingomonas sp. ABOLG
ATCGCCAGGGTCGCCGGCGACTGGCCCGCCACCCGCTGGGACGAGCTGATGCCGTGGAACTGGGTGCCCCAGACAGATCAGCCAACAGCCCAAGCCGCATAAACTGCGGTCCTCACGCCACGCTTACTGGCGTGGCGTGATCATCGCATCATCGAATGCGCTACCGTCCTGAACTTTATCGGGTGCGATCTGGATGATTGGCGCGGCGCCACCATCGTGCCCAACAATGAGCAGTTCACGGCCCAGGAGCTTCCGGGATGGAACGTTGGCCGCTTCATGGCGCGCATACGGTCAGCACTCAACCGAGAAGGCGCGCGAGATGCCTGCGGCTATCTGATTGGCTACTTCCACTGTGACTATGACCCCACCACCGGCTTGTTCAGTCCCCACCTGCCCATGCTGCTGAAAGGGGAGATGATCGAGGTCGTGGATCGCCTGCGCACCCGCACCAAGTACCGCAGCGTGAAGGCCGGAGCGTCCCCAGAGTCCCCGGTGAATTTGCCAATCAAGATTGATCGCCGCCCGATCCAGAATGCCGTCTCAGCGGTGACCTATCTTATGAAGTCGTACTGGCCGGCCATCGCAAGTGGGGACAGTGGGGACGGCCGGCATGTACGCTATGGACGGCGCTATAGCATCCCTGAACCGATCCACACCAAGGTTCTGCTGTGGCTCCACAAGCACCGGTTCGAGGACCTGCGTCTTCTGATCGGGGTTCGCGACACCACCCGGGGCTTGGCGCCTACGAAATAGCTCAACATTCGTACACGAACTTAATGGCGAGACGCGGTGTTGCGGTGTCTGAACCCATAGTACCGGTGGGCTAATGCCAATTAGCAGCTGATTAGCTTTTAACGCTGTCACGCGGCCATTGGCACACGCCTGCACCCTTCATCAGCGCTGCCTGGCCGCTGAGCTTCGCATGCTTATCGCTGGGGAACATGGGGACTCTGGGGACAGACCACGACCGTGGTCTCGCCATCACATCATGATGGGATAACTTACCATGGCAAAACACATCGATACTATCCAGAGCGCCGTTGCATCTTCCGGTGCCGAACTGGCGCATTTCAAGTGTAACGACGGCACTGAGCTGTGGCTGCCTCGAAACGTCCTTTCATTTCCTCAGCCTAAACTTCTACGGCGGCTGCAAGCAGAGGGTCTGATTGTCCACGGGAAACAGGAGCGCGATTGCCTCGCACAATGCTTAAGCGAGATCACACCATATCACGGACCCGCTCCGATTGATCGATCTGGCTGGAACGGTCCGAACTTTGTCATGCCAGACCGTTGCGTCTTCTCTGCCGCCAGCACTCCGTCCGGCCCCGTCATCTTCTCGCCACGCTTCCCGCAACCTTCGTTCCGTTGCAGTGCCGAGGAGTGGCGCGCGAACGTCGGCGAGTTGCTCACCGGCCAGTCGGTCCTGATGTTTGTGGCTATGGCCGTTCTTGCGCCTCCCTTGCTCGACATCATCGGACAGACCGAGGATCTGCTGTTTTAGTTGATCGCTCCCTCCCGAAGCGATCAGAGCCTTCTCGCTCAAATCGTTTTCTCGGTGAACGGTGTCGTGTCGTCGCACGGGGTACCCGGCGTGATCCCTTTCGATCGACTGCTGGCCGACCCTAACCGCTATCGCGACGAACATGCAGATTTGTTGCTGCTGGCCAACGATGTCGAACTCTCCATGGCGGCTGACGGAGCGGCCCGGCGCGGCGCCAACCTACGTTCCTTCCTCTCTGCGCCAGCAGGGACAACACAGCGAAAGGCTCAGCTGACTCTGCTGCTAGGAAGCCGCAGCTTGGCTGAGCTCGTAGGCGAGGAGACCGAGATCGGACAGGAGGTACGGAAGCGCTCCATCTCCATCGCGCTCGGCGGCGAACGACCTCTGGGCATCTTCAACCGGTTGCCAGATGACGCAGCCAGCGCCAGCGAACTGGCGCAGCGGCTAACGACGAATTCGCGGCTCTATTATGGTCGCGTTGTCGGTCAGTTCATCCGTAAGCTTGTTGATGAACGAACCTCTCATCCACTCGCCCTAAAGGCTGAAATCGACGAGGACATCGAAAGGTTCTTCGACCACGCAAAGGTTGATCGAAACGACTTGACGGCAACGAATATCGCCCGGTCCTTCGCCATCGTCTATTCTGCCGGTAGACTAGCGCGGTCTTGGAAAATTCTGCCGTCGGCGTGGAATTGCGGACCGGCAGCATTGGCGTGCTATTTCATGCGCCGCGCCGGTCAGCCAGCATGGCCAAGCTTCACCGATCTGCTGCAAAAGTTGGCCGCAGATCGGAGCGCTGTGCACTTGGGCGACGGGTATGACGAGCCTTCGAACGATGCTGTCGCCGCGGCAGAGGTTTTCGTGCGGCACTCTGCCAATGTTCGGCAGCTCATGATCCGCACGAACGCAATCGCGGGCAAGATCCCCTACTGGCAAACACGTCGCACGACGCCGGAGGTGATCAACACGATGATTAGGGATGTCGACAATCCCAGCCCGAAACGTCGCTTGCCACATGAAGGACAGGTGAGGATGTTCGTTTTCCAGCTGTAGGCTTCGTCTTGAACATCGCTGCCGGCACACTTGGCAATATGTACCGGCAGCGTTGTTCACCAGCGGCGCAGATTGGCCATGGATCACCGACCATGGCGTCAAAATCGCTGCTGAGTGCCTGCGTACCTGCTGCGCATAACGGACGGAAGCGGTCCGTTCACCGGTGATCGACTCCGCAACATCGCAAGGTGGACCACGGTCGAGGGCGACGTGCCCGACCATTCGACCTTCTCCAAAAACCGGCACGGCCGCTTCCGCGACTGCGACCTGCTGCGCCGGCTGTTCGAGGCCACGGTGGCACGCTGCATGGCCGAGGGCCTGGTTGGCGGCGAAGGCTTCGCAGTCGATGCCAGCCTGATCCGGGCCGATGTCAGCCGCCAGCACACGGTTGATAATCATGACGATCTGCCGCCGGGAAACGGCAGCCACCCGGTCCGCGAATATCTCGCTGTCCTCGACGATGCCGCGTTTGGAGCGGCGACACCGGTCGTGCCCAAGCAGTTGGCGGTTGCCGATCCGGCCGCACGCTGGACCGCGGCGTCGCGTGGGCGGGCGTTCTTCCCCTATTCGACCAAATATCTGATCGACCTCGATCATGCCGTGATCGTTGACGTGGAGGCGACCACGGCGGTGCGCCAAGCCGAGGTCACCGCGCAGCGCCGGATGATCGAGCGCGCACACGAGCGCTTCGGCTTGCTGAGGTCACAAGCAGAGAGTTTAGAACCCCGAGAAGGCACGCCACTCGAAAGCATTGGAAGGTATCTCGTGAGGAGGGCACAGGTGGTTCTTGCTCTCAACATGATCATCGGCGAATGCAGCTCTCCGTCGCAGCCGAGCGGATGTCGCGCGAATAGGTGACGCGACCATCCGTTTATGATGGGCCTGTGACGATCATCTCGGCTTCACGTGCGCGAAATGGTGCTGGGAGGACTGCGGCGTAAGGATGTCAGGATGCACCATACCGCCATTTGTTCACTGAACCCCATTATTGCCCTCCGCCTTTTCGATGCGCACTATCGCGATGAAAATGACCCAAACGGAGTAACGTGGGGTCGCAAAGGTCGGGGGCTTCATGCGTTCACTGATTTCGGAATTCTCTTATGGGTTCGCTTTGACCCACGAGTTCGTCAAGGCGTTGCGTACCTTACCTTTGCCGCACGTCAGCAACGTTCAACTCGTCCTCGAGATGAAACAAGTCAGGAACGCATGCTAGCAGTTTAGAATTGGGCGATGACAGACAGTAAACACACCCGAATTGCTATCTACGATCTCGATCGCACGATCACGAGCCTGCCCACGTGGACGCCGTATCTGCTGTTCGCAGGTTGGCGCCTGGGCCCAGCGCGTCTGCTGTTGCTCCCAACGGTTTCGCTGGGCGCTTTGGCGCGCGCGCTGGGCGCAATCGATCGGGATCAGCTGAAGGAATTGATGCATTCGATGTTGCTGGGCCGCGCTGTGCCGGCCAAGCGGCTGGCTGCCGTGTCCGACGCATTTGCTGACTGGATTGTGGGCCATCATCTGCGTGATGGCGCATCGGCTCAGATCGCGGTGGATCGAGCAGAGGGGCGGCAGATCGTGATCGCCACGGCAGCGCACCGCTTCTATGCTGAGCCGATCGCCCGGCGACTCGGAGTGGCTGACCTGCTTGCCACGCTGGCGCAGCGCGGGCCCGACGGGCAAATTCTTTCGCGGCTGGATGGACTGAATTGTTACGGCGTCGCCAAGCATGCGATGATCTCCAGATGGTTCTCGCAAACCGGGTTGAACCGGCAGACCACGCACATCAGGTTCTATTCGGACCATGCCAGCGATCAACCGACTTTCGAGTGGGTGGACGAACCAGTCGCGGTAAATCCCCATGCACCGCTCCGCCGGCTGGCGACCGAACGGGGGTGGCAGATCGTGGATTGGCGACGCTAGGCCTTGGCAAACCGCCCCATGATCGAGGTGGCGGCGCGGCGCGAGGCGGGTTGATCAGTAACCGAGAAGGTCGCGGCAAAGGCGGCTTCCTGTACGCCGCGGTAGCGAGCGGGTGTCGCGACGGCGCGATCCAGCGCTGCCGGTAGATCGGCAAGATCGGCGACGACATCGCCCAGGCGCCAATGCGCAAAGGCGAGATCATTCTCCCACGCGAAGCGGGCGGCGTTTAGGTGGATCACCGGGCGCGGTCGATGTATCCATTCATAGACTTGGCTGCTGGCGTCCCCGAGATAGATGTCAGCGGCGCGCGTATAGGTCATATCTACTGAAGCCTCACTGCCCATATCGATATGGATATGTGGCAAACCGGCATATCGCGCTGCGAAGTCGCGGCGCCAGCGGACGACGCGATGCTCGACGGATGCGTGAATGCGGCGCTTGGCGAGCATCACGTGCGGTGCGACGATCAGATTGAATCGTGACTGAGCGGCGAACGAGGCAAGCACTCCCTCCCCCATCGTGTACCAAGAGGAGAGCTTCGGGTCGAAGTGCGGGTTGTAAAGAACTGTTGGCCGGTCGTCCTGGAATAGTCGCGCGGGCGGGCTCGGAGCGATTGTATCAAACTTTGGATAGCCGACAATTGCGTGGTTTTCAGCGGTGATCAGACCGGCGGCCAGCATCCGTTCCTGTACCTTTAGGCCGGATAGGAGAACGAGATCAAAGCCGCGCATCACGGGGCGGAAGCCGACCGAACGATCGCCGGCGCCGTGCGGGATCCAGACGAATTTCGGGCCGACCAGCCCGAAACGATCACGCAGTAGGAGTGAGGTGGTCTCGGGTACTACAAGCACGTCAAGTGTGGCGAACATCGCCAGGTTCTCGCGCAGGGTTGCGAGCCGACGGAAGGGTGCGACAAATCTCAACGCGCGATCAAGCGCAGCAGCTAGCGGGCCAACCTGCAGCGATAGGAAGCTGACGTTGGCTACCACTGAACCCAGCAGGGCACGGACCTGCTGCTCCTGCGCAGCTGAGGACGTGAGCACGACGGCTTCAACACCGGGGAAGCGCGCCATTTCCGCAATCACCGGGGCAGTATGGCGAATCTGGTGAAGCGCGTCGTGGTTGAAGAGGAAGCCGACCTTCATGCCGCGGACCGGGACCGGAGGAAGGAGATCACCGCTTCTGCGGCTCGGGCTGCAGCGCCGGGGCTGGTATCACCCAGGCTCGCCCGCGCCATCGCCTGTTGCCGATCGCGATAGAGCGTGTGGCGGGCGGCGGCAGCGCGGATTGCGGCCATGAGTTCCGCCGGGTCATCGACTACATCGCCTAGGTGCCAGTGTGCGAAACTCGGGTCATCCTGCCAGTCGATGCGGTTTGCATTGAGGAACACGCAGGGGCGCGGCGTCGCCAAAAATTCATACACCTGGCTGCTGACATCGCCGACATAGATGTCTGCAGCGGCCGCGTAACTCATGTCGACCGAGCGGTCAGACCCGGGATCGACCAGAACGTTGTCGGTGCTCCGGGCGCGCCAATGATCGCGCAGAGCCTCATTCTGGCGACGGAACATCTTGATGTGCGGGGCGACAATGAGGTTCATCGATCTGTCGGCGGCGAAGCCAGCGAGCATCGGCTCGATGAAGCGCTGCCACGAGGTCAGCTTCGGCTCTTTGTGGGCATTGTAGAGGATCGTTCGGCGCGGGGCACCGAATGGGAGCGTAGAGGTGCGATCGATGCGATCGGCCGTCTCCAGCTTCACCGAGCCGGTGAGCGCATACCCGCCGTCGCGGACCAGACCTGCTTCTAGCATACGGGCAGCCGTCTTGCGCCCGGCGAGAAGCACGAGATCGAACGCGGCGATGCGCGGGATGAAACCGCGCGCGCGGTCACCGAAACCGTGCGGACTGTAGATCAGGCGCGGGTGCGTGACACCCAGCCGGCGGAGTGAGGCGACGGTGTTCTCCACCGCAAATATCGCGTCGTAGCCGTTAAGCTCAGCTGCGTTGTCGCGCATTACCATGTCCTTGAACATGCCGAGCCGCTGCATCCGCTGCAGCGCGCGCGTCAGCGACGATTTGCGCAACGCGCGGGTTTCGATGGCTGGCCCGCCCCAAGCCGCGGTGATCCGCGACAGGTGATGAGGGGTTGCCGGATCGTTATAGTAGTTGACGACGGTCACCCCAGTGCGGCGTGCCAACTCCATTGCGATCGCCGCGCCGTGGTAGCACTGATAGGCTTCTGCGATATAGAGGAAGGCAATCCGCATCTGTCGGCCCATAGCGCGGCCGCGCCTGGAACACAGCCATTGACGCCCCCCATCGACGCAATCACCCCTTTTCGCCGCGCGTTGCGTAATGTCGGCTGGCTGCTGACAGGAAAGGGCGTCGCAGCGGTGCTGAGCATCGTCTACCTGGCGCTCGCCACCCGCTCTCTCGGGGTGGCCAAATTCGGGCTGTTCACGCTCATTCTGAGTACGGCTCAGGCGGTGGCCGCGTTTGTCGGCTTCCAAACGTGGCAGATCGTGGTCCGTTTCGGCATGGCGCATCGCTTGGCCGGGCAGCAAAATGCATTGGCGCGGCTGGTCCGCTTCTGCCTGGCGCTCGACATTGCGGGCGCGATCGTCGGTGTGGCGATCCTGGGCGCAGTGCTGCCGCTGATGAGGGCGAGTTTCGGCTGGTCGGCGGAACTGACGCGTCAGGCGTTTGCCTTTTCGGCAGTGTTGCTCCTGTCAGTACGGTCGACCGCGGTCGGCATTCTTCGCTTGCATGATCGCTTTGCAGTGGGCGCTGCGGCCGATTCGGTAACCTCGATCGTGCGCTTCATCGGTGCGGTGATCGCGGTGTTGCACGAAGCGACGATCACCGGCTTTCTGATCGCGTGGGCGGTGGCCGAGCTGCTGACGGCCGCGGTTTACTGGATCGCCGCGCTGCGGGTGGCGCCCGGGACATTGCGACACTGGCGCGGCACGCTGGCGGCCGCAAGGGAGACGCCCGGGCTGTGGCATTTTGCGTTTGCCACTAACATGAATGCAACGCTGAATACCGCCAGCCGGCAGTTTGTGGTGGTGCTGGTCGGCCTACTTACCGGCGCGGCGGCGGCGGGCAATTACCGGCTCGCCTATCAGCTAAGCCAGTCATTGGTGCGCCTGGCGGACTTGTTCGCGCGCGGGGTCTTCCCCGAAATGACCCGCGTCCACGCCAGCCCGCGCGCCGAAGAGCTGAGGACCTTGATCCGGCAATCCTCAAGATTGGCGGTGGGCGTGGGACTTGCGACATGCGTGCTGGTGCCGCTGCTCGGCCAGCCAGCGCTGCGCCTGATCGCGGGTGAGGCGTATCTGGACGCCTATTGGGTGCTGGTGCTGCTCGGGCTTGCGGCGGGTTTGGACATCATGGCGGTGGGGTTTGAGCCGGTACTCCTAGGTACCGGACACGCAGCACGAGCTCTTCGCATACGCATCGCGGCAACGTTGATCCTGTTCGCGGCGGTAGGCCTCCTCATGCCGTCGCTTGGCATTCTGGGCGCGGGCGCGGCGTCGCTGATTGCCTCGGGTGTGGCGCTGCTGGCGTTTGTTCTCAGCGCGCGGGCGGTGGCGCGGGGGTAGCGGGCGTCGTCAGGCCGAGGCTACTGGGTTCAGCTAGGCGATTGCCATTCAAGCGAGGGTTTATCGCTTAAGACATAGCGTTCTCGCAATCGTAGGGATCGCTACAATCATGCCATATTTTGGCTCTATGGAGGTGTTCGTCGGTCGTACCAACCGGTTGTTACATTTTGATTTTTAGGCGTTTAGCTTTCTATGAGAATGTTCTCTCCCCCGGGTATTTCGCTAGATCGCAAGGCCAGTGCGCGCGCAGAGGTGATGGGATGGTCGTCTGCCACCGGACTTGCCGCACTGCCAAATGCGTCGTTCTCCTTCGCAAGCAGTGGAGTGCGGGTGGGGATCATCTCCAATCCTCGGAGCCGGCGCAACTGGACGGTGAACCTGAAACAGAAGATCGGCCCGGGCGTGCTCGCGGCCGCACCAACGACCAACGAGGAACTGACCCAGGCTCTGCGGTCATTTGCGACGCATAATCTTGATCTGCTGATCATCGATGGCGGCGACGGGACGGTGCGCGACGTGATCAGCGCTGCCGCCGCGATCTTCGGCGAGAGCCTCCCTCCGCTGGCGCTGTTGCCATCCGGAAAGACCAATGCGCTGGCGCTGGACCTCGGAGTGCCGCTCGGCTGGAGCGTGGAGAGTGCGATCGCCGCCCATACCATCGGCCAGGTGCAGACGCGGCGCCCCATCGAGGTTTCTCGCGATGGCGAGACGCCCCTGCGGGGCTTTATCTTCGGAGCGGGCGGCTTCGTGATGGCGACTGAATTTGCGCAACGCACGCACCGCTTCGGGGCCATTGACGGACTTGCCGTTGGCTTATCGCTGATCGGAGCGGTGGCTCAGACGTGTCTTGGCGGTTCCCACAACCGCTGGCGGTTGGGTGACAGGGTTGAGATCTTCAACCACGCCACAGGCGAGACGAGCGTTCGCGACTTCTATCTGCTGCTTGGTTCAACACTTAGCCGCTTGCCTTTGGGCATCAAGCCGTTGGGTAAGGCACGAGCAGGGTTTGACGTGCTCGCCGTTGACGCGCCGCCGCGCTTGCTACCGCTTTCGGCCTGTGCCGTGGTGATGGGGCGTGAAGGCGGCTGGCTCGAGCGGCTGGGTTATCACCATAGTCACAACGTACCCCCGGTTAGACTGACGCTGCAGCAGGGCTATATTCTCGACGGCGAGCAATTTCCGGGCGGTACGATCGAGTTGCGCACAGGAACACCGATCCGGTTTGTGACGCCATGAACGCGCTTCGTAGCTTCATATCTGCCGAGATGGACCATGAAGTACCACCGGAGGTGGTCCGTGCCGGAGGTGTGATCGCTTGCCGGCTGGGCGGCGTGGCAGCGCTGTTCTACGGATCGGTGCTCCGAACGGGCGACCTTGATGGATTGCTCGATTTCTACGTACTTCGCGACCCTAATACGCACAGCGGGGTCATGGGCCGACTGTTGTGGCCAGACGTCAGCTATCACGAGATCAACGTCGGCGGGAAGCTGATCCGCGCCAAGGTGGCGTCAATGCCGATCGACGCCTTCGAGAATGCGGCGAGCGGGCGGACAATCGACACCACAATATGGGCGCGCTTCGTCCAGCCCGCGGCTCTCGTGTGGGTCAAGGACTTCGGTTCCAGACAAAAGGTCATTGACGCTGTTGCGAGCGCGACGTCGACTGCTGCTGGCTTTGCGGCGCTTCATGGACCGGAGAAGGGCGGGCCGTCATCGTACTGGCGTGCCCTGTTCCGCGCTACCTACGCCGCCGAATTGCGCGTGGAAGCGCCGGGGCGTGAGGATCAGATTATCGGCCACAGTCGTGCGCGCTACGATGAGCTTTTGCCGCTGGCGTGGCGGCGCGGCGGCATACAATTCACTAAAGGAAAGGGCGAACTCGCCCCAAGGATGAGCGGAGACCAGATCAATGCGCTTGCTGCTGCCTGGCTGCAGTCGCAAGCTGCGGGCAAGTGGCTTAACCTCGCGCGCTTGCTGAAGGCAGCCTTCACCTTCGACGGCGCAACCCGATACGCGGTCTGGAAGATCGAACGACACACAGGGCTCCACGTGCCGTTAACGCCGTTTCGGGAGCGCCATCCGATAATGGCCGCCCCCGGCGTCCTGTGGCAATTGTGGCGGCATTCGGTGGCACGATGATTCCGTCAAGCGTCGTGCTAGCGGGGTCCCGCGACGGCACCGATCCCGTGGCGGTCCACGCCGGCGTTTCCGACAAGGCATTGATCGCGTTTGGCGAAGAAACGATGCTGGAGCGTGTCATCATGGCGCTTCGCGCGGCTGGCATCGGGCATGTGTCAGTGGCCGCGAATAGTCCGGCGGTACTGGCGGAGGCAGAGCGGCATGGAGCAATGCCCTTTCCTGCGGCCGCTGGACCGAGCGCCAGCACTGCGAACGCGTTGGAAGAACTTGGCGCCCCCCTGATTGTCACCACGGGCGACCATGCGCTTCTCAATTCTGAATGGATACGGGACTTCGTGGCCCGGGTGCCTGATGGGGCGGACGTTGCGGTCCTGCTCGCCCGACGTGAAGCGATCGAAGTGGCAGCGCCAGGCTCGCGGCGTACCTATCTGCGTTTCGCCGATGGTGATTGGTCCGGCTGCAACCTCTTCCTGCTGGCGACGCCACGCGCAATCGATGCAGTTCGGCTTTGGCAGGCGGTGGAGCGTGACCGCAAGCAGCCGTGGCGGATCGTCAGGCGCCTCGGGGTCCGCTTGCTGCTACGTTATCTCACAAGGCGGCTGACGCTGGTGGAGGCGATCACGGCGCTGGGGCAGCGCGCGGGTGTCTCGGCAACGGTGGTCGAATGCGCGGATGGGCTCGCCGCGGTGGATGTGGACAAGCCCTCAGACCTGAATTTTGTCCGGGCTTTTCTCGGGCGGGCTGATGATGGCACTGCCCGGTTGGACGACGTGAACGCCTGACCCAACAAAGTTGCAGCGTGTCGGTGAGCAACCGTCAGGCATGCTTCCGATCAGAGCCGATCACGCCAATTGCGAACGCGAAACTACCCGCCCATTTATTCGGCGCGCAGCACCGCAGCGGCATGAAACGGTGTGGGCCGCGGGAGTCGCGAGGAAGGGTAAGCGTGGCCTGAGGGCCGCCTTGCCCGTTTGGCCGTAGCCGGGATGCTTATCGTCTTTGACGAGGGCGCGGGCGGTGCGGGAAGTTTTCGGTTCTGAGACTGGTCGTACGAGCGCTCGTACGAC
>NZ_QQWW01000032.1:0-8056 GCF_003950435.1 Sphingomonas sp. ABOLG
GTCGTACGAGCGCTCGTACGACCAGTCTCAGAACCGAAAACTTCCCGCACCGCCCGCGCCCTCGTCAAAGACGATAAGCATCCCGGCTACGGCCAAACGGGCAAGGCGGCCCTCAGGCCACGCTTACCGAGAAGGTGCGGGTCGCGTTCGCGCTCGACTGCTGCGACCGCGAGGCGATGGGGCATGTGGCAACCACCAGCGGCATCACCGCCAAGGACGTGCAGGACCTGATGGTCGCCACCGTCGAGCACCGCTACGGCCGGGTGAACCGCGTGCCCGAGCCGATCGAGTGGCTGACGGATAACGGCAGCTGCTACACCGCCCGCGACACCCGCACCTTCGCCCGCGACATCGGGCTGGTCCCGCGCACCACCCCGGTCAGCAGCCCGCAGTCCAACGGCATGGCCGAGGCGTTCGTCCGCACCCTCAAACGCGACTACGTCCGCGTGAACCCCAGGCCCGATGCGCAGACCGTCATCGCGCAGCTGCCAGCCTGGCTCGACCACTATAACGAGGTGCATCCACACCGCGCCCTCGGCTACAGGTCGCCCCGCGAGTTCATCGCGACAACACGCGAGGCCCTGTCAGCTATTTAAGGGGCAACAACACCTGGCAGGATGTCGATATTGCCGTCGGAACGGACACAAGCTGTCAGAGTGCACTGCACTGTGGGCTCAAACTGGGGCTTCGGAACTTTGCTAAGAGCAAAAAAGGACCAAGTTATAGCTGCTTAGACTGACAATAGTGGTCCTCTTCTGGGCAACGAACTTGGGAGCAGCAGCCAGCTGACACAATGTTTCCAGCTTGGAAGGTGGCCTGTTCATGCTTTCTGGCGTAATTATCAGACGTTGTGTTACCGCCTGCTAGCAGTCCCATGCCGTAGGCGGTCGAGAGGGCGTATGTGGATCGGCAGCGATGGCTGGATCTGCTGAGTAATCGGCGTCAGCAGCTTCAAGGCTTCGAGCTTTACGTGCAATTCGGCTTCCTCGTCATATGTCCTTGCCGTTTCGGTGTCGCCTTCGTGACCGAAGATGTCGCCACGCACGCTGTCCTCCACCTTGCCCTTCATCATCGACGTAGCAAGGCCGCGGTAGCTGTGGACGTCCTTATCCTTCCATGCGCCGCCGACGCGGTGCCGCCATGCCGTGCCTTCCGGGAAAGCCCAGTCACGCAGCTTCTTGAATACAGTGCGATAGAAGGTGCCAGCGAAGCTTTTTGATTCGGGGGAGTGCAGTTCCGGGAACAGCATGGTGCAGCCGGCAGTGCGCAGTTGCGTCACGTAGTCGATAAAGCCGAGGCGGATCAGCTCCGGATGGATCGGCAGTCGCCTAATTGATTGCGCGTTCTTGAGACGGCGTAATTCGGTGAACTCCAGCCTGAAGTGAGGAATGGGGTCATGCTCGTGAACTTCAGCGAGCGCCAGACCGGCGAGTTCCGAGCTGCGGCCGCCGTAGAGCGGCAGCATCAGCGGCATCCAGTACCACGAATCGTGAATGATCTCGGTGCCGGGCTTGAGTCGCTTGTCGATACCTGCGGTACCGGTCCAGATCGGCGCGGACAGCAGAGTCGCGACTTCCTGCCTCGTCCAATTTGCGCGTTTGTCGCGATCGCGTTTGCGCTGATGTTTGACCTTCTTGCCGAGCGCGGTCTTGGCAGCCCTGAACGACAGGGGCGTGGCGGGCCGGTGGCCGGTGTCGTCGGCCTCGTCGCCCGCGGCGTGGGCCAGCACGGCCTCGATCCAGGAAATGTGCTTGTTGATGGTCAGCTGACCCAGGCCGATATCATCGGCTTTCATCGTTTTGGCCCGCTCGAGGCTCGCGGCGATGCCGCCTTTCACCTCGGCCGTGGTCCGACCCCAGCGATTGGGCAGGCTTTTGCATAAGGTGGTGAAGTCGCGGACGTGATTCTGCTGCAAGTCCTCGATGTAAACGCCGACACCGCACGCGAAATCGAACATGCGAACCGCGGTTCTGACCTGCTGGATCGAGTTGGTGTCCCACGCCTTCTCACGAGCGTAATCGGCGATACAATCCTCGGCGGCTTCCATCAGCAGCTTCTTCGACCGGGCGGCTACGACCACGGACGGGTTTGGCGGAGCTGCTGTACGTTCGTCCGGTTGTGGCGAGTGCATTGCTGGTCGCTCGATTGGCTCGGCAGCCGCGTCACTGGTGTCGAAAGCAAAAGGCGTGTGGTCGAGCAATGCGTCGTCCGCCCAGTCGGACAGAACGGTGTCTTCATCGCTGTCCAGCAGCGCCGTTGCCTGACGGCAGGCGTGCGCGCGTGCCTTGCAGATGATGGCCGTCATGCGCGTCACATTCTCGCCGGTCGCAGGGATGCCAAACGCTTCCACGTAGGATGCAATCTGCCGTTTCGAGACGATCCCACCCGCTTGCGTGTCGAAGACATGATCGCCGATCGCCTTGGCCTGGGCGGGCGGCCAGCCGGCGGCGATCAGGCGTTCGTGGTCATCGATCGTCCATCGCGCAGCACTGCCGTGCTGGCCAAGAAACGTCCAAGCTTCGGCATGGAGCGAGTTGGTGGTCGCGTGATCGTTCTTAGCCGTAGGGTTGGCGGCCTGATCCTGCAGGATGCGCTGCAACTGCCAGCGCAGCGCGTCGCTGAACACCTTCTTCAACTGATCCGGGGTCATCCCGGTGAACTGCCCGTACGCCACGCGTAATCTCTCGACCGCCACTGCCAGCCGGTCCGATATAAGCCGTGCGGTGGCGAAATGTCCGGTGCGAAGCGAGATCGATAGTGGCAGTGGCGTTCCGGCCACAGTGATCTTGCGGCGCCAATGATAGCTGCCGCCGCGCAGCTTGAGGTTCGGCAATCCCATGTTCGTCGCCCCAATGGGTACAGCGATGGGTACAACCGCGGGTGCGGCCTACCTCATTCGCCAAGAAAGCGACCTAAAAACAATAAGATAGCAGAAATTGGTCGGGGAAAGAGGATTCGAACCTCCGGCCCCTGCGTCCCGAACACAGTGCTCTACCAGGCTGAGCTATTCCCCGACCAGGGTGCCAACCGGCAGGTGCCGGTGACAGGCGGCGGCTTATATCAACGAAATTTTGCGGGGCAAGAGGCTAAATTTGCGGGGCTGAACGAACGTGTTTTGGCTCGTTCGGCCGGGTGTTCAGCGCGCCGCGGTGGCGGGATGCTTTGGCAATGGGCGTGGGAGGTGCTAACGCGCGCGGCACTCACTCAAGCTGGCAGAATTCCGTGGCGACCGAGCTTTCCAAGATCCGTAACTTCTCGATCATTGCCCATATCGATCATGGCAAGTCGACGCTGGCCGACCGGCTGATCCAACGTACCGGGGGGCTGACCGACCGCGAGATGTCGGCGCAAGTCCTTGATAACATGGAGATTGAAAAGGAGCGTGGGATCACCATCAAGGCGCAGACGGTGCGCCTGGAGTGGAAGGGCCATGTCCTCAATCTGATGGACACGCCGGGGCACGTCGATTTCGCATACGAAGTCAGCCGCAGCCTCGCCGCGTGCGAGGGCGCGTTGCTGGTCGTCGACGCGGCGCAGGGCGTCGAGGCGCAGACGCTGGCCAACGTGTACCAGTCGATCGAGCATGACCATGAGATCGTGCCCGTCATCAACAAGATCGATCTGCCCGCGGCCGAGCCGGAAAAGGTGCGCAAGGAGATCGAGGACGTCATCGGCCTGGACGCGTCGAACGCGATCCTCGCCAGCGCCAAATCGGGCATCGGCATCGAGGAAATCCTGGACGCGATCGTCGAGCGGATCCCGGCGCCCAAGGGCGATCCCAACGCGCCGCTGAAGGCGATGCTGGTCGACAGCTGGTACGACCCGTATCTGGGCGTCGTCATCCTGGTGCGCGTGATCGACGGCACGCTGAAGAAGGGCCAGCAGGTCACCTTCATGCAGGCGGGCACGCAGCACCTGGTGGACCGCGTGGGGTGTTTCCGCCCCAAGATCGAGCAACTGGCGGACCTGGGGCCGGGCGAAATCGGCTTCATCACCGCGCAGATCAAGGACGTGGCGCAGGCGCGCGTCGGCGACACGCTGACCGATGCGAAGAAGCCCGCGGCCGAGGCGCTGCCGGGGTTCAAGGAAGTGCAGCCGGTGGTGTTCTGCGGGCTCTTTCCCGTCGACGCCAACGATTTCGAGAAACTGCGCGAATCGATCAGCAAGCTGCGCCTGAACGACGCGTCGTTCAGTTTCGAGATGGAGACGAGCGCGGCGCTGGGATTTGGTTTCCGCTGCGGCTTCCTGGGGCTGCTCCACCTGGAGATCATCCAGGAGCGGCTGACGCGCGAATATGACCTGGACCTGATCACCACCGCGCCGAGCGTGGTGTATGAGATCGAGCTGACGCACGACGGCGGCATGATCGAGCTGCACAACCCGGCCGACATGCCCGATCCCAACAAGATCGCGATGATCAGCGAGCCGTGGATCGAGGCGACGATCTACGTCCCCGACGAATATCTCGGCAGCATCCTGAAGCTGTGCCAGGACCGCCGCGGCATCCAGAAGAACCTGACATACGTCGGCGGGCGCGCGCAGGTGACGTACGAACTGCCGCTGAACGAAGTGGTGTTCGATTTCTATGACCGGCTGAAGAGCATCAGCCGCGGCTATGCCAGTTTCGACTATCACCAGATCGGCTACCGCGAGGGCGACTTGGTCAAGATGAGCATCCTGGTCAACAACGAGCCGGTCGATGCGCTGAGCATGATCGTCCACCGCGGCACCGCGGAGACACGCGGGCGCGGCATGTGCGAGCGGCTGAAGGACCTGATCCCGCGCCACATGTTCAAGATCCCGATCCAGGCGGCGATCGGCGGCAAGGTGATCGCGCGCGAGACGATCGCGGCGCTGCGCAAGGACGTGACCGCGAAATGCTATGGCGGTGACGCGACGCGCAAGCGCAAGCTGCTGGAGAAGCAGAAGGAAGGCAAGAAGCGCATGCGGGAATATGGCTCGGTGAGCATCCCGCAGGAGGCGTTCATTGCAGCGTTGCGGATGGGGGATGACGCCTGAGCCTAGAGAGGTGATCGCGTAAGCGATCGCCGAGCTAGGCGAGGATCAGCGGCATCCCCGGCCGACGACAGCCCGGATACACCGGGCGTGTCGATCGACGACGCGGCTTTGCCGCGGCGCGGGCGGCTGTGCGCCCGCGATGGCCGTCCACCGCGGCGGCTCTCCCGCATCCCAAGCGCTGATGTTCGTTGAGCAGCGTTTTAACGGCTGCTGTCGGCGCGCAAACGGTATGTCCGCTTACGATCGCCGCGGCGGCAGTGGCCGCCGGCGCGACCCGAGGCAACGCATGATATCCGAACGCGGGGTGCGCTTGTGTCCCCGTTGTACCCAACCGACACCATTAATGGATTGAAGGACGCTTCGCTGCTGCTAGCCAAGTAGGGCGATCATTCGCCTATGCGTCTCGTCCGACAGCTTCAGAAACGACCGGCGAGCATCAGCGGGGTCGTTTTCGCGGAAGAGGAGGCCCTCTTTGACCAGGCGGTTTATCCATCGCAGCGCGGTCGTTTGCGCCACGTTAGAGGCATAACAGGCTGACGAGATCGATGTGGGCCGCCCAGACATCTGATCGATGAAGATGGCGAGTATCATATCCCACGCGGGATCTTCGAAGACGTCGTGCCCGGCAAACTTCAAATTCCGCAAACGCCGGAACTCGTGAACAGACTTTGCTCCCGATAGTGCTGCCTCTTCAATCGTCCGTTCATCCTTATAGACGTAATCGTACCCCCGTTTATACCGGTCTTTCTCCATCCCCGCCCCCAATACGCCTTATACGACCGAATCATTAACCTTGTTTTTGGTTTTAACTAGACGAAATTTGAAGGCCCCCCCCAAATGGATCATCTGGCGAAGAAGGACTTAGCCGCCCACATCAAGAATGCGTTGCAAGTTTCTGACGCGCTCGGGCTCACCAAGGTTGGCATCGCGTTGAACGCCGCATTGGTGGAATTGGACGGAATCGGTACACCGCCAGCCGACGGAAGCAGGACCGACGTTGCGCCGAGTACGTCGTTGCCGCAGGCCGAATTGTCCCAGTTCGGGAAATAGCTAAAACAGGCTGCTCATGATAATTTCTGAGATCGTCAAGAGCCCCTCTATTCAGCTGAAGCTGATCAGAGCACTCCGGTCGAGCGGAGACTGACATACCGCCCGGCACCGATGATCAAATGGTCATGGACCTTGATCTCCAAGGAGCGCGCCGCTTCCACGATCGCTTCGGTGCATTCGACATCGGACTTGCTTGGGCTCGGGTCTCCTGATGGGTGATTATGCACCAGAATGATGGCGTTGCTGCCGAGGTCCAGGCACCGGCTCAAAAGCTTGCGTATCGAGATTGGAGCGCAGGACGTCGTCCCCTCGCACAGGCTCTCTTCCTTAATGAGTCCTCCGCGGGCGTTGAAATACAGCACCCTCATCTCTTCGACGACCAGATGCTGCATTGACGGAGCAATGTACTTTATCAGCTCGTCGCTGTTCGAGATCGTCGGTCGGGCTTCGATTTCTTCGCGAAGAAGAAAACGGAATGCCTCGTCGACCTTGCTGAGAGCGGCAAAGGCGTTCTCGCCGGCAATCCTTCCGACCCGTGCCGCCGATCCCTTCAACGCTGCGCCAATCGAGCCGAATTCTTCCACCAGGGCTTCAGCCCGACGCCACGGCTGATCGACCACGTCGGCCAGCAAGGGCGCCAAGACGCCGATCGCTTGGGCTTTTCTGGCGCTCGCTCGCCTCAAATCTTCAGACCGATCTTCCCGGCCAGCAAGGCACGCGTAATCAGACTGATTACTAAATTGTGGTCCTCTAGCTAGTTTCACTTACCCATCCCCCAGAAGTAAAGTCGACCAGCCGGCTAGAGACAAAGGTGCGAAAGGCCGAATGATCCGGATGCGACTTAATTTATGAGAGTGACATCACCAGATCGGAGCCGATTCGCTATAGATATCGGCCACTACTAGGTTCGTTATGGATTAAACATTCGGCGAAAAGCTGCATCTTCTATCGAAACGCCCGGCGCCGCCGGGCTGTCCTCGGCCGGGGCCGCTTCTGAGACGCCAGGCTTCGCCTAGCTCCTTGAAGCGGCCTTAAACGCCGCCCACTTTTCCTCGCTCGCGCTCGCCTCCCACACCGCCTGCGACGCCGCGATCCGCCGCTGCGCCTCGGCGCGCGCGTGCTGGCGTTCGCGCGCCGTGTCCCCCTGCTGGTTCATGTTCGTGTACGGCAGGAACTCGCGCAGATCGATCGGCGGGCGGGGTGGCTCGCCGGCGGCTTCCCAGATCTCGCGGCGCATGTCGTCCAGGATGCGGGTGAGGGGGCCGCAGTTGATCTGGCGGTTATACATGTCCTCGCCGCCGCTCTCCATGGTGTGCATGTCGATGAGGTCCATGCGCTTGCCGCAGCCTTCGAGGATCAGCTCGAAGAAGTTGAGCTGGCGCAGGTAGAAATCGGCGGCGGCCCAATCGCCGGCGAGGCGCTCGCGGCGCTCGGCCTGCACCTTGATCTGATAGGTGCGCATGAGGTGGACGAGGAATTCCTCGTTGCTCTGCTTGGCGGCCTCCGCCTCGGCGAAGGCGCGGCGGGCGGCGGTTTCCTCGCGCTCGCGGCAGACGGGGCATTGCTGCGCCGCCTCGCGCGCGATCGTCTCGGGATGCCGGGTGCCGGGGGCGAGCGCGGGGGTGTTGTAGCGATCGGGCTGGTGGTGCTTCAGCATGAACATCAGCAGGCGATCATTGTACCAGCGGCGCTCGCCGACCTGCTCGCCCTTGTGGAAGACGGGGATGGGGACGCCCTCCACCGCGCGCTCCATGGCGATATCGGTGAGGCGCTGGACGCCGCTGGCGAGCGCGGCCTCCCACGCGGCGCGGAAGCTGTCGGCGCCCGGCTGTCGCCGCATGTGATAGGCGCCCTCCGTCGTCTTGCCGATGCGGCGGGCGGCGGCCTTTACCGATCCGGTTTCGGCGAGCGCGTGGATGAAGCCGCGCTGCCGCTCCGCCGTCCAGCCATCGTGGCGGTAGCGGCGGGGGACGGGGGTGAAGGCGAG